>DATEDH010000001.1:0-12434 GCA_035281765.1 Gemmatimonadaceae bacterium
ACAGTCGAACGGCCTTCTATACTATGTCTCGCCGTACGTTGCGGGCGGCTCGCTGCGCGACAGGCTCGCTCGCGAGCAAAGACTCGCGATCGATGATGCAATCAGGATTGCGAATGAAGTTGGCAACGGTCTCGACTACGCGCATCGAAACGGGCTCGTTCACCGCGATGTAAAGCCTGAGAACATCCTGTTCGCCGACGGGCACGCACTGCTTGCCGACTTCGGGATCGCGCACGTATGCAAAGGTCCGGACGACGAGCCGCTAACCAAGGGAGGAATCGCGCTCGGCACTCCGGAATACATGAGTCCCGAGCAGGCGTCGGGCGCAGATGACATCGGCACTGCAGCCGACATCTATGCGCTGGGCTGCGTTGTATACGAGATGCTCGCGGGATCTCCGCCGTTCAGAGGTAAATCGCCACTCGCGGTGATGGCAAAGCATGTGACGGAAAAGCCGAAGCGGCTCCGTTCGATCAGGCCTGAGATTCCGGCGCACATCGAAGCCGCAGTGAGCAAGGCCCTCGCAAAACTCCCTGAGCACCGCTTTGCACGTGTAGCCGAGTTTACAGCTGCACTGCAGCAGCCGGTGGGCTCTGCCTCGCGACGCACAGGCGCTGCGATGCGAAGCATTGCGGTGCTTCCGTTCGTGAATGCATCACCCGATCCTGACAACGAATATCTGAGCGACGGCATAACTGACGAGCTGATCGATGCTCTCGCCAATGTGGAAGGACTTCGTGTTGCGTCGCGCACATCAGTCTTTGCACTCAAGGGAAAGCCACAGGATGTGAGAGCAATCGGCGCGCTGCTCGACGTGTCGGAAGTTCTCGAGGGAACAGTGCGCCGCTCGGGACAGGATCTTCGCATCACTGTTCAGCTTACCTCCACGGAGAACGGCGTGTTGATCTGGTCGCACCGATACGACCGCCGCCTCGACGATGTGTTCGCGATTCAGGACGAGATCGCGCGAACCATCGTGAGCACGCTGCGCGCAACATCGTTCGGAGACTCGCAGGAGCTTGCGATGAACCGCGGCACCAACAACATCCAGGCGTACGGGCTTTATCTCCGCGGACGCTTTGCGTGGAACAAGCGCTCTCAGGAAGGGGTCGCCGAAGGCATCAGATTTTTTGAGCAGGCGATAGAGGCCGATCCCGATTACGCGCTTGCATACACAGGTCTCGCCGATTCGTATGCGCTCGCGCTCGACTATCGCAGTGTTCCTGTTCACGAGGGATTTGCGAAAGCGAAATTCTACGCACGCAAGGCGCTCGAGCTCGATGAAACTGTTGCCGAGGCCCACGCGTCGCTCGCGTGGAGTCTTTTCATATATGATTGGGACTGGACCACCGCTGCATCAGAGTTCAGGCGGTCACTCGAGCTCGATCCGCGCTACCCTACCGCTCATCAGTGGTATTCGTTTCTTCTTGCGTCTCAGGGACGCTTTGAAGAGTCCCTGATCGAAGCGCACACCGCGCAGGAGCTCGACACCGGTTCAGTCTCGATACGTCGAACGCTCGGCTACGTGTACTTCTATGCGAGGCGGTTCGAGCAGGCGCGGTATCATCTGCTGAGAGCGATCGAGATGAATCCGCTCGCCGAGGAGAGTTATCGTGTCCTTGGACTCGTGCTCACGCATGCGAACGACCATCAGGAGGCCGATCGCGTTCTATGCGAGGCCCTCGAGCTCGAAGGAGCAGCGAGCTACACGCGGACTACTCTGGCGCTCGCGCGAGCGCGCGCAGGTAACCGCGCGTACGCGTTGGAAGTGCTGGCAGATCTCGAGAAGCGCAGTCAGGCCGATTACGTCTCGGCCGTTGAATTCACGACACTCCATATCGCGCTGGGCGATAACGACCGCGCGATCGACTGGGCAGAGAAGGCGTATGGCGAACGGCGCGGCTGGCTGGCATACCTCAATGTGCATCCTGTCGTGGATCCTCTCCGCGCCGAGCCCAGGTTCAAGGTGCTTGTAAGAAAGATGGGTTTATAGCATGCGCTACATCGCGTTTTTGAGGGCGATCAACATTGGCGGTCACGTCGTGAAGATGGCAGACCTCAAGAAGATGTTCGAGTCAATGGGCTTCAAGTCGGTAGAAACATTCATTGCAAGCGGCAACGTGATTTTCGAGGCGCCGAAGTCGAATAACGCGAAACTCGAGAGGAAGATCGAGGCAGCGCTTGAATCGGCACTGGGATATGAGGTAGCGACATTCGTTCGCAGCGAAGAGGACATCGCCGCCATCGCGAATCATCGACCGTTTCCGGAGGACGCGATGTCGCAATGTGCGGCATACAACGTTGCCTTTACGAATGTCGAGCTGAGCGATGCGCACAGGAAGAAGATCGAAGCGTTCGACAGTGCCGTGTCGAGCTTCGCTACGCATGGGAGCGAAGTCTACTGGATCTGCAGAGTCCTGCAGAGCGAGTCGAACTTTGCCACTGGAAAATTCGAGAAAGAGCTCGGCATCAAGGCCACGTGGCGAAACATCAACACAGTCCGGCGGCTGGTGGCTAAGTATCCACCGAAAGAGAAACGGAGATGATGCACCTCATTGACGGCTTCTGCTCATCATGAGATCCACGACCACGGGAAGATGATCCGACGCATGCACCTGCGGAACGCGCGCATTCACCACGCGAAATCCGCCTGAGGTGAGGACGTAGTCGATCTTTCCGGTCGGATCGGTCGCGGGCATGGTCAAGCCCGGAGAGACCGAGTACGGCCAGGTGTCGTGAAGCTTGCTCAATAGCGGCTGCAATTCCGGTGCATCGGGCCTCGCATTGAGATCGCCAAACAGAAGCGTTGGAACTGTGCTGTCCCCGATGTAGCCAAGTATCTCTTCGACCTGCCTGGCACGCACGGCGGGATCGCGACGATAGTCGAGGTGAACATTGAAGACTCGTACGCTCGTACCATTCACGTCGATCACCGCCTCGAGTAATCCAGGCAACGGGCGCGGCACCGGGTTCTCTTCCTGCGTCGACAATCGAGCAATCGTGTGATTCGTGAAGCTCACAATCGGATAGCGACTGAGGATCGCGACGCCGAATTCACGCGGAGGCCGGGAGGGATCGGCGTTGGGAAGCTGATAGATTCGCGCGAACCTGACTGCCATTCCCGTCTGCTTCGAGAGACGCTCGGCCTGGTCGATGTACGCGCTCCGATCGGCCCAGTGAACATCCACTTCCTGAAGTCCGACGATATCCGGCTTCTCCGCGCGAATTACGTCGGCGACGCTATCGATACCTTCGTTGCCGTACTGGATGTTGTACGTCATTGCGCGAAGCGGCTGTTCGCGCGCTGTGCCTTGTACTGTTGCGCAGCCGGTAAGAGTGGCAACCGCTGCGATGAGCGTCGATGCATGACGCAGCCGGGAATACCAGGAAGAGATTGCTATAACCATTTGATTTTGTGCGAAGATACGGGCGTCGTCCCCGCTTCGACAGAGTACGAGCTGACTATGCCGCCGACAGGTGCGGTTTGATACGTTTCTACTGCAGCGCGCGAGCACTGCCGGGCGGCACTGCTATTGCCCCGTAAACCGAAAACTTCCCATCGAAAAATGCACAACCGGAATCTGCTGGGCAGCGTGCTCATTGCCGCGATGCTTTCTGGCTGCACCGAAACACAGAATCAGTCAGACCTCGATTCAAAACTTCCTGCGCTGCCACATGATTCTCATTCATATGCGCAGCCGGAGAAAGCGCGAGTGACGCACGTATCTCTCGATCTCACTCCGGATTTTGCGTCGAAGCGAATTACCGGAACGGCACGACTCGCTGTTCAGAAAGCCGCCAATGCGGACAGCGTCGTTCTCGACATTCGCGATATCGAGATCACGAGCGTAAAAAGTTCGACTGGAGATTCACTCGGGTACAATATCGGACCTGCAAACGAGTTTCTCGGGTCGCCGCTCTCGATTGCGCTTCCACAGAACTCGGATACGATCGTAGTCGCATATCGAACGAGCCCCGACGCCGCCGCGGTTCAGTGGCTCACTGCGGAGCAGACGGCTGGCGGAAAGACTCCGTTCCTGTTCACGCAGGGCGAAGCGATTCTGACCCGCACCTGGGTGCCGACGCAGGATGGACCCGGAATTCGTCAGACCTATGATGCTGCAGTGCACGTTCCCGATGGAATGAACGCCGTGATGAGTGCGGAGCACGTCGGCATCGGCGGTGAGAAGGATTCCGCGGGATTGAGTGTGTATCGCTTCCGCATGACGCATCCGATACCGCCGTACCTGATCGCGCTTGCAGTTGGTGACATCGCGTTCAGGCCGATTGGAAAAAACACCGGTGTCTACGCTGAGCCATCGGTTGTCGATAAGGCCGCAAATGAATTCGTCGAAGTCGACAAGATGATCGCTGCTGCGGAGAAGCTCTATGGTCCGTATCGATGGGGGAGGTATGATCTTCTCGTGCTGCCGCCGTCGTTCCCGTACGGCGGAATGGAGAATCCCACGCTCACTTTTGCGACGCCGACAGTTCTGGCAGGCGATCGCTCACTCGTGAGTCTCGTCGCACACGAGCTCGCGCATTCGTGGTCGGGAAATCTCGTGACGAACGCGACGTGGAACGACTTCTGGCTCAACGAAGGATTCACGACGTATATCGAGACGCGAATCATGGAGGAGCTCAGAGGAAAGGAATACGCCGACATGCTGCGGCTCCTCGGACGCCAGGACATGGACGCTGGAATAACGGAAGCCGGCGGCGCCCAGGCGGCGGATACGCGGCTTCATCTCGATCTGGCAGATCGCGACCCGGATATCGGAATGACCGATATCGCTTACGAAAAAGGTGCGGCGTTTCTTCAGACGGTTGAGTCAGTCGTGGGACGTGAGCGGCTCGACAAGTTCCTGCGAGAGTATTTCGACCATTTCGCATTCCAGCCGATGAGCTCCGACAGAATGCTCGCGTACATGAAGGAACGGCTGCTCACACCAGAAGAAGCACAGAAGATCAACGTCCAGGCGTGGATATACGAGCCGGGAGTACCAGCGAACATTCCTCCGATCAGCTCGACCGTGTTCGCGGCAGTTGAAAAACAGGTTGAAGGATGGAAAGCGGGCGGAGCCGCAAGCGCGCTTTCGACGAAGGACTGGTCGACGCAGGAGTGGCTGCATTTCCTGCGCGCTCTTCCCGATACGATACCGGCGAACCGGCTTGCCGAGCTCGACAACACATTCAAGCTCTCCCAGAGCGGCAACTCGGAAATCCTTTTCGAATGGCTTCGTATTGCGATCAGGAATCGCTATCAGCCGGCATTTGCTGCTCTCGAGCATTTCCTGACGTCACAAGGCCGCCGCAAGTTTGTCGCGCCTCTATATGCTGACCTTGCGAAGACAGATTGGGGAAAAGCGATGGCGATGAGGATATATGCGCGTGCGCGTCCTACCTATCACTCAGTATCGACGGGCACTATCGACAAGACGCTTGGCTGGACCAGGTAGGACGTAACGAACGAACGACGTGCTGCCGATAGCTGACAGCACGTCGTTCTCTCGTTTATCTCAAGCTGAGAGGCACTCCATCGAGTTTCTCCAGCGGCTTGATGCCGAGGAGAGCCGCAAGCGTCGGCGCGATATCTACAGTCCGCACGAACTCACTTCGCCGCTGCGACGGAATTCCCGGGCCGTAAAACACAATCGGCACGTTGCTGTCCATGTCATATGGACTGCCATGCGATGCGACGAGTCCAGTACCCCACAAGCTTCCCGGTGTCAGTGTCGCAACCATTTCGACGTTGCTGTTTACCGGGAACTGGTGTGACCATCGCCGCGCGATTGGATCAGTGGCAGTGTCAGCAAGGATTTTTGAGAACCGATCGATTCTGGCAATTCCAGGAATCTGCTTCGCTGCGTTTTCCAGCTCATCGAGCACGGCCTCGGGCGTGATCTTCTTCCTCTTGAAAGCCTCGCGATCCATCAGAACTATCTGTTGATCGACGTCGATGGCTGCAGTGTCAACTCCGGCTGCCCGCATTTTTGCGCGCGCTGCAGCGAGAGCTGGTGCAAGTGAGGCGCGTGTCGGATGCGGATTCGCATCAGCAGGTGCAAGCTCCGGAATCGGCGTGAAGCCGTGATCTGCGGAGAGAACAACAACAACCCGCGTTGAATCGCGCAGCTTGAAAAGCGAATCGAGAAAGACTCCGATAGTCTTGTCGTCACGCAGCACCTGATCGTGTGATTCCCGCGAGTTGGGGCCGAGACGGTGATTCACTGCATCAGTAGCCGAGAGCGAAATTGCGAGCAGGTCGGTGCCTGGGCCTTTGCCGAGGTTCATCGCGGTGACGCCTTCGAGCGCCATCTGCACGATCAGCTCATCCATGTATGGCGTTGCGCGGACGTAGCTCGCCGCCTGGTCCGGATCGGTGGGCATCATCTGCGGGAAGACATTGTTTCTTCCGCCTCCCTCGAACGAAACGTCATCCGGCTCTTTGTAGGCAGAGTCGGGAAGCAGCGGCGTCCACGGTTTTCCCGCGTATTTCTGCGGCAGCAGCCGCGCGTTGAACTTGTTCACCCAGTCGGGCAGCTCCTTCGCGTAGTACCTGCTCGTAGTGAAATCGCCGTCGCCGGGATACCAGTAGACCTGCTGCTTCGATTTTCCGATGGGGAGAATTGCACCGCGGTCCTTCGACGATACGGAGAGCGCGCGTGCCTTGGAGTCAGCCGATTTCATCCAGTCAAACAGCTCAGTGCCGTTGAATCGTTCGGGTGACGCACCCATAACGCCCGAAAATCCAAGCAGCGGAGAATTGGGATCAGCCACTCCGACGCGGTTGGCCGCAATCCCTGTGGATCGTGGGAACCGGCCGGACAGAAGGCTCGCGTGTCCGGGCGCCGTCTCGGTTATTCCGTGGTCCTGATGCGCATTGGTGAACCACGTACCGCGGTTTATCAGCCGCCCCAGTCCGCCATTGAACTGGGTGCCGAATCGGGAGAGATAGTCGCCCCGAAATCCGTCGATGGTGATCATCACCACCAGGGTCGGGCGGGGAGACATTGGAGCTGACTGCGCCCCGGCCGCAGCTGCAGCCGCAAGGGGCGTCAGAAGTGTGAGGAATTTCAGCATGCGCCAATCTGTCCGTCGGGAACCTTCACAGCAACATATGGCGCGACCAAACCGGCAAAGCGATTATTAAACACTCAGTTGGCCGGGTTGCCGGAAAATCCACCTCAAGGAGAGCTCCTGATGGAGAACCGACCCGCGGGGACGCTCCTGTCTCCCGCGACACGTGTCGTTCTCAAAGTTGTCATCTACTACACGATACTCATCGTGTTGGAATGGCTGCTGCTCAACAAGATCCCTTCAGTTCCAGGATTTGCAGCGATGGGGCTCGACACCATGCTCAATCCGGGACCGCCTGTTGGCGCGAGCAAATCGGAATTGCTCGCTGCGTCGACATTGAACGAATCGGGAAGATCAGAAGCGGTTGGCGCAGCGATGCTCGCTGCGATCCTGCTGTCTCTACCTGTCGCGTGGATCTATCAGCTTACGCGAGCCAAGCGCGGATATCAGCAGTCAGTCGTGCAGCTGATGATCATCCTGCCGCTGGTAGTCGCAGGCGTCGTGATCCTCGTCAAGAACAGTCTCGCGCTCGCATTCAGCCTCGGCGGAATTGTCGCGGCTGTTCGATTCAGGAATTCGCTCGACGACAGTAAGGATGCGGTGTACGTGTTCCTCGCAACGGGAGTCGGACTCGCATCCGCTGTGGACATTCCCGTTGCCACGGTGATATCGCTCCTGTTCAATGCGACGATTCTCATTCTATGGTATACGGACTTCGGTAATTCGCCGATCGAGCTCGAAGGAAGTATTGCAGCGAAACGTCTCAAGCGAGCGAGAGAGCTCGCGCGAACAGGAACGTTCGTCGCGCAGATCGACAATGAAGTCCTGAAGAACATGAATCGAGAGCAGCTCGAAGGTCTTGCTGCACGCGCGCTCAAGCGCGCGCACAACGATGGCGGCAAGAAAGCCGAGAACGTTGCGGAGATCATTCTGCGCGTAAAAACCCGCGAAGTCGATGCTACGCGGCGGGGACTCGACCTCGTGCTCGGAGAATTCGCGCGCGAATGGAAGGCAGGCTCGATCTCGATCGACACTGAAGGTGTGAGCTCGATCGACTATTACATAAAGCCAAAGAAAGCGATTCAAAACGATGAGCTCCTGACGCTCGCCCGAACGGCCGGCGGCTCAGGATTGGTGGACGCCGAGATAAGGTGAGGGAACCATGACAAGCATCGCACGGAAAATCGCCATCCTGCTAGCCATTGCCCTTGGCACAGTGTTCGTCACTGGCACAGCGACAGCACAGGGAAAGGCAAAGAAGAACGAGAAGGAGATGACGGCCGAAGAGAAGGCCGAAGCCGATCATCAAAAAGCGCTGAAGCGCGCAAAGCTTTCGGAGGCGTTCTTCACCGGCGTCCAGCCAATCGACATCACGCTGACCACCAACATCAAGCGTATTCGCGGCGACAAGCAGGACCAGGCGCCGTGGCGCAACGCCGTGTTCAGCTACACGGATGCGGACGGGAAGGTAGTGCAGGTTCCAGCCATGATACGCACTCGTGGCATCTGGCGCCTCAAGAACTGCGAGTTTCCGCCGCTCCGCATCAACTTCAAGAGCGAGATTACAAAAGGCACGCTGCTTCAGGGAATCGACAAGCCCAAGCTCGTGAATTACTGCAAGGATACCGATGAGCACGAGCAGTACATTCTGCAGGAGGCACAGCTCTACCGCATTTACAATCTGCTGACGCCTGCCAGCCATCGCATGCGCGTACTCCGCATCACTTATGCGGATAGTGCGAGCGGCAAAGTCCATGCAAAGAGGCTTGGAATTCTTCTCGAAGAGCCGGAGACGATGGCAGCGCGGAACGGTGGCCCGATCATGGATCTCAAGGGCGCGCTTCCTGAGGATCTCGATCCTTATCACGATGCGCTCGCGCCGCTCTTTCAGTACTTCATTGGGAATACGGACTGGTCGATCTACGCGCTGCACAACATGGAGCTGGTATCGCTCGTCACGGGAAACTTCATTCCTGTCGCGTACGATTTCGATTTCGCCGGCGCCATCAACATCCCCTATGCGTCGGTAGATCCGAAACTTTCGATCCAGAAGGTTCGCCAGCGGCTGTATCGTGGTTATTGTGTTCCTCAGGAAGAATGGGACAAGGCGTACAAGACGTTCAACGATCGGAAGGACGCCATCTATGCACTCTATTCAGACGACATCGGCAAGCTGATGAAGCCGCGGATTGTAGATGAGACTCTCAAGTACTACGATGATTTCTACAAGACCATCAACGATGCAAAGCGGGCCAGAAAGGAGATTTCGGAAGACTGCGTGAAGACCCGTTGAACTGGCGCTTCGAGATACGCTCCGCGCGGCATCTCGGGGAGCTTGCAGCTGCGCCACTGCCGGCAGCGCTCGATGCGTCGCCGCCTCGTCGTTCGCAGCACCGTGACCTATATCTCGACACACTCGACGACTCCCTGCGAAAGCGGGGAATCGTCTGTCGTCTGCGTATTCGCGCGGACGACACGCGTACGCTCTCGCTCAGCATCGAAGGCGATTCCAAATCGGAGCCGGTGGTCGTCGATTCCGATGTTCAGTCATCGACTGTCTCACAGGCGATAGCAGAGCAGACAACCGCCGGACGTCGCTTGAGCGCGCTTCTGGATCCGGCAACGCTTCTGGTGCGCCTGGAAGTCGAGGTCGAGCGAATCACGCGGCATGCAGGCATGGACTGGCTGCGACGTCCACGTGCCGAAATCCACTACGATTCCATGGTTGCCCGTCGCGATGGGATCTCCGCGCACCTCTACCAGCTTTGCGTCCATTACCGGCACGGCAGCGAGGTGGTTGTCGCCGATCTTGTGCGCGCAATGGAAGCAACTCACCACCTGCGGCCGACGCGCGAAGGATCGCGTGACCGGGCAGAGCTGCTGCTCAGGTGGAAAGGAGCGGGGGATGCAACTCCGGCTGAAGCCGGTGCTCAGTATCTCCGAAGACGTGGAACGGATCGCGGAGAGTTTCTCAATCCGGAGCTGAGTCTTCTCGCGTTCAACTCACGCGTCCTGGCTATTGCAGAGGACAAATCGAATCCGATTGGCGAGCGGCTGAAATTTCTGGGAATCGTCAGCGCGAACATCGACGAGTTCTTCATGATCCGCATGGCGGGCCTGCGGCGCGCCGCACGCGAGCAGTCCGAAGAACAGTGCGATGACGGGCTTACGCGTGGCGAGCAGATGCGCCTCATTCGCGAGACGGTTGCGGAGATAACCGAAAGACAGGCCGCATGCGCTGCCGACTGCCTGCGTGAGCTCACAAAGATCGGTGTCAGCATCGTGAAGTGGCCGGACCTGAACGCCTCGCAGCGTGAGTCGCTGCGCGACACATGCCGCGAGCAGATCTATCCGTCGCTCACTCCGATGGCGATGACGCTCAGCCCGGGTCATCCGATGCCGCACCTTCCGCACCTCTCGCTCGCATTGGCTGTCGTTATGCGGAATCCCGAAACCCGCCGCCTTCATCTTGCGGAGCTCGAGCTGCCGGATGATTCGCCGCGACTGATGCCCGTTCCAGGAAGAGATCACCAGTACATCACTCTCGAAGAAATCGTTCGCTCGAATATCGACCTGGTATATCCATCGGGCGGTGTCGAGAGCGTCCACGTGTTCCGTGTCACGCGTGGTGGGGATCTCGCGCTGAATGAAGAAGAAGCTGATGATCTCATCGATGCAGTCGACGACGCGACCAAGAAGCGCGAAATGAATCCCGGCGTCCGCGTCGAAGTCGAACGCGAGATGCCGGAGTTTGTGCGCGACCTTTTATTGAGCAACCTTCGCAGCGATTCGGGTGACTTGATCGGCCTCGACGCGTCCGACATTCACGACGTCGATGGTCTCATCGATCTCCGGACTTTGATGGGGCTCGAGCTGCCGGACCACGACAAATACCTCTTTCCGCGGTTCGAGCCGGTGGAGCCGCAGTTTCCGGGATCCATGCTCGACACGATTGCCGCGCGCGATCTTCTGTTTCACCATCCGTTCGACTCATTCGACGAGACTGTCGGGAGATTCCTGCGAGACGCGGCCGATGATCCCGACGTCACCACGCTCAAGATCACGCTGTACCGCATCGGCAACTCGTCGAAAGTTGCGGAGGCGTTGATCGATGCCGCGAAGAACGGAAAGAAGGTCGTCGCATTCATCGAGCTGAAGGCGAGATTCGATGAAGGCCGCAACGTGGGATGGGCGCGCAAGCTTGAAAAAGCGGGCGGGCATGTCGTGTCCGGGCTGGTTGGCTTCAAGAATCACGCGAAGGTCGCGCTCGTCACGCGCCGTGAAAATGGAAAGCTGCGAAGCTACGCGCATGTAGGAACCGGCAACTACAACAGCCGCACTGCGCGCGAGTACACCGACTTGAGCCTCTTTTCCGCTCGCGATTCGCTCACTGGAGACATCGCGGATCTCTTCAATGGACTGACTGGAGGGTCGATTCCTCCGAGTGGACTTTCACGCGGCTCACTTGCTGCACCGTATCAAATGAAGGACTCGCTCATCGCCAAGATCGAGCGCGAGGCAGCGCATGCGAGGGCAGGCAAACCAGCTCGAATCGTTGCGAAAATGAACGGGCTCTCAGACACCGGCGTCATTCGCGCACTGATTGCGGCAGGAAAGGACGGAGTCGATATACGCCTCGTATGCCGCAGCGTCTGCACGTTACGCCCGGGTGTTCCTGAAGTCTCGACTAACATTCATGTCAGCTCCGTTGTTGGAAGGTTTCTCGAGCACTCACGCATCTATCGATTCGATAATGCAGGCTCACCGGAAACGTTCCTCGGTTCCGCAGATCTTCGTCCGCGCAACTTGAGCCGTCGCGTCGAGCTGCTCGCACGTGTCGAGGATCCGATCCATCTCGAAACACTCGGCAGGATTCTTCAGCTCTATGTCGATGATCCCACCGGCTGGGATTTGCTGCCGGGTGGCCGATATGAGCGCCGCAGTGCGACGGGTCCGGCAACACAGCAGATTCTTGTGAACGAAGCGCGATCGGCTCAGACGATCAGCTCGTCGTGAAAAAAATCATCGCCTATCTGGCTGCGAGCGCAGATGGATTCATCGCACGGCCCGACGGCGATGTCTCCTGGCTCGACAGGCCCCGCCCCGCAGATGAATACGGAATGCCGTCGTTCCTGCGATCGGTCGATACTGTAGTGATGGGGCGCGTTACGTGGGAAGTCGGCCAGCAGATTGGCGGCGCACTGGTCGAAGGAAAAAAGAACATCGTTCTCTCGAGAACGCTGCCTTCATATGGTATTCCCGGAGCCGCAGTAGAAAATGCTTCGGCTGAATCAATCGCTGCGCGACTTCGCGAGGGAAAAGGAAAGAACGTGTGGTTGATGGGTGGCGCACACGTC
>DATEDH010000002.1:0-7780 GCA_035281765.1 Gemmatimonadaceae bacterium
GTTTTTTTTCTGCTGTTAGCAGGTAGCAGGTAGCAGGTAGCTGTTGCTGGAGTCAGGCAGCAGACAGCAGGTAGCAGCAGTTGCGTAGTTCCGTAGTTCCCCAAAGGAACTCCGTGCGGACTCCGTTACTCCGTCACTCCGTGTCTAGGTCGTCAGATGCTACGTGGCTAGGTCGTCAGATTCTACGCTGGCTAGGGCGTCAGATGCTGCTGATGAGGAATTCAGCTAGCCTTGAAAGCAGCCTTGCCTCGGCCTTCGCCGGAGATTCGCATCAGAACTCCGATTGCGAGCCACGACGCCAGCATGAAAGAACCACCGTACGAGAAGAATGGCAGTGGAATGCCGGTGATCGGCATCAGGTTCAACGTCATTCCAACGTTGACCAGCACGTGCACGAACCAGCTTGCCATCAATCCAAAAGCGACGAGCGAGCTGTACGAATCGTTTGCCCGCCCCGCAATGCGAGTAATGCGAAGGAACAGCACGAGAAACAGCGTTAGCGCGACCGTGACTCCGAGGAATCCTGTCTCCTCGCCGACAACCGCGAAGATGAAGTCAGTATGCTGCTCGGGAAGAAATGCGAGCCGCTTCTGCGTCCCCATCGTGAAGCCCTGGCCGAAAACCCCGCCGGATCCAATCGCGATCTTCGACTGAATGACGTGATATCCTGAGGCACGCGGGTCAGCCGATGGATCGAGGAAGACCTTCAACCGGTTCTGCTGATACGGCGCAAGCTTCTCCCACAGAATCGGCGCAACGACTCCCGTCGCGATGTTCGCTGCGAGAAGAATGATTCCTTCAATGAGATACGGCCGATAGTACAGGATCAGCGCGAGCAGAACGAGGAACCACGCGCCCCACATTCCCGTGCTGAACGAAAGAATGAGACTCACCACCGGGCTTCCAAGCAGCAGCAGCAGCGGCCACGACACTCCCGACCAGTACAGCATGCCGAAGAAAATTCCAACGAACACAATGCCCGTTCCAAGATCGGGCTGCATCATGATGATGAGCCATGGAATGCCGACAATGAGCGCGGGCTTCCATAGGTCGAGCAGGGATTTTGGCGGTTCCTTTCGCGCAGCAAGCACTGCTGCGAGCATCAGCACTACTGTCAGCTTCGCAAGCTCGGATGGCTGACCAATGCGAACGCCGCCAATTGCAAGCCAGCTCTTTGTCGACGCCGCGGTTCCCGCGCCTGCTCCGAGTCCGACGAGTGTCAGTGCAAGGAGAGCGACAGAAAGTATGTACGCAGGCAGCGTCAGCCACTCGATGAACCGGACCGATGAGCGGGAAATCCCATAGGCACCGATAATCCCGATGCCGAGCCATACGAGCTGCGACTTGTAAACGCGCGCAACCGCAGTCGGCGTGTCTGTCTGGCCGGCGGAATAGACCATTGCCACGCCGAATATCGAAAGCAGCAGCGCAGTTACAACGAGTGGATAATCTGCTACAACCCGGCGCATCAGCCGCCTTCGGTGTTCGCGATTACTTCTCCACCGTAACCGAGATACTTGCCGATCACCTTCGATGCGACGCGCGCGGCGAAGTAGCCGTGCTCACCGAACTCGAGAAATACGGCAACGACAATCTTCGGATCGTCAGCCGGCGCGAATCCGACAAACCATGCGTGATCCTTGTTGCGATTCTGCGCGTTCTGAGCCGAGCCGGTCTTACCCGCAATCACGAGACCTTTGATGTTCGCCGATGCGGCGGTACCACCAGCTGAGGTCACACCTGCCATCGCGTGCCGCAGTCCCTCGTACTGGTCCGGAGTGAGGTTGATGATCTTTTTCTTCTCGGGCTGTTTTGCAACGAGCTCCGGAGTTGACGAGGTCCCTTCGTTCGCAAGCGCAGTGTAGAACTTCGCCATCGACGCGACTGTCTGCGAATTTGCGCCCTGCCCGATCGACAGGTTGAGAATTTCCGAATTGCTCCAGTTATTCCCAAACAACCTGTTGTAATACGCTTTATAGTCGCGGGTTGGGAAGCGCGGACGCATCTCATTCGGCAGGTCGATTCCTGAGCGCTTATCGAACTCGAGATCAATCCCGCCGGCGACGAGATTAGCAAGACCAAGCTTGAGCCCGAGCTGATAGAAATACACGTCGCACGAATGCGTGATTGCTCCAGCGAGATCGACACTTCCGTGCCCGCGCTTTTCCCAGCACTTGAAATAGCGGCGGCCAAACTGCATTCCGCCGCTGCACGAAATCGGCATGTGCGTCTTCATCGTGACGAGGCCTTTCTCGAGACCAAGCGCTGACGTCGCAAGCTTCCACGTGGAACCAGGCGGATACGTTCCCTGAATCACTTTGTTGTAAAGCGGGCGACGCGGATCGGTATTGAGCTCCTTCCAATAGTCGATCGGAATTCCGCCCGTAAACCGGTTCGGATCGAAGCTCGGGTGACTGTACAACGCGAGCACCGCGCCGTTCTTGGGATCGAGCGCGATCACACCGCCCTGGAGTGAATCACCAAAAAGTGACGCAGCGAATCGCTGAAGACTGAGATCGATGTTGGTCTTGAGAGGTTTTGCCGCCACCGGAACCTTGTCGGGCCGCTCACCAACTCCACGCACAGGTCGTCCGCGAGCGTCGACAAGATCGTACCTCTCTCCTTCCTCGCCATGCAGTATCGATTCGTACTGCCGTTCTAGCCCGCCTTTGCCGATTATCTGGCCCGGCTTGTACCCTTCGTACTTGGGATCGCTCAGCTCCGTCTCGGTGATTTCGCCGGTGTATCCAACGAACGACGCGACGACTGCCCCGTCCGGATAAAACCGCTTCGGCACCGACTGAATGATCAACCGCGGATAGTCGATGCGATGCTCCTCGAGCACCGATATGACGTCGATCGATGCATCGGGAAGAATTACAGTCGGGCGCGTTGGCGCGCGACGATATCGTCGCATCGCACTTTTGATATCGTTCTCGGTCAGCTGAAGCGTCGGCTGCAGCTTTCGCAGCGAGGCCTCAAGGGAGTCCGCCCGCGGCGCAGTCATCGAGACGGAATAGGCGGGAAGATTCTCCGCTATGATCTCTCCGCGCCGGTCGTAAATGATTCCACGCGGCGCGGGCAGCGGAATCGCCCTGAGTCGATTCTCTTCCGAAGCCCTTCTATAGAATGATGACTGAAGCACCTGCGCATTGAAAAACGCGCTCAGCAGGAGAAAGAAGCCTCCGAGCAGCGCATATGAGCTCAGCCGGGTTCTTCGCGCGATGTCATTTGGATGAAAACTCATATCTTCGCCGGCTCCAGCAGCGGCCGCATAACGAACAACAGGACGACACCGGCAACCGCGGTTGCGGCTGCCGAGAGCGGCGACCACAGAAGAAGCTGCTGTACCAGCTCGATTCCAAGCAGCCGGTGCTCAACTACGAAGTATATGACGTCGAACACCCATTTGCCGAGGAAGAAGAAAAAAGCGTTCAACGCGATGTTGTCCGCGAAGAACACTGCCTTCAACCATGATGCCAGGTAACCGACGATCGTCATCGCGATCGCGCCTGCACCGAGCGCATCAGGCGTCAGCGAATCCGAGACAATTCCGAGTGCCAGTCCGATCAGAGCGCCAGCGGCCGGACGAACCCTGATCGCGGCAAGCAGCAGCGCGAGAACGAGAAAATCCATCGGTGCACGCCAGCCGAGCAGCGGCCGGAGCGTGTAATGCAGCAGAACGAGAATGAGGAATGTCGCGAGCGCTCGTGCGATACTTCCAAGACTCATCAGAATCCTCGCGTCGGCGTGCGAGGAGCGATCGAATCCCTTCTCGCTGCGGAATCCCTTCGTGCAGAATCGCGACGCGCTGCTGCGCGCCGTGCTGCTTCACGCCTCGCTGCCGCCTGCGCAGCCGCCGCCGAATCTGCTGGAGGCGCCGCAATTGGAGCACGACTCGTCGTATCGGGCATCAGCTCGGGTGGCAAGCCGCCGGGAATCGGCGCAGGCGCCGCCGAGCTGCGGCCGCTCGTGTCGAGAGCCGCGCGCCGTGCAGCCGCTTCTGCAATTGCCGCGGCGCGAGCTGCGGAATCGCCCGCGACAACAATGCGCTGCGCTGCAGCTTCCGCTGCCGCAACACTGCTCCACACGTTCTCGAACCCTTTGGATACGCGATCGGACTTGAGGATCATCACCGCGCCAACGTCAGAAGGCGAAACGACTGGTTTCAGAAGATAAGTACGCGCCCACGCTTCTGCCGCGCTCCGAACTTCAGACATCACAGTCCCTATGGGAATTCCGCGCGGCCACACTCCGCCCATACCCGATGTAACGATGAGCTGCCCGGGCTTTAGCTGGCTTCTGAAAGGAATTCCTCTCAGCTCCATGAGATAACCAGTCGTCGCGCTCGCCTCGTGCGCCTGCACGATTCCAAACGCGCTTCCGTCTTCGGCCATCGAGCTCACGCGAAAATCCGGATGGGTCCAGATCATCGCCTCACTCATTGTCGGATCGACGGTCGTCACCATTCCAACGACGCCTTCCGGTGAGACGACAGGACTGAGACGCCTGACTCCCGCAACGGAGCCTGCAGTGAGAGTCATCGTCGTCACGTCACGAACACCGCGACCATGAATGGCTTCTGCCGGAACGAATCCCCAGCGAACTCTTGCGCCAAGTCCGATCAGCTGGCGGAGCCGATCGTTCTCGCTCTCGAGAGCGTTGACGGACATCGCCTTCAACGCAACAGAATCGCGAATCGCCACTCGTTCATTATCGAGGAGAAGCGACCGGCGGCTGGCTTCCGCGCGCTCCTGAAGCATCACGAGAGGCGCGAGGAATGTCCTGCGCATCGAGCTTGCGACAGGATCACGAAGATTAGGGGGAAGGCCGCGCGCGACGAGCGCGAGCAGCGCCGCCGTGACGAGCACGATTAGATCTACGCGACTGTTTGTACTTCGAATGGCGCGAGCCACTGCAGAACCCTCAGGTGGCGAGTACTGACCAGTACTTTTCCTCGTCGTCGAGAATCCGGCCAGTCCCGCGTACGACGCAGGTTAGCGGATCCTCGTCCACGTGAATAGGGAGACCGGTTTCCTGCGAAAGCAGAACGTCGAGACCGCGAATCAGCGCACCACCGCCGGTCATCACGATTCCGCGCTCCACGATATCGGCCGCAAGCTCCGGCGGCGTGATCTCGAGTGCGCGACGAACCGCGCCGACAATCTGCTGAATCGGCTCCTGCACCGCATCGCGGATCTCGGCCGAATGAATACGAACGCTCTTTGGAATTCCTGAAACCAGGTCGCGCCCCTTCACTTCCATCTCGCGCTCCTCGCCGATTGGATATGCGGAGCCAATCTGAATCTTCACCTGCTCAGCGGTCGATTCACCGATGAGAAGGTTGTAGTTCTTTCGCATCGACTGCAGGATCGCTGTATCCAGCTCGTCGCCGCCGGTGCGAATGGACGTGTCGCTCACAATTCCCGACAGCGCGATAACTGCAATTTCAGTCGTGCCTCCGCCAATATCGATCACCATGTTCCCTGTCGGTGTCTCTACTGGAAGACCCACGCCAATCGCAGCCGCCATCGGCTCCGCGACCATGAAAACTTCCTTGGCGCCGGCGCCGAGAGCGGAATCGCGCACTGCACGCTTCTCCACTTCGGTTATTCCCGAAGGAACGCACACAATCACGCGCGGCTTCACCTTGAAAACGTGGTTCTCGATGATGAGCGCGAGGAAATAGCGGAGCATCTTCTCGGTGACATCGAAGTCAGCGATCACTCCGTCCTTCATTGGACGAACAGCAATCACTCCTTCCGGCGTGCGGCCGAGCATGCGCTTGGCCTCAAGACCGACGCCCTTGATCTTTTTCGTCTCGCGATCGAGCGCGACGACGGAAGGCTCGTTTAGCACGATCCCCTCGCCTTTCACATAGATAAGCGTGTTCGCGGTGCCGAGATCGACGGCAATCGCGTTGGCGGGGAACAGTGATGTTGTCTTGAAGGGCCAGCGCATGGTGGTACCAGTAACTAGTTCAGGAAAGAATCGACGTCGGAGAGAGGCAAGCCGAATGCCTCAGCGACTGCGGGATAAACGACTTTTCCATCGATCATGTTGAGTCCCTTGCGGAGCGGAACACTTTCGATGCACGCCTGCTTCCATCCCTTGTTCGCAAGCTTGAGCGCATACGGGAATGTGGCGTTGGTAAGAGCGAGCGTTGACGTTCTCGGAACCCCACCAGGCATGTTCGCAACGCCGTAGTGAATGACGCCATCGACAACATAAGTCGGATTCTCGTGCGTCGTGGCCTTGATGGTCTCGACACATCCGCCCTGGTCGATTGCGACGTCCACGATGACTGATCCGGCCTGCATGCTCTTGAGGTCCTCTCGGCGAATGAGCCGCGGAGCAACCGCGCCCGGAATCAGCACTGCGCCGACGACGAGATCTGCGGTCGATATCTGCTCCAGGATGTTGTGACGATTCGAATAGATCAGCGTCACGTTCGCCGGCATCACGTCAGAAAGGTAGCGGAGACGCTCGAGCGAAAGGTCGAGCACGGTCACTTTCGCTCCCATGCCGGCTGCCATCTTCGCTGCGTTGATTCCAACCACGCCGCCGCCAAGGATCACGACCTTTGCCGGAGGAACTCCGGGAACGCCGCCGAGCAGCACGCCGCGTCCGCCGTAGAGCTTCTCCAGATACTTCGCGCCTTCCTGCACAGCCATTCGGCCGGCGACTTCAGACATCGGAGTGAGAAGAGGAAGCTCGCGTGTAGGAAGCTCGACAGTTTCATACGCAATGCACGTCGCGCCCGAGTCCATGTGCGCGCGCGTGAGTTTTTCATCTGCTGCGAAATGGAAATAGGTGAAGATCGTCTGACCCTTTCGCATCATCGGCCACTCCGATGCAATCGGCTCCTTCACCTTCATGATCATCTCTGAATCGGCCCATACCGCTGCAGCATCAGGAGCGATCTTCGCGCCCACTGCTGTGTAATCATCATCGGAGAAACCGCTTCCCTCGCCTCCGCCCTTCTGAACGAGCACGCTGTGGCCTGCCGCGATGAGCGCTTCAGCACCAGCGGGAACGAGCGCAATGCGATTCTCATTTGTCTTTATTTCCTTCGGAACGCCGATCTTCATTTCTTTAGTCTTCAAGTTTGAGTTGAATTTCTTCGCGCACTTACCACGCCGCGCGCGGACCAAGGCTTACAACTGTCTGTCGCTCAGGCGCAAAAAATTCGCGCGAGACCTCCGTGACAGCTTCCTGCGTAATGCCATCTACGAGCGCAAGCAGCTCGTCGAGCGTTCTGTATTCCTCGTCGTAAAGCTCCACACCCGCGGCGCGATACATTCGAGAAGAAACACTTTCGAGCGAGAGTGTAATCTGCCCCTTTAGCTGGCTTTTTCCAGCCGCAAGCTCATCATCGGAAAGACCGTCCCGGGAAATCAGGGAAAGCTCATCGCGAATTGCATCGGCCGCCTGGGACGCAGTCTCGGGAGCCGTGCCGACATAGATGCCGTGATTTCCCGAATCGCGATGGAACGACTGGAAAGTGTAGACCGAATACGCCAGGGCGAGGTCTTCGCGGATCCTCTGAAACAGCCGCGAGCTCATGCCGCCTCCAAGGAGCATGGCGACAAGACCCAGGGCATGCCGCCGCGTGTCCCCGTGGGCCACGGTCGACGATCCAAAGACTATATGCGTCTGGGCGCCATCTCTCTCGAAATGCCGTACCGATGGGCTTTCCGGGATAGCGGCCGCGGGCTTCGAGGGCCGGGCAGCTTTCGATCCAACCGAGGCCCATCCTGTATCGGAGAGAATCTGCACG
>DATEDH010000003.1:0-15895 GCA_035281765.1 Gemmatimonadaceae bacterium
TCAAGACTGGTGCAATAGCCATTCTGCCAACCCTCCAACGGCTCTCGGAAAGTATCGGGACCGCCACGCTTCCTCAACGGGCCGGCGTGGCGTATTATCGCCTCGCCTCCTTCCCGAATCACGATGAGCCGCAAAACACTCACACTCGCATTCGCAATCTCGGCGGCGCTCGGCTGCCAGACCACAAACGGTGGTACACAGGCATCCACTTTGAACTCACTGACCTCAGCTGAACAGCATGCGGGGTGGAAGCTCCTCTTCGACGGAAAAACGTTGAACGGGTGGCGGAATTACAAAAAGACCACCGTAAGCCCCGGCTGGACCGTCGTCGATGGAATCCTGACACTGTCCGGAGAAAACGCCGGCGACATCATCACGGTCGACAAGTACCGCACCTTCGAGCTCGCACTCGACTGGAGAATCGGGGAAGGCGGCAACAGCGGAATTCTCTATCGCGGCACCGAGGACAACGACTACATCTGGCAGAGCGCGCCGGAGATGCAGATCCTCGACAACGACAGGCATGCCGACGGAAAGCGCGAAGTCACATCAGCCGGGTCGGTCTTCGATGTGTACGGCGTTCCGCATGACGCCGTTCATCCTGCAGGACAATGGAATTCCGTTCGCATCGTCGCCAACGGCGATCACATCGAGCACTGGATGAACGGCAGGAAGGTCGTCGAATACACGCTTGGCAGTGACGACTGGAAAGCCAAAGTGGCGGCGAGCAAGTGGAAGTCTGTACCGACTTATGGAAAATCACCTGAAGGTTACATCGGACTGCAGGATCACGGGGATAAAGTTGAGTTTCGCAACATCCGCATAAGGGTTCTCCCATGAGCGTGCGATTCCGCCTGTCGGTGATGATGTTCCTGCAATACTTCGTGTGGGGCGCGTGGTACGTGACAATGGGAACGTACCTCGGCACCACTCTCAAGTTCGACGGAACAGAAGTCGGACTTGCCTACGGAACGACGGCGATCGCTGCAATGGTGTCGCCGTTTTTTGTGGGCATGATCGCCGACCGGTTCTTTCCGACGCAGCGAATCATCGCGCTCCTGCATCTACTCGGCGCAGTTCTGTTATACGTCGTTTCAACTGCGACTGATTTCTCAAAGTTTTATCCGCTGCTGATTCTTTACGCGCTCTGCTACATGCCCACGCTCGCGCTCACCAATTCCATCTCGTTCGACAACATGGAAGACTCGGCGCGCGATTTCCCCAAAGTGCGCGTGCTTGGAACGATCGGCTGGATTGTCGCAGGAATCATCGTCGGGCAGCTTGGACTCGAGGCGACTGCAACGCCGATGCGCATCGCTGCGGGAGCATCCGTGCTTCTCGGATTGTATTCACTCGTCCTCCCGCACACGCCTCCGCACGCTGCAGGCAAGCCGCTCAGCGTGCGCGACGTGCTTGGCCTCGATGCGCTCGCCCTACTGAAGGACAGATCGTTTACAACGTTCGTTGTTGGATCATTCCTTCTCTGCATTCCACTTCAGTTCTACTACGCCTTTACCAATCTCTTTCTAAACGAGACTGGAGTCGCGAACGCGGCGACAAAGCAGAGCTTCGGACAGATGTCGGAAATGTTTTTCATGCTCCTGCTTCCGCTTGCACTGGTGCGACTCGGTGTGAAGAAGATCATGCTCGTCGGAATGGCAGCGTGGGCAATCAGATACCTGGCGTTCGCCTATGGTAACGCCGGTCCCCTGATGTGGATGCTCTATCTCGGAATCCTGCTTCATGGCATCTGCTACGATTTCTTCTTTGTCACAGGACAGATCTACGTCGATCAGCAGGCGGGCCCGCGAATCCGCGCCGCCGCGCAGGGATTCATTGCGTTCGTCACGCTTGGTGTTGGACTGTTCATCGGATCGTGGGTGTCCGGCAAGGTGGTCGATGCATATGCAACGACAGGCGCGAGCGGTGTCGTCACTCACGATTGGCAGAGTATCTGGCAGGTACCAGCGATCCTTGCCGGAATCATACTGGTGGTCTTCGCGGTGCTGTTCCGGCCGCGCCGCTCAACCGTGCGGCCTCCGGACGCTACAGCGGGAGTGGAACCGGTTCCGCTATAACAGCTCGGCCGCCGTTACCGGCTGACCTTCATCGAATCGCGAGGGCCGCAGCATCGACACGTCGAGCTGCGGCTCTTTTTCCATGATCATATCGGCGATTATCGAACCGATCGCGGGTGAATGCATCACACCGTGGCCCGATGATCCGTTCGCGAAATACATGTTCGCGCATGACGCAGATTTGCCGAGTATCGCGTGGTGGTCGGGAGACATTTCGTAGAGACCTGCGTAACACATCTCCCAGTCGATGGCGGCGTTTTTGAGAACCGGCAGTCGCTTCCGCGCATGGGCCGTGACTTCATTAATCCAATCAACATCTGCGGAGAGATCCGCCGGCTCGCCCGGTTGCTCAGCAGTCGGCCACGAGAACAATGCGCGGCCTTCACGAGCACGAACATGAAATCCGTTGTGCATGAAAATTGTCATCGGCATGTTCGCCGGGATTGCATCTGTCGGAGCTGTGAACGCCGCCTGACGCCGAAGTGCGGTGACGGGCAGATTGACCCCGGCCATCTCTGCAACGTGCGCTGCCCACGGTCCCGCCGCGTTGACGACTGCGCCGACTGCAATGTGCCCACGCGTTGTCTGAAGACTCTCGACTCTGTCACGCTCGCGCACCATTCCAACACACTTAGTATCCCACAGAAACCTGACACCAAGGCGCTCAGCGGATTCGAGGTAGCCGCGAAGAATCTGAAGCGGCTTGATGTAGCCATCAGTCGGACAGAAAGCTCCGCCGATGATGTCATCGCCATTCACTAGAGGATTGATTTCGAGTGCCTCCTCACGAGTGAGTACTCTCGCTTCGGTCAACCCTTCAGCATGCTGCAGATCATTCGCAGCACGAATTGCATTCATCTCGGCCGGTGATGACGCCAGCCAGAGATATCCCACTTGCTGAAATTCGGGATCGACTCCGGTTTCGTCGTTGAATCGCAGCAGGGCATCGCGTGACATCAACGACATCTGCACGTTGACCGGTGTTGCAAACTGCGCTCGAAATCCGCCTGTAGCGCGGCCGGTGCTCCCGGCACCAGGTCTTGGCGCGCGATCGATTATCACAACGTCATCGACGCCTGCGCGAGCAAGATGATATGCGATGCTCGCGCCGATCACCCCGCCGCCGATCACTGCGACGGCAGAGGTTGTTGTCACTGTCGAGGCGTCAGGGCTTCCACTTTCCCTTCGCGACATCAGGCACGAAGCTGTCGAGGCCACGAGGCGGGAAGGGAAGGGTGCGCCCGGACTGCGCGCTCATGTACGCGGTCATCAGTATCTGCATGACCTCGAGTCCGTCGTCGAACGTCAGCATGGGTCGCTCGCCTCGCAGGAAAGCGCGAACGAAATGCCGGTTCTCCGCGGTATATCCGTAGGCGGCAGCTTCATCGGCAATGACCGGCATCATTCCGATCTCCGCATTCTGCTTCTCGACCAGGTCCTCGCCCGCTTTGCCTTTCACCTCGCGGCTGAAGAAAAGCTTGAGACTGCTGTCGAGCGTATTCCATGAAAGTGAGTACTCAGGGCCTAGCAGCTCCGCAGACAGCCTCAGGCCCGCTCCGACAAAGCTCCATGATGTAGTGACTTCGCCAATCAAGCGCTCGCCATCACGCGATTCATATTCGATGGTCGCTCGCGCGAAATCCTCTGCGGGATTCCTCGAGTAATCGACAGCTTTACCCATCGCGGCAGCCAACCGCTTCGAGTACTGCTTTCGCGTCCACTTGAGGGAAGCGATGTGGGCGCTGATGCGCTTTGGCCTGATCGAGTCGCGCGCATCGCCCGGCTTCGTCAGAAGGTGTCTTACCACTTCGACGGAGTGACACATCATGTCGTTGAGCACGCCACCGCCCTGGAGTGAGCCCTGCCAGAACCACGGCATATGCGGGCCACTGTGTTCTTCAGCAGCGCGCGCCAGGTACGGTCTTCCCGTAAGCGCAGCGCCGCGAGCCCAGATCAACTCCTTGCCGCGAGTTATGTCAGGAGCAAAGAGCTGGTTTTCGAGATACCCCGTATTGAGCCGAACACTTTGCGCAAGCTTTGCGACCTTCTTTGCTTCAGCAACATTGCGGGCGAGTGGCTTCTCGCACGCGAGGCCGCGAAGTGTAGCGCCGTCCTTGATCGCTGCAACAATCTCCTCGACGTTCGATATTCGCGCGTGATTCGGTCCGCACAACCAGATCGCGTCGATTGCAGGATCTGCAACCATCTCGCGAATCGAGCGATACGCTTTCGCTTCGCCGACATCCATACTGCGCGCGAGATTGGCCGTATCCGCGGCGTGCTTTGAGTTCGGACTCCACACTCCACGGACATCCGCGTCACGCACACCGGTGAATGACTGAATGTGAAAGCGCGCATTAAATCCGCTTCCGACGAACCCGATTCCAAGTGTCATGTCGATCGCTGTACAGGAACGCGCGTCTTCATCAGGTCGTGCGACACACCAAGTTTCTGCATCGCTTCAGTGGGGCAGCCGTTCCATTCAGGAAGCGCGACGTTGCCGACGAACTTCACGTCGCGGTAGCCCATTTCACTCGAGAAGAACCCGCTGGCAGTGAGATCGCGGAATCGATTGAAGAATGCGACGCCCTGGCTCATTCCCGGCTTCGCCTTCGCGGGCCATGCAACATCGTCGAGTATCTGTCGCCGCTGAGCGTCAGTCGCCTTCACGAACGTCGTTGCAAATCGCTCCGATGCCTCGAGATCGAGCCACGCGAGCCCGCCGCGCATCGCGGTGCGTGAATTCTCGGACGATTCCTTGTCCGCCATGAGCCAATCCATGTATTCCGGAACTTTTGCGTCCGTAGCGCTGCCGGATCTCTCGTCACGAGGAATGATGTAGTCTGCAAGCATGCTCGCAGTCTGCCACTCGTGCGCGGTGAAAAACTTGGGGACGTACGGTGCAGCGGCCGGCGCCTGAAAAACCGCCGACGCTCGCTCGATCTGCGGAGCAGTGAGGTCCCACTTGAATGCAAACGGCAGCAATGCGAGCGCCTTGACTGCCTCGCGGCGATCCATGTCGCTCATATGGCCCTCTTCTTCATCTGGTCCGTGATGTAATCGGAAGTTCTCCACGCGAGAGCCATGATGGTCCACGTTGGATTCTTGTCAGCCTGCGAAACGAACGGGGCGCCGTCGGCGAGGAAGAGATTCTTGACGTCATGCGCCTGGCAGTTGCCGGTCACGACCGATGACTTCGGATCGTTTCCCATTCGGGCGCCGCCAAGCTCGTGGATGATCTGACCGCCGGCTGCGATTCCATACCCGTTTTCCTTCGACGGCATCGGGTCGAATACCTGACCGCCCATCTCCGCAATCAGTGAGCGAAAGGTTTCCTGCATGTGCTTCACCTGGTTGTACTCCGCGTCGGTCCACTTCCAGTGAAAACGAAGCACAGGGATTCCAAAGCGATCGACCACATTCGGATCTATCTCACAGTATGTGTCGTCGTTGGGAATCATCTCGCCGCGACCCTCGAAGCTGATTGTCGCTCCATAGTATTTGCGATAATCGCGTTTCAGCTGCGCGCCATATCCGCCGCCCGGTGGATAGCGATGAATGCCGCCCATAAATCCCGCGCCGGGCTGACGAACTCCGCCGCCGACTTCGATGTGATATCCACGCGGGAAGTCGAGTTTCTTGTTGTCCAGCCACCATGGCATGTACACATGCATGCCCCCGGCGCCATCCTCATTGTGCCCCGCATGATTCTCCATCGCCGGGATGTATCCGGAAACTCCACCGCCCGTTGTATCCGTGATGTATTTGCCGACGGTGCCGCTCGAATTCGCCAATCCATCCGGAAATCGCGAGCTGCGCGAATTGAACAGAATGCGCGCTGTCTCGAGAGCGCTCGCAGCAAGCACTACGACTTTTGCTTTGACCTGGAGATCCTGCCCTGTCTTCTTGTCGATGTAGGTAACGCCGTTTGCGAGACCATCGGGGCCGAGCGTGACCTCGCGAACCATCGCATTCGTCATCAAGGTGAGCTTGCCCGTTTGAAGCGCTGGTGCAATCAGGACATCGGGGCTCGAGAAATTTGCTTTTACTCCGCATCCACGCCCGCATTGTCCGCAGTAATGGCAGGCTGCTCGGCCGTTCAGCGGCTTTGTTATCACTGATCGCCGTGCGGGTATGCACGTGATGTTGAGCCGATCGCTCGCTTTCTTGATCAGCAGCTCGTAGCAGCGGGGAGCGGGCGGCGGCTGAAAAAGTCCGTCGGGCTCGTTGTGAATTCCTTCGCGGCTGCCGTAAATGCCGACGAGCTGATCGACGCGATCGTAATACGGCGCAACATCATCGTATGTGATGGGCCAGTCATCGCCCATTCCATCCAGGCTTTTTCTGCGGAAGTCGTCGGGCCCGAATCGGAGCGAGATGCGGCCCCAGTGATTGGTGCGTCCGCCAAGCATTCGTGCGCGCCACCAGAGGAAGTTCGTTCCGGGCGCTTTCGTGTATGGCTCGCCGTCGATTTCCCATCCGCCCTCGCATCCGTCGAATTCACCGAACGGCTTGAGCCGTGTCGATCCGCCTCGACGCGGAGACGCGTAATTGGGGAACATCATCTTCGAGTTGCGCGATGCGTACCATGCATCGCCTGCTTCCATCAGAACTACGTCAGCGCCCGCCTTGGAGAGCACGTATGCGGCCATTCCACCGCCGGCACCGGATCCTACGATGCAGACGTCGAATGTCTTGCGAGGTGGTTCCACTGATTCCGCCTTGATGCTTTAGACGGCATGAAAGTACTGCCTGAATCAGGAAAATCGCAAAGCGCGCAGGTACCGATAGCTTGATTGAATCGATGCGACCGGATTTTTCGTTTCGTCGTGCTCGACGAACCAGTGCTTCACGCCCGCCCTGGTCGCCTGTGAGACAAGTGCCGGCCAGTCGATTGTGCCCTTGCCGACATCGCGCATTTCCTTTTTCGGAGTTGGACCGATGTCCTTGAGATGCATCATCTGAAAGCGGCCGGGATATCTCGCTAGCCATGATGCGGGATCCTGGCCGCCCTGTTTCATCCAGAAGACATCCGCCTGCATCGCGACATACCGCGGATCGGTCTCCTTCATCATCACATCGTACAGCAGCTGGCCTTTGACCGTCGTGAAATCGAAGGAGTAGTTGTGATAGGCGAGCTGAACGCCATCGCCGAGTGATCGAAGTCCCGCCCTGTTGAACCGGTCGGCGATTCTCTTGTAACCCTCTGGAGTTCTGTCCGGCGCATCGATCCACGCAACGGTCAGATATTTGAGTCCGAGCGTGTTCGCATCGTCGATCATCAGATCCCACTTGAGGCCGAGGTCGCCCATTCCGATGTGCGCAGACGGTGCGATGAGCCCGTTTGCGTCGAGAAGCTTTTTCATCACCGGCGGATTGACGTTGAAGTAGCCGGCGAACTCCACTTCCTTGTATCCCGCTTTCGCGACCGTCTCGAGTGTACGCCCGACATCCTTCTCCATCATCTGCCGCAGCGTGTAGAGCTGAACTCCGATGTTCCCGAGCTTACGGGTGCCACGTTTCTGCGCAATGGCAGCACCGACAGGAATCCCGGCGAGTGCCGCCGCCGCGGCGACAAAATGTCTGCGTTTCATTCGAGATCAGTGACGGAACTGACGCTGGCCAGTGAAGACCATTGCTATGTCATGCTCGTCTGCGGCAGCAATCACCTCTTCGTCTTTCACTGATCCGCCGGGCTGCACGATCGCTGTAATCCCTGCAGCCGCTGCCTGATCGACACCGTCCCTGAAGGGGAAAAACGCATCAGAGCCGAGCACTGCGCCCTGCGTCGAATGACCGGCAAGCTGCGCCTTATGAACGGAAAGAAATGCGGCATCGACGCGAGACATCTGGCCGGCGCCGATTCCAATTGTCGCTCCATTACGCGCGAGAAGAATCGCGTTCGACTTCACCGATCCGACGGCGCGCCACGCAAATGCAAGATTTGTTTTTTCCTCGTCACTCGGCTGACGTCGCGTCACCACCGCCCATTCACCCAGCTCAGTCAGCGGGCGCGCGCGCTCCTGCACGAGAAATCCGCCGCGAACTCTCTTGTAATCGAGCGCGGTGTCCTTCCAGGCAGCTTTTCCCTCGAGCACGCGAAGATTTTTCTTGCGCCCGAGAATCTCGAGTGCCTCGTCGCTGAACGAAGGCGCAACGAGGCATTCCACGAATAGACTGGAGACAGCTTCGGCAGTCTCGGCATCGACCGGCACTGTGAAAGAGATTACGGAACCGAATGCCGACAGAGGGTCGCACGCGAGCGCCTTGCGATACGCATCGGCAGCGCTGGTTCCCGTTGCGAGCCCGCACGGCGTCGTGTGCTTGATGATTGCACAGCAGGTCTCGCCTTCAAACGGATCCGTTGCGAGAAGAGCCCCTTCGAGATCGAGAAGATTATTGAACGAGAGCTCCTTTCCGCCTTTCTGCCTGAGCCCCGCAAGACCACTCGTTCCACTCTCGACATAGAACGCGGCGCGCTGACCCGGATTCTCTCCATATCTCAGCGACTGTGCGCGATTCATCGACAACACGGATCGATCAGGAAAGGTTTCGGCGCGCTCACATGCAAACCATGTCGCAATCGCGCTGTCATAGGACGCCGTGTGCGCGAACACCTTCTCGGCAAGGAGACGCCGGAGGTCGAGGTCGTCGTCGTTTGCCTCGAGTGTCGCAAGGACTCGCGCGTAGTCGGCGGGATCGACGACGACCGTCACCGATTCGAAATTTTTCGCGGCAGAGCGAAGCATCGATGGCCCGCCGATGTCGATGTTCTCGATCACCTCTTCCCTGGTTACGCCTGAACGCGCAGCGGTTGCCTCGAATGGATAGAGATTCACGGCAACGAGATCGATTGGCGCGATATCGTGCTCCTTTGCAACCGACATGTGCTCAGGATCACTCCGCCGTGCGAGCAGTCCGCCGTGAACCTTGGGGTGCAGTGTCTTTACGCGGCCGTCGAGTATCTCGGGGAAACCGGTGAGGTCACTGATGTCACGCACATCGAGTCCCGCAGTGCGCAACGCCTTTGCCGTGCCGCCAGTAGAGACCAGCTCCCAGCCAAGTCGTACGAGGCCCTGAGCGAAATCAACGAGGCCCGATTTATCTGATACAGAAAGAAGTGCGAGAGGCATTCACAAATTTGCAAAAATTTTTCGTCCAATGAGAGTCGCAACCATTTCAACCGCTCGCGGATACACGATGTGCTCGACTTCCAGCACGCGCTCGGCGAGGGATTCGGCGCTTTCTCCCGGAAGCACGGGAATTTTCCACTGAGCGACGATCGGTCCGTGATCGAATTCCTCGTCTACCAGGTGGACAGTTACGCCGGTGGCAGGCGCTTTCCGTTCGATCACTGCAGTGTGCACTCTCGCACCGTACATGCCTGCGCCGCCGAATTCAGGCAGCAGCCCCGGATGAACATTGATCATTCGATTGTTCCAGCGGGAAATCACCGGGGCCGGGATGTGCTTCATGTACCCGGCAAGCACTACGAGATCTATCGCGTGCCGCTCGAGGATCTCGATCAGAGCTGATCCGTCATCACCGGCGTTGAATGATTCTGCAGCAATGCCTGCCGCTCTCGCGCGATCGAGTGCGGGGGCGCCAGGGCGATTTGATGCGACCAGCTCGATCGCCGCCGGTGCATGCTCTCCGAGCTTCGAAAAGTGGTCGATGAGAGCTTTAAGGTTCGATCCGCGGCCCGACGCGAGCACAGCAATGCGCACTGTCATGCGCGATTCTATCCTAGTTGGTACACAGATACCAGTCGAACGCGGTCGCAAGCGATGGTGCAACACGAGCGCGCGCCGTTGCAGCATCGATTTCAGATTGCGGAGTTTCCGGAGAGGGAACAAGCAGACCGGTTCCGCCAAGGGTCAATCCGGGCTCGACGTCGCGCAAGCGATCGCCGATGTACAGAGCGCGAGTCAAGTCGATGCCGGGCAGATCGCGAGCCGCCTGACGGAAAAGCAGCGTGCCGGGCTTTCTGCAGTCACATCCATCTTCAGGCGCGTGTGGGCAGAAATAGCTTGCATCGATCCCTGCCCCTGAGGCAGCGAGCAGCTCCGTAAGTTTCGCTGAGATCGCTTCATGATCCTCGAGCGAGAATATTCCGCGCGCGATCCCCGATTGATTCGTGACGATGATCACCGGGATGAGCAGTGCGTTGACGCGCGCTATCGCTTCGGCTGCGCCAGGAAGAATCCTTATCTGCTCCGGCCGCGAGAGATAGTGTACGTCCTCGATTATCGTCCCATCACGGTCGAGAAAAACCGCCGTCGGAAGCTGATTCAACTCAACGCCACTCGAATACAGTCGGCGAGCTCTCCATCCTGCGACGGCAGAACACTCCGAAGGTCGAGCATGATTGCGTCATCCTGGATGCGGGAAATCACTGGCGTAGTGTGAGCTCGCAATCGTTTCTCTATTGCCTGAGCATCGCCGGCGATCGTGACAGCATATGACGGGATTGCGAGGGCAGGGAATGCTCCCGCTCCAACGCTCGCATCACTCTCCCGTACCGTCGCGGTAATTCCAGATCGAGCAATCGAGCTCGCAACAGTTTCACAGCGCTCGCGCACCGACTCCGGCGATGCCGTGAGCATCGCGAGCGTCGGTATTTCGCTCACCGCGCGCTCCTCGTCGCGATACAGCTCCAATGTTGCAGTCAGCGCCGCGATAGCCAGCTTGTCGACACGCATCGCGCGCGCGAATGGATCCTTCCGCATTCGCGCAATGGCATTGCGACTTCCCAGCGCGATGCCGCATTGAGGCCCGCCGAGCAGCTTGTCACCGCTCATGAGGACGATCGTTGCGCCGGCGTCGAGAGCCGCGGCAGCGGTGGGCTCTCCTGACAATCCGTAGTTTGCAAGATCGACAAGCAAGCCACTCCCGAGATCGTGGAGTATCGGGATGTCGTGCTCGGCAGCGATCGATTTGAGCGCACGCACATCGACTGATGCGACGAAACCTGTCTGCGCGAAGTTGCTTTGATGAACCTTCGCTATCAATCCGGTGTTCGGCCCGATCGCTCGCACGTAGTCGTCAACGTGAGTCCGGTTGGTGGTACCGACTTCAACAAGTGCGGCGCCGCTGCGGCCCATGATGTCCGGCACGCGAAAGCTTCCGCCGATTTCCACGAGCTCGCCGCGTGAGATTACTACTTCACGTCCGCGCGCGAGAGCGCTCAGCGCAAGAATCAACGCCGCAGCGCAATTATTCACGACGATTGCGTCCTCTGCACCAGTGAGCTCACGAAGCAGGCTGACGCAATGCACGTAACGAGAGCCGCGTGTGCCCTCAGTTAAATCGTATTCGAGGTTCGTGTATCCGCTCGCGATCTCTCGAATCGCTTCGACAGCAGCGGCAGCAAGCGGTGCACGGCCGAGATTCGTGTGGAGCACCACGCCCGTTGCGTTGATGACTCCGACGAGTGATCTCGTCTGCCTTCTTACCAGCGCTTCGGATATGCGTGAGTGCCAGTCGCTATGGGAAAGTGCGGTGCCTGAATCGCGGGCTGCCGCTATCGCGTCACGGATCGCATCCACAACGAGTGCGCGTGGATGCCGGTCGATCAGAGATTGTACCTCCGCTGTCTCGAGGAGCGAGCTGACGCTTGGCAGCGCTCGCCGCGCGTCGTGACTGCCGCGCGTCATTGCTTTACGGGAGCAGGCGGCGGTGGTGGAGGTGCAGCTGGAGTCGGTGCCTTCGGAACAGGCGCAGAAGGAAGCTTCTCCGGCGTGTTCAGCAGAACGTCCCCGGTCCTGTTGACTCCCGTCAAACTCGTTATTCGCGCGACGCGAATTCGATAGGCGGTCTTCGGGCGAACAGGCTGCGCAAGCTTGATCGTCAACGACCGTGGCGGGATCGGCCTTCCCAAGGCGCGCACAGCAGCGCTTGTATCCGGCGGGGGAGGAGTGACCGACAACACTCCAATCGCACTCGAGTCAGGCGCGCGAACGGTGACTTCGGCCGGAGTGATTGGCTGCGTCAGAGAAAGCGGCGACTCGAACGTCAGCTCGACCGTCACGGAGTCGCGCACGCTTGCACTCACAAGACGGGTGCCGAGTGAATCGTGGATGAACGCGAAGAGATTGAGGCGCGCTGTGTCGGTGAGATTTATTCCAACGGTATCCCAGGCTTCACGTCTGTCGAGCCCGCGATTGCTGTTGTCGTCGGACAATCCGCGCACGACATACTGCCCTGCGGGAAGATGATCGAGCGTATACGTCCCGGCGCTGTCCACCGCCGTCATGTACATGGTGGTCGTGTCGCCGCGCGGCCATGCCTGAACGAAACCCGCACGATTGATGGTGCGCCCTTCGGCCCAGTTGTACAGAGCGCCTGCAATTTTGCCCGTGGGAATCGTTGCGCCCGTCGAGAAAATCGTCACTGCGCCCGTGTTGCGAGTGTTCCCGCGGAGGTCGCTCAAGCCCGGAAGCATCGTGATCGTATATGCCGTATTCGGCTTCCACCTGCGCCTCGGCTTCACGGAGATCTCGTCCCGACTCCAGTCGACACGCGGCTCACCATCGCGAGGGGAAATAATGAACAGCGCCCTGAGCGATGCAGCACCGGACGGACGCTCACTCACAACTTCGTTGAAGCGAAAGATCACCGCAGGCGGACTCGTTCCCGTCTTGCCGCTGTCGGGAACGATCCTTACGATCTGCGGCGCCTCTGTATCAACGGGTCCGCCCGGCGGCATGCCGGGCGATGCGCATGCAGCGAGAATCGTTGCGAGCATCGCCGCAAAGCGCTTCATCCGCAAAGGGACGTCACCTTGTCGGACAGCTGAGCGCGGCGGGCACGCCAGTCGAGCTGCTTGGCTCGCTCCTGCGCAACAACATTGGCCGGAGCACGATCGGTAAATCCGGGATTTGCAAGGCGCGCATCGAGTGCCGTGAGCTGCGCATCGAGCTTCTCGAGCTCAGTGCGTGCCTTGCGGCATTCCTTCTCGATGTCGATCACACCGGCGAGAGGAATGCGAATGCGCGATCCGCTCGACAGAAGTATCGAGGCTCCCGCTTCTGAATCGTTCACCTCACCAAAGTCGCAGCGCGCAATGCGAGCGATGAAATCGGAGTCATCGTCAAATATCGCACGGTCCCGGTCTGCATTCGAAGCCGCTGCCGATACATCGAGACTGGCGTGGATTCTTTCGCCCGGCGCAATTGCGTAGTCAGCGCGAAGCTGGCGTATGGCGTTGATCGCTTCACGCACGAGCTCGAACTCCTGCTCACCGTTGAATGCATCGTTACGCGCTGGCCATGACGCGCGCGCGATGTATTCATCACGCTCACCGTCATCGACAGGCAGCCGGCGCCACAGGATATCAGTAATGAAGGGGACGATGGGTTGAAGCAGTCTGAGCGCCGAATCGAACGAGTGCGCGAGCACAGCACGCGCAACTTCTCCGTCTTCGCCGCCCGCTGCGAGTCGTCCTTTTGTCGATTCGAGATACCAGTCGGCGAGCTCATTCCAGACAAACCGGCGCGCTGCTTCCGTGTACTCACTCAATCTCAAGCCGGACCGCAGCTCATTTTCTTTCCAGACACCACGGTCAGGGCGTGCAGGTCCAAGCGCAGCATTGCATTCGTCTATCGCCGTGTTGAGTGACGAAAGAATCCATCGGTCAGCGCGTCTCAGTCGCGAGTGATCGATACGATCGAGCGTCTGGACTTTTTCCGACCCGACATTGGTGAGGAGAAATCGTCCGATTTTCCACAACTTCGTGACAAAGTTTCGTCCCGGCGCAAACGATTTCTCCAGATCGTTCGGGTCGAGCATCACATCGGCGCCCATCCCGAGTCCCGCGATGACGGTGTATCGCAGCGCGTCGGTGCCGAATAGCGCGCGAACATCGAGTGGATCGATTCCGTTGCCGAGTGACTTGGACATCTTCACGTGCTTCATGTCGCGGACGGTTCCATGGAGGTACACCGTGTGGAACGGCGTTTCGCCCATGAAGAAAAATCCGCCCATGATCATGCGAGCCACCCAGAAGAAAAGAATCTCCGGGGCGGTTACCAGATCGTCTGTCGGATAGAACGCCTTGATGTCGGGCGTGTTCTTCTGAGGCCAGCCAAGCGTGGAGAATGGCCAGAGCCACGATGAGAACCACGTGTCGAGCACGTCTTCATCCTGCCGAACAGCGCCGCCGCATTTATCGCATGCAGAAGGATCGTTGCGCGCCACGATGACATTCGAGCAGCTGTCGCAGTACCAGACGGGAATGCGATGTCCCCACCATAACTGACGCGAGATATTCCAATCGCGGATATTCTCGAGCCAGTTGATGTACACAGCTTCCCATCGTTCCGGCAGGATGCGAATGCGGCGATCATGAACTGCCTTCAGTGCAGGCTCCGCAAGCGGACGCATCTTCACGAACCATTGATCGGACAGCCTCGGCTCAACCACCGTGTCACAGCGATAGCAGTGACGCACGGCGTGCGTGTGCGGCTCGATCTTCACGAGCGCGCCAAGATGTTTGAGCATCTGCACGACGCGCTCTCTCGCCTCGAACCGGTCGATTCCGAGAAGCTCGGGCGGAACGCGCGTGCCTGCGTCAGCTCCGTTTGCCATCGTGCCTTCAGGCGAGAGCACCACAGGCATCGGCAGCCTGTGTCGCGATCCCATGTCGAAATCGTTCGCGTCGTGCGCTGGAGTGATCTTCACCGCGCCCGTACCGAACTCCGGATCGACTCCTATCGAATCCGCGATAATTGGAATCGCGACATCGGCGATCGGCAGTGTCACCGTCCTTCCGATCAAGTCGCGATAGCGCTCGTCATCCGGATGCACCGCAACTGCAACGTCGGCGAGCATCGTCTCAGGACGCGTTGTCGCGATCGTGATGCTCTTTTCCGGATCATCGCTCAGCGAATATCGAATGTGATAGAGCGCGCCGGTCTCTTCACTGTGCTCCGCTTCCTCATCGCTCAATGACGTGAGACAGCGCGAGCACCAGTGAATGACACGATGCCCGCGATAAATGAGCCCTGCTTCATACAGAAGGACGAACGCCTCCCGCACCGCGCTCGAGAGCTCCGGCGACAGTGTATATGCAGTGCGCGTCCAGTCGCATGATGCGCCGATTGCGCGCAGCTGCTCGAGAATGGTGCCGCCGGTTTCCGCGACGAAATCCGATGTGCGTGCAACAAAAGCTTCGCGGCCGAGATCGAAGCGCGTCTTTCCTTCGCCGGCCAGCTGCTTCTCGATGACATTCTGTGTTGCGATTCCCGCGTGATCAGTCCCGGGCAGCCACAGTGCCTCGTCGCCCGCCATTCTTCTCCATCGGATGATCACGTCCTGCACAGTGTTGTTGAGGCCGTGCCCCATGTGCAGAACCGCCGTCACATTGGGCGGCGGCATCACGATTACGAACGGTTCTCTGTCGCCTCCGTTTCGCCTGGATCGCGCGGGATCGGCCGTGAACAATCCTGCGTCGAGCCATTCCTTATAGAGGTCGGCCTCGACTTCGGAGGGATTGAACGTGGTGGGGAGCTGAGTTTCGGGTCGGGCGGTCATTCTACTCGGGAAGTTAATTCTCCGAGTATCTCAGTGCCACGCGGATTGAGCAGAAACTGCGACGCGAGACACGAGACGCGAGCGGCGAGCTTTTTGGTCTCGCGACTCGCGTCTCGTGTCTCGCGTCGCAGTAATCGCTACGCCGAGCCTACTCGCCCTGCGCGGTCTGATTTGGAGCGTTCATCGGATCAGCAACATGATCCGATTTGGGAACACCGGATGGCGCGATCGGCGAGCCATCCGTGCGGCCACCGCGCGGCGGCTTAGAGCGGCGGCGCCGCTCC
>DATEDH010000004.1:0-5823 GCA_035281765.1 Gemmatimonadaceae bacterium
AGTGAGGTTGTGAGGTTTTTAATCACTTGCAGTGACAGTGGTTGGCGATTGTGCCGACCAGCATCGCCACTCAGACAACCCCTCCAAACCTCACTGTGCTCACTGCGTTCCCTGTTAATCAGAGCAACAGGACTCAGAAAGCGAGCGCCTTCTTCTCTTCTATGCGTTGCTGAAGCAACGCGATGACCATCCCAAATAGAAGACCCGTAACAAGCCCGATCAGCGTCTTGCGGAGTGCTTCGCGCCGCTGAGGCTCCACTGGTAGATCAGCAGTCTCTACAACGTTGAGAATCGTCGGAACACGATTCTCCTCGATGCGGGCCTGCTCGTAAGTCTGCGCGAGTGCCGTATAAATCTGCTGTCGCATTCCGACATCGCGCTCGAGACGCTGCGCCTCCAGACGGAGCTCGGGCGATGACGCGAACATGCGATTCGTTTCCAGGAAGCTGCGCTGAGTCGTTTCCGCCTGCGCAAGCTTCGCGCGCGCATCGGCAACGAGCTGCTCGACGAACTGCCGCTCGAGCATCGCCTGATGATGCCCCTCGGTTTTTGACCACCTATCGAGCTCAGCGAGAATGTTCGCATTGACCTGCTGCGCAACTATCGGATCGTTCGCCTGAACCGAAAGACGGACCACGCCCGTCCTGGTGCTGATCGAGTAAGTGACTTGATCTCTCAGAACGATCGCAGCTCGCTCGAGCGCGACGGCAGGATTCTTGTCCTTGATGCCCATCGCTTCAGCAAGGGACCGCTTCGTGTTCGAGTCCGAAGTCGTGTACTGCATCGCTGCAACCCTGCGAAGTATCGGCATCGCGCGGCCGAGATCGGCGTAGAATGCCACCGATTGGGAGAACTCGAGATATGCGCCGAGGCTGAATCCAAGCGTGCCGCCGCCGCCCGGAATCGTCACTGAAGTCTTTCCGCTTCGCACAAGAAAAGACGAGCGCGAGACGAACAGCGCTGCCTGGGTAGATGCGAGAATTCCAAATACTATCGTCCCCAGCAGCGCACAGACTGCGATGACACGCCTGTGCACGAGGAGGATCGTAAGGAACGAGACGAGCGACGTCTCTTCCCGCGGGCCGTCAGGATTCCCCGCTCTTACAAGACGGCGGGAGAACCATGAATTACCTATCCCGGCTACTCCGGCAGTCATCCCCGCGTCGGCTGGTGCATCGGCCGAATGCGCTCAACAGTGATATAGATGATGCTGAGAAGTACGGTGCCGGCGCCGATCGCAATCAGGAAGAAGGTCGGCCGGAGCCACGCAACGATCGCAAGAAGCGCGAGAACGAGATTGATGAGGAGAACCGTCGCACTGACTTGTGCATGAGTCCGGCCCGCCTGCACCATACGCTGGTACGCGTGGCTATGATGCGCGTGATACCATTTCTCGCCGTGCATTATTCGCCTGCAAAGAGTGACCGTCGCATCGAATACGAAAGCGCCGAGGAGAAGCACCCAGATGAGGAGCGGGACTGCGCCCGCATTTTCCGAGGCGATCGCGAGTACCGCGAATAAATACCCGAGCATCCCGCTGCCTACATCGCCCATGAAAAGTTTTGCGGGCGCCCAGTTGAGGGGAAGAAATCCGCCTGCCGCTGCGGCGATGAGCAGTGATATCATCGCCAGTCCCGACTGACCCATTCCGAGGAGAATCAGTCCCCCGATCACTCCGGTCGTGACCGCTTCGCCTGCGGCGAGACCATCTATTCCATCGACGAAATTGTAGAGATTGATCGCCCACACGATTCCAATGACGCCAAGTATCGTTCCGACGAATCCGAGTGAAATGCTCGACGGTCCGATGATCAGCGAAGGCAGCCCGCCGAGCCAGTACATCGCCCACCCTGCGGATAGGAACTGGACGGCGAATCGCGTGAGCGCGGAGAGGCTGCGATGATCGTCGACCCAGCCGACGGTTGCGATCATAGCTGCGCCCCCTGACAGGGCGAGTGCAAGATTCCAGTCTATCCAGCGCAGCATCGCGGCGATGATCACTCCGCCGATCGCAGTCACTGCGATTGCGAGTCCGCCCCCGCGAGGAGTCGGGCGCGAATGCGAGCTTCGCTCGTTGGGTATGTCAAGCAGTTTATCGAGCGCGTAGAGCCGCACCCTGCTCGCCAGGAGCCAGCTCAGGATCGCCGCTGCCGCGAGAAACACAATTGACTGAACCATCAGGTTATCGCCTGAAAACAGGGCGTCGATGAACAGAATACTCAGATAATCCTCTAAGATGGATAGTGCCGGGACAGCCCGGCAAGGTTACCGGAGCGATTCCATGATGTCGGCGACACGGTCGACAGCAGCCTGTCTACCACCCCCGGCGACGATCGCGTCGTACGCACGGCGGCCTTTCTCTTCGAGTGCTTCACTAGGCATGGACCCGATTTCCTCGAGGACCTTCACCGCCCCCTCGACATCACCATGCCTTACATGCCAGCCAATGTCGTGCTGAGCCATTATGTCCGCAACATGATTTTCAGGGGGGCCAACAAGCAGGATCGGACGACCCACAGCCATTGCTCCATACACCTTGCTCGGATGCACGATCCCCGGCACCGCGTCGCCTATCGTGACGATGTGAACGTCGGCTGCCGAGAGCGAATTACGGAGCTCAGCGCGCGGCTGATACGGCAGCGACACGATGTTGCCGGAGCTCCGCGCAAGGCGGTCGATCTCCTCCTTTCCGATCCCGCCGCCGATGAACATGAACAGGAGCCGTGGATCGTCCTTGAGTCGCTTGGCCGCTTCGAGAATCGTATCGAGCGGATTCGCGGGGCTGTGATTTCCGGAATACATGATGACGCGCCGGTCGTCGCCGACATACTTCGCACGAAACGGATTCTCCTCGTGCGGCAGGAGATGTGTCGGATCCTGAGCCGGCCACGGCGGAAGAATGGACATCTTTTCGCGTACGTGATGCTTTCGGTTGATGGTATCGGCCATCATGCGGTCGAGGACAACGATGTCGTCCGCCGCCTTCAGAATCTGGCGGTTGAGGAAATTGAACGCGCGCACGCTCATGGCGGTCGGGCGCGCCATTCCAAGCGCAACGATCTGATCCGGGTTGATATCCATCACCCAGTATTTCACTCGCGCTCTTCGCAACGCTCTCAGAACGATCGCCGCAATCGGCGCCATCGGCGGCGACGTGCTCACTACCACTGTATCGACCTTACCACGCATGGAAGCACGCGCAATCGCCTGCCCGACAAACGAAAGTCCGCCGAGAATTCTCACCGCGATCGAGCTCTTCCCAAAATGCGACAGAGGAAGACGGCGTATCGTTACGCCATTTCTAACCTCGGCGCGCGGGTAATAGTTCTCCGGATTGTCGTATCCGCGATTGGACGTGTACACCACAACATTGTGGCCACGTTCCGCGAGCTCCTCCGCAACATCGGCGAGATGCTGTCCCGTAGCATTGGGATCCGGAACGTAGACCTGAGTTATGAATACGTACGACCGCTTTGGGGACGCGGTCATGAAGCGACGTCGTAATACACGTCGAGCGTCTTGCGCGCGGTTCGATCCCACGAGAAGCTCCGCGCGTTCTCGTGTCCCTTGTCGATCAGCCGCATTCTGAGATCGTTGTCGAGCAGCACGCGCTTCATTGCGTTCGCCATGTCGTCCTCCGAATGAGGATCGAACAGTATCGCCGAGTCGCCCGCGATTTCCGGGAGTGAGCCCGCGCGCGAGCACACGACGGGAACGCCGGCGTTCTGCGCATCGAGAAGCGGAAGACCAAACCCCTCATACAGAGATGGAAACGCGAACAGCGACGCATGCTGGAGCAGCGAAGCGACATCAGCTTCAGGGATGTATCCCGTGAAGTGCACGCGACTGCTCGATGCGGATTCGATTTCCTCTCTCGCACCCGACTTTACCGGCATGTGACCCACGAGCACGAGATCGTGAGGCACGATCGACGAGATTTTATGAAACGCCGAGATCAGCCGCGGAATGTTCTTGTGCGCGCTCAGAGCGCTGAATGCCATTATGTACGGCCGCGAGATGCTGCGAACGATATCCGTCTTCGCATGACGTGCCCGCGGCATTGCATCCCTTCCTGCGGAATGAACGACAGCGATTTTATCGGACGGCACCTTCATGTGCTTGACGATCTCATCGCGCGAAAACTTCGACACCGCGATGATGCGATCGGCACGCTTTACGGTGCGCTCCGCAAAGAAGCGAAATGCAGCGCGGCCGACTCCGGTTCGCCAGCCTTTATGCCCCAGATAATTCACGTCGTGTACGGTCACAACCTGCGGGCCCGATGCAGCGAGTGGAATCACGTAGCCGAGTGAATGCACCAGGTCCGGCCTGGTCTTCCGGAGTTGGAGCGGCATCGCTCCCTGTTCCCATGAATACCGCGCAGCGCGATTGGTCGCGTTGATCGGGCAGATCACGCGCGAGAAATTCTCCGCAGGAGTTACGTCGAGATCAGCTGATTCCCTGTTGAGAAACACCGAGTACTCGTTGTCATCATCCTGCCGTGAGAACGCCTTGATCAGCGAGCGAGCATAGGTCTCGGTTCCTCCTACGACTCCCGGCAGCAGATACAACAGGTTCAACGCGATGCGCATGAGTCAGGAACGGAGAACGGGAGCCGATCGCACTCCCGCAATTTTCGGCGGGGCCCATCCCAGCCGCGCAACGGTCTGCATGAAGATGTACGCGCCGCCCACAAAGCAGAGCGCATAGAAGATGAGGCCGAACTCACCGCGATGAAAATCGACGACGGTTGCAAAGAGGACGAAGTAAAGCCCCGGGTGGACGTGCGCGTTGCGCACCAGCTTCACGAGAAGAATCGAGATGATCGAGAACACGATGAACGGGCCGACCCACGAAAAATTCAGGAATGCCTCCGTCACCGGCGTGTATGCAAATCCGATGAGGTTCGTGCTGCCGAATGCATCGCGCATGAACTGCAGTGAAAGACTTTCCGGTTTGTCCGGCCAAACCGCGCGCGGGACGAACTGAAGCGGCGCGGCAATGTACGTACTTCCCCATCGCAATGGGCGAACGTTGAGAACGTAATGCTGGAGCGTGTAGATCGGGGTGACGAACTCGTTCTGAGTGAGGATCAGCTCGAGTGGATTGTACCGCGTGAGGAGCGAGGGATCAGAGAGGAGCTGCCGTCCAACGCCGACGGCCATGAACGCGGCGAACCCCAGGAATCCGAAGATGACCGTGCCTGCGCCGATAATCGCGCGGCGCTTTGTCAGCGCGACGCCGACGAGAAACACGAACATCGACAGGAAGTCGCGCCGGTTACCCATCGTGAGCTGGAATGCGACAAAGAGAGCGATCGACACTATTACTACTGTTTTCTCCAGTCGCGAGAGCGAGCTCCACCCTGCGAACATGTACATCGTCATGCCGTTCACAGCGAATATCATGACTACCCAGAGCTGCGTGCCGAGGTAGTTGTTCAGGCCTCTGTTGATGCTGAAGCCAAGAGTTACGCCACGGGAGACTGCGTATCCAACCACCGCGACAAATGCGAGCACCAGCAATATGACGTTGAGCGGCGATGGCACGATGCGACTGAACGCCTCCCGCGGAACGTCCTTGAATGGCTGCTTATACCACCACTGGACGAGATTGAATCCGAGAAACGCAGTGCCGTACATGTATGCGCTTCCCGCAATTCCAGAGACCGGCTGCGCGATGCCAAATAACAGCACGAGCGGAAGAGTTGCGCCGTAAAGAAAAAGAAAGATCGCAAAGAACAGCCGGATATCCTGGATAACCCATCGGCCGTTATACAACCTGAGCAGCGCAAGCGTCAGCGCGAACTGGCCTGTGACGAAC
>DATEDH010000005.1:0-7934 GCA_035281765.1 Gemmatimonadaceae bacterium
TCCTCAACTGGAACAACGCTGCGGACACCATCGAGTGTCTGGAGAGTTTGTCAGCCTGCGTTCCACTGCCCGATCGCGTCGTCATCGTCGACAATGCTTCGGCAGATGACTCCCTTCACAGAATCCAGTCGTGGTGGGAAGAGCAACGCAATTCCCGGACTCTCAGTCGCGACTGGCTGACGCTGATTCCTGCAAAGGCGAACTTGGGCTTTGCAGGTGGCTCAAATCTCGGAGTGCGTCATCTCCTGTCGAGCACGCAGGTCTCTCATATCGTTCTGCTCAACAACGATACGATCATTCCCGTCGATTTCTTTGCCAAGCTCCGGGACGCAATCGATGAAGCCGGCAGTCCTGGAATTATGGGGCCGACGATTCGCGAGCATCCTGCAACAGACAAAGTCTGGTACGCTGGAGGACGGGAATACTTTCACCGCGGACTCGTTCAGCATGGTCTCACGGTTCCATCTGACATGCGTCCGGCCCCGACCGACTTCGTAACCGGGTGCGCGATGGTGATCGCTCGTCCGGTTCTGGAAAAGGTTGGTGACCTCTCCGAGCACTACTTCCCTGCGTACTTCGAGGACGGAGATCTGTGTCACCGTGCGATGCGCGCAGGATTCTCAGTGGTGTACGCACCGAGGCCTGTGATCTATCACAAGGTTGGATCTACGGTGCGCTCTCAGGGTCTGTCGCACCAGCTCGCTTACGACAAGAACCGGCTGCGCGTGATTTATGTGCGGCGGAATTATCGAGGGCTGAATAAAGCGATCGCGCTAAGCTACCTCGCACTCACAAAGCCCGGGCGAATGATTGTCGAGAGCGCGAAGGGTAACCCTTCTTACGGGTGGCAGGTTCTTCGCGGAACGATTTCAGGTTTTTTTGCGAGAGGCGTCACGTGACGCGTTCGCAGCCAACTACTTCATTTCTCCCCGAATCATTCCGCAAGCGACACAACCTGCTGCTTGGAAGAGCATCCGAGGCGGTGCGACCGCTTCTCAAGATGGCTGGCAGTGCTGCGGCGCGAGGACGAGTGAGGTCGCCAAACGAATGGAGACGCGGGCTCATCATCGGGCACAATCACATGGGCGACGTTCTTTATCGAACGGGCTCGCTCCCGGTTCTCTCCGAGGCGCTGCCGCAGTGCAGGTGGAGTTTCCTCACGTCTCCTGATTCAGCGAAAGTTCTTGCAAACAATCCGCATGTCGCTGAAGTGATACCGTATCAGAACGAAGACGATTCGTGGTCGATGAGCTTCGACCAGATCAGGGAGCTGCGCGCGCGGAGGTTCGACGCAGTGCTTTGCTCCAACTCGCTCCGATACTATCCCGATCTCTTTCTCTCCGTACGGCTCGGTATCCCGAATCGCGTTTCATTCGTGCACAAGGGAATGTCAGGGCTCGCCACGCATCCGGTGCCGATCGAGTTTCCCAGTCCGTACGCAGCGTACTTTCGCAGCATCGTTTCAGCGGTTACCGGCAAATCGGCTGACTGGTCGTTGCGGCCGCAGGTTTTCCCTGATGTTGAATCAGTCCAACAGGCCGACGCGGTTTACGAAGAGATAAGCGGCGGACTTCCAGTCGTCGCGTGCGTTCTCACCACGCGGCAGGCGCACGGCAACTGGCCGGCAAAGTATCTGATCGAGATCCTCAGAGAAGCGCGTAAGCAGCGCGCGTTCACGGTTGCATTCTGCGGTGCGCCCGGTGATGCTCAGGTGCTCTCAGAGCTCACCGCTTCGTATCAGCACGAGAAATCCATCGCCGCTGGAAGACTGCCGCTGTTGTCATTCGCAGCTTTTCTCGGTCGCAGCGCGGCGCTCCTCACGCTTGATTCAGGGCCGCGCCACCTCGGCAACGCAATGTCGGTCCCGGTAATCTTTGCGCGCAACATGAGTCACTCCCGGGTCGAGGCCGGAGCGTACTGCCAGACTGAAACTGATATCGCGCCGGGCGGCGAATACCTGAACGATCAGGAGATCGAGATTGCCGCCGCAGCCACACCGATCACTCGCGCGGTCAACAAGCTGATTGAAATCATACCTCGAGAATCGCGAGCGTAGTTCCTTTTATCCATCTCAGCTTGGTAAAGTCGCGGCTCTCACGCTGAAGTTTGTTGAGTGCGGCGGTGACGCCGTCCCAGCGCCCGTAGTCGTGCCAGACGATCGTCCCGCCGTGAGGCGACAACATCCAGAATGCATTCCGCGAATCTGACATCACGTATTCATACGCGTGCGATGCATCGACAAAGACGAAATCGATGGACTGATGATACTGCGTGAAGTCGAACTTGATCGAGTCGCCATAGATCTGTCGTATCACGCTCGCAACGGGGAGTCCTTTGTACTTGGCACCCGATTCGGTTTTCTCGACGTATGATTTCTCCCGTTCGTCGATTGGGACCTCCAGCGAGGCGAGCGCGTCGGCCGGCAGGTCGATTGTATCGACCGTCGCATCGACTTCGGCATTTGCAGCGAGATTCGCTGTGGTTCTCCCATCGAATGTTCCGAATTCGAACAGACGCGACGGCTTCCGCGCTGCGACAATGCGCGAGATGATGACGAGCTCCTTCTCACTCACGTTGCCGTCGACCGCGTCGAGATTGTAAATCGTGACGGGGACATTTTCAGGGGCGACATCAGTCGCAGATATCACAGGCAGCGTGGGCGCGACACGACGATCGTGCTCATATCCAATCGAGCGGCACATATCGACGATGCGCGCCCTTCCCTGCTTCGTCGCCCAACCCGCGGTGAACAAACGCAGGCTCGACACGAGAGCCATCGAGTAAGGTCGCACGAACTCGATCTTTTTCTGAAGCTCGCTGCGCTCGCTCGGTGCATCCCGATCGTCCGGCATTGTCAGTCGGCGGGAACAGCAGGAGAGGAGAGGCGCGCGTCGATATCACGCACGCTGAAGTCGCGCACAACACCGCCGGTTGCCCAGAACAGGAGACACGCATCGATCGTTACGCGAATAGTCCACGCGAGCGCCGCGCCAACTATTCCCCAGTTCACAATCAGTACCCATGCGAGCGGCAGATGGAGCGCAAGCTCGGCAACGTGGAACTTTGCAATTGTGTTGGGACGGCCAAGCGCCGTGAGGAATCCTGAAGGCACGTGAGCGACCGCATTCACAAACACACCAAGCGCAAGAATCCTGACGACAACCCTCCCCTGCTCGGCGAACTCCGGCCCCAGCCAAAACTCGAGGAGCCACGGTCCTGCAATCGCCAGGACGAGAGACGGGATCGCAACCAGCGCCGCCGTCTTTCTCAGCGCATGTCCGAACACGCGCGACACACGATCATGATCGTTGATTGCAGCAAGCGCACTTACGGTCGGATAAACTGCACCCATGAGGCTCGCGGGAATGATGAGCAGCCGCATCACGCCGTCAAAAGGCGCCGTGTAATAACCGACGGCCGCAACTCCTACCAGCGCGCCAAGCAGAAATCGATCGAGATAGACCAGCAGCGGACTCACGATATTCGAGACGGAGATCCATCCACCAAACACAAACAATGGTCGAAGTGCATGCCAGTCGAGCTTCGGCCGCCACGAAGAGCCTGGCAGCACACGAGTCACGGCGAACGCCATCGAAAAGCACACGAGAATGCGGACGATGAGCAGATACAGAACGATGCGCGGAAGACTTTCACCTGCGCTTGCAGCGACTGCGGGAACGAGAAACGTTGCAACGCTCCCCGGGATTCTCAGTCCGTTGCTCAGATCGAACCGCTGCGTTGCCTCCAGTATCCCACGGAGACTGAGAAGTATGATCGTCGGGGGAATCATGAGAGCGAGTATGCGAAACACCGCTATCGCTTCGTTTCGAAGATCCGGCGGAATCTCGAATACGTGATCCGCTATGAGAGGCGAGGCAAGGATCAGAACTACTGATCCAACTGCGCCGAGCAGCGCCTGGCTCAACACTGAGCCGGCAATCAATGGTGCGATGTCAGGATCACGCCGAGCGATTGACGCTGAGACTTGTCTCGTTGTTGCGGCTCCAAGTCCGAGATCGAAGAGACTCGAGTACTCGAGGACCGCGAATGCAAGCGACAGAAGCCCGAATCGCGCCGCGCCGAGCTCGCGAGTGATGATCGGAACCGTCGCGAGCCCTACGAGAAGCGGAATGACATATCCAACGAGATTGAGCGCGGAGTTGCGAGCTATCGAGCTCCGTTGCTTCATTGCGCAGCCGTGCCGGCGTGTGCGCCGCGGGCTGATTCGAGCAGCGCATCAGCCGCTTGAATCGCCTGCTCTTCAGTTGGCGGAATCAGGAAATCGTGTCCGGTGCCTTCACCGACATGACGCTGATACGGTCGTGATGGGCGGTGCCACCGCGGGTTTCCCGTCATGAAGATCGCAACGACAGGAACGTCGAGAGCGTCAGCGATGTGCATCGGACCGCTGTCGTTGCAGAGAACGAGATCGGTGCGACTCATCAGGGCCATCATCTCACGAAGAGACACTCGCGCCGTTGCGGTCGCAAGATCGAAGTCCTGCGACAAGTCATTTGGCTCGGGAAAGAAAAGAATCTCCGCGTTCCACTTGTCCTGAAGGTGACGCGCAACTTTGCGATAGCTCGTGAGGGGCCAACGTCGTCGCGGATCACTCGCGCCCGCATGAATCGCGACGAGCGGACCGGTGCCGGAGATTCCGTGCGATGAAAGCCAGTCGCTGACCCATGCGGTCTCGAAGCCGCTGATAGTGAGCTCGGGATAACAGCCGTCAGCGAGGGTGAGTGCTAAATCGCGATTGTGCGGCGCGGCAAAAGGTACAGCGGCCCTGACGAGGTCGAGCCAGTCATCGACACGGTGCTTTGAATTCGGCGCCGCAGCGACGGCGTGGGTCAGCAACGATGATCCACCGCCGTAGTCAAAACCAATCCTGTGCTTTGCTCCGATGAGCCAGGTGAGAAGATTGCTTCGCAGGTCCATCCGTGCATCGATGGAAAGGTCGAACTTCATGGCTTCCAGTCGCGACAGCAAACCCTTTATAGCGGTGAAGTCGTAGCGCTTGAGGTCGTACTTGTTGGTCCGGGCGGTCCACGGAAGATCATGGACGACGATTTCGTCTACAAAGGGTGAATGTTCAAGCAGCTCTCGCGCGTGCTCCTTGGCCAGGAGGGTTATGCGCGCATCGGGAAAGAGACCGCGTAATGCTTTGAGAGCCGCCGTCGCGATGACCACGTCACCGATCAACCATGGCTCCAGAACGAGAATGCGCTCGATCTTGTCCGGTGATTTGTATTTCGATCGAACCAGTCGTGCAGGTAGCGTGAGCGCATCGGCAGCGCGAAACACCGCGACTTTGAGCGGAGTGATGCGCCAGGTCTGAGCCATTTGTCAGTCTTTGCGATCGAGCGCAACGATCATCGCGACGCAACCTCGCGGAACAGCTCGTCATACTGCCCGGCGATTTTCTCCCACGTGTAGTTCTCGCGAATGCGCTCAGGGCCCATGCGTCTCAGATTCTCGACGAGCGAAGGGTCGGCCTCTACATCGCGAATCATCTGCGCGAGCGTGTCCCGATCGCGCGGAAAGAACAGCCCGCCGCCGGCAAGAACTTCACGGTTGAAAACAGTGTCGAGCGCGAGGATGCAGTTGCCGTATCCCATCGCCTTCAGAAGTGACGGATTGGTTCCACCTACAGAGTGGCCATGAAGATACGCAAAACAGTTGCAGTGCAGCTCCTTGACGATCTCCTGATCATCGATGTGGCCCGTGAGAATGACCTTCTCCCCTGCAAAGGACCTGATCTTTCTGTGAAACGGACTGTCGTAATTGGCGCCACCCGCAATCACCAGCCTACGCCTCGAACCCGACCGCAAAAACGCCTCGGCGATAAGATCCCCGTGATTCTCCGGGATCAACCGGCTCGCAATGAGGTAATAGTCATCGGGCTGGACGCCGTACTGCGAGATCAGATCGGGTTTCGATGATGATTCGACGTACGCGCCGTACGCGATCATCGTCGTCTCCTTGTTGAACTGCTCCCGATAAAAGACTTGCATTGCATCGGCATCAGTCACCAGCTCATTGCAGAATTTCACTGCTGAATGCGCGGCCGATTTGAAATAGAATTTCGCGAGCGGCCCCCACTTTGCGCGCGTCCAGTCGAGTCCGTTGACGTTCATGATGACCTTCTTCCCGAACGCCCTGCAGAGCGCGCCATGATGTCCCATGCCCACGTTCACGAAGAAGAAGATGTCGTAATTCCCTTTCGCGAGAGCATGCAGCACGGCGAAGAAAGTCGAGATCACGCCTGAGAAATTCTTTCCGCCAGGCGAAGGCACATATATGAGACGGACGCCTTTGTATTCGGGAACGCGCATCTCTTCGGGAAACGACCCTTCGCGGCAGTACATCGTTACGTCATGCCCCATCGCCGCGAGCCGCGGAGCGATTTCGCCGAAACCGGTTTCGAATCCGGTGAAGTGCAGCTTCGGCATCGTCATGCCGTAGAGTCCAAGCATGCCGATGCGAAGTCTTTTTTCAGGAATGGTGCGACTCGTCATGGTCGCGCGCGGGTCGTGAGTTGCGCTCTCTAAATGAGGCGCGCGGTCCATGTCTCCGGCACCATCGGCGATTCGATCTCGATGGGCAGGTGATACGCAAACGGCTTTGTGCCATGCGCCGATATCCACTCGACGATGCTCTGGAGTCCGTCACGAAGCGTGACAGTCGTGCGATAGTCGAGCAGGCGTCGCGCCTTATCTGCCGAGCATGTGGCGTAGCGAACTTCGCGCGGCCGGTCGGGCACGTAGATCGGCTCGAGCTTGAAGTTGAGGATATCAGCGATCACTTCAGCGAGCTCGTTGATCGACACGTACTCTTCATCAGGCCCGATGTTGATCACTTCCCCGCTCAATCCGTCCTGAGTTCCCATCTTGATGAGCGGATTCACGCAATCCTGCACGAATGAGAAGCAGCGCTTCTGTCCGCCGTTGCCATAGATAACCGGCTGCTTACCCTGCAGCATCCGGTTGATCATGATGCTCGCGACGTTGCGATAGGGATCGTCGTACTTCTGCTTGGGGCCGATGATGTTGTGCGGAACTGCGATCACGTACTCCATGCCGTGCGTCTCGCACACGTTCTTGACGAGCAGCTCCGACGCGTACTTCGCGATTCCGTAAGGATCCACGGGATTGAGGGCCTGGTCCTCGACAAACGGCACGGGCCCATCGCCGTAGCGCGCCATGCTCGAGCAGTGAACGAATCGCTTGACGTTGTTCGTGGCAGCGGCCGCAAGAATTCCTGCCGTGTTCTGATACACGTGCTGGGCGATCAGCGCAGGTGAGAAAACGCTGAGTCCTTCGGTGGCGATTGCTGCGCAGTGAAAAATGAGGTCGACGTCTTTGGTGAGCCGCTTCATCGCGGCGACGTCACCGCAGTCTGCCTGTTCGAATTCGATTCCTTCTGGGAGGTTCTGAAGGTCGCCGCCAATCATGTTGTCGCAGCCGGAAACCTTGTGGTTAGCGGCGATGAATGAGTCGGCTAAATGGCTTCCGAGGAATCCCGCTACCCCGGTCACGAAAACTTTCAAAACTGGCCTCCAGGATGCCCTATAAATGATTGCCCGCGGGATTGGCGCGGGCAGATGTAAAATCTCGCCACTTAGCTGTTTTGTGGCAATTGGCGTTCCTCTACTGAAGCAGCATCAGAAAAGCCCTAAGCCACAGGCCCGGACGCAGCATCTGACGACTTGGACACGAAGTCACGGAGCGACGGAGTCCGCACGGAGAACTGCGTTTTTTTGTTTTTTTTGCTGTTAGCAGGCAGCTGGTAGCAGGTAGCTGTCGCTGGAGTCAAATAGCAGACAGCAGGTAGCAGCAGTTCCGTAGTTCCCACAAAAAACTCCGTGGGGACTCCGTTACTCCGTAGCTCCGTGTCCAGGTCGTCAGATGTTGCGGCGGAACAGCAGATCAATC
>DATEDH010000006.1:0-13073 GCA_035281765.1 Gemmatimonadaceae bacterium
GCAGCGCGTCACCATCGATCCACCCGTGCTCCGCCGCATGCCGTGCTGCACCAAGCGTATCCTCGGCAAGCACGAGCGTGGATCCCGCCGCCAGAACTTCATCAGCAAGCTTCTGAACCGACGCCTTTCGCTCGGCGGTCCGATTCACATCTCGTATGTAAACGGACCGCACGCGATGGGGAAATTCACCAACTATCTGCCGGTAGATCTCAGGATCATGCTGGCTGGTATCTCCGATCAGAATGAAATCGAGATGAGGATACAGTTGAATCAGATTCCTGATCGCCGCGCCCTTGTGACCCATGTGCCTGTCTGACGACAGTGCCGAGAGATTTATGTCCCAGTCGCGAAGGACGAGCGGTCCCTTTGGAATCTTCTGAAGATCCATGAACTCGCTGATGATGTCATAGATGTTCCACGGACTGCTCGACACGTAGAAGATCGGATTCTTTTCGTCGCCACCAGCTCCGTTGCGGAGCGCCTGATAGAACGCTGACACTCCGGGGAAAGGCAATCGTGTGCGAGCGTTGCCAAGCATCACGGTACGCGCGGCTTGAAGAAAGCTCGTCACGCGCGACTGTATTACAGTGTCATCGATGTCACTCACCACGCAGAACTTTGCGCTCGACGGTGGAACGAGTATCTCGCCGGAGCCCGTGAGCGTTTGCGTCTCGTCGCGAGGATTCACAAGCTCGACGTGATACTTCTCCCACTCGCCTTCCTTTACCTCCTGAGTATCGAGCCATCCGCTGAAGAAGCCTTCGTCATCCGCCTTGTGCTCGTGCACACTGCCCGCGTAATCAGTCTTGACCCGCGCGAATGCGAGGGGATCGCTGTCAGCACGCCGATAGGTATTGATGAGATTCCGCAGCGCCGAATCTCCAACCGCGCTCGGTCCAACATTCGATTTCTCGACGACTCGCCCGTATACATGAGCGCGGGTGGCGTTGCCATAACCACGATACGCGAGAATCTCGAACGGGTCATCGTCGAATGCGTCACGCACATGTTTCGCGGCGGACTTGATGTCCGCTCCAAGCTCACCAAGCAGTGATCCGATCTGTGACTTGATGTCACCTATTTCCATCTATTCGCGCTCCGTCAGCGTCCCCGGTATTACAGATTTGGGTCCAAACTTCGCGCGCACACGATCCACCGTCCTGGCGATTACCCTGTCGCGCTCCGTTTCGAGGTTCTGTTCCTGTTTTAGGGCAAACAGCGCGAGCTGATCCGCATCAGGATTGTAGGAGAGCGACGACACCGCAACGCCAAGCAATCGCGCAGGAACGCGACGCGCCTGGCGAAGCTTTGCAAGAAGCTCTCTCGCGACCTGGAGCAGTACACGGTCGGACACAACGGGCACAGCCAGCGTTCGCCGCGCGGAGCGCGTTCGGAAATCCATGTCACGAATGCGCACCGTGACAGTACGAGCAGCGAGCCCATCACTTCTCAGGTCGAAAGCTGCGCGAGTCACAAGTGCGACCAGCTCGCGCTCGAGCTCGCGGTCATCGTTGATGTCCCTGGGAAAAGTCTCATCGCGGCTCATGCTCTTGGCATCACCACCGGGATCGACTTCAGAATCGCTCATCCCACGCACACGCTCCCACAGCCACTCGGCTTCGCGCTTGCCGAACCAGCTTTGCAAAGTGGGCAGATTGTATTGCAGCACGTCAGGCACGTTGATCATGCCAAGTGCCGCAAGCCGCTCCTGGAACTTCGGACCAACGAGGGGAATCTCCGCCAGCGTGAACGTTTTCAGAAACGCCGCTTCATCACCAGGTGGAACGATATGCACGCCGCGCGCGCCTGATCCCGGCTTTGGCTTCGCGCGCTCAACTGCCATCTTCGCGACCAGCTTGTTCGTTCCGCCACCAACCGAGATGGAGAGATTCGTCTCTCTCTTCACCGCATCGCGAATGCGATGTGCCGTGGTCTCCAGCGGCTCATTGTTGTACACACCTTCGGTGCCTGCGAGGTCGAGATACCATTCGTCAATGCTCGCCCCTTCGACGACCGGAGCGTAACGCTCGAGCACCTCGCGAATCTCGTGACTCTTTTCCGAGCAGGCTTTTCGCGGAACCGGAACGCACGTCGCCTGCGGGCAGAGACGCAGCGCGCGAGAGATTGGCATCGCTGACCGGACGCCGTACTTCCGCGTTTCATACGATGCCGAGCAGACTACACCCCTGCTTTCGCGCGATCCGCCGACAATGAGGAGCTCTGCCTTTCCCGCGCCTTCGGGATCCACCATGCGCGCGACCGCCACATAGAACGCGTCGGCATCGGCAAGGAGGATCCTTCTTGGCTGGGTCATACCATATATAGTAGCGATCCTGTCAGGTCTTTATTGCATCGAGCCGCTCGACAAGCCGCAGGTCTCCAACTTTTTCCGCAACTGAGGGGAAATCAGCTCGATAGCCTTTCCACCCTATCTCATCGACCTTCCTGAAAAGCGGCGCATCGGTGCGAAGGGTCGCCAGAGTCTTGAAAAGCATGGCTTCCTCTTTTTCGTCGCCGAGCACGCTCGACGGAAAATCCTCGATGTGCCCGTGCTGATCGATCATTCGCACCGCCGTCTTCGGCCCGCATCCGGAGATCCCGGGATATCCATCGGCTGAATCACCGACGAGCGCCAGATAATCCGCGATGTATTCCGGAGCGACACCGAATTTCGCTTTCACGCCCTCTTCATTGCGTATCGCGCCGCTCTTTCTATCGACCTGAACGACGCGATCGCCGACTACGCATTGGGCCAGATCCTTATCCGGCGTCCAGATGCTCACCTTCTCGACGCGCTTGTCCCTGTTTGCGAGAAACGCGGCAGATGCGAGTGCATCGTCCGCCTCGAGCTCAACCATTGCCCACGTTGCAACACCCATGGACACGAGAGATTCCTCGAGCGGAATGAACTGCCGGTAAAGCGCGGGCTCGATTCCCTCTCCGGTCTTGTAACCGGCGTATAGATCGTTGCGGAAAGACTCCACGACATGATCGGTTGCAACTCCAATGTGAGTTGCTCCCGTTTCCAGCATCTGAACAACAGTGCGAAGCACACCGAGCACCGCACCGAGTGGCGGATCGGTTTTACTGAATCGCCTGAGGCCATAGAAATGGCGAAACAGCTCGTATGTGCCATCGATCAGATGAACCATCATGTCATCGCTCGGCAGGTGCTCCTTCAATTGGCAGTGCTTCGACGTCCTCGAAATCTGCAGGCTGCGCGCGCAATATGAACGCCGGCAGAGTGGTATTCACGACCGTGTACAATACGAGCGCGCCCGCAACGATTGGTGACAGTCCGAATTTCTCCACCAGGATTCCATCGATGACGAGCGTAAACACAAGCGTCGGCACCATCGCGCTCGCAACCCGGCGCGACGTACTGAATGCCTCATTGAGCGCAACTTTCCGGTGAAGCGCGATAAGTCCTACTCTGACGGGAACCACTACTGCTACGAGAAGAAGCCCGAGTACGACGGCGCTGACTGTGAGGTGTTCGGACCGGATTTCAGTGCCCGCATGGAAGAAATAAAACGGAATGAAAACGGAGCCGAACGCCTCGAGCGCATCGATCATTTTTTCCGATGACATAGCGGGATGGCTTCCGCGGAACCGCTGGGCAGCGACACCAACGAGAAACGCGCCCACGAGATAGTACACGCCAAGAAGTCTCGTTGCATATGCGCATCCAACTGCAACCATGAGAAGAAACGCGAATTCCGAGCGCGGCGCATAGGGTGCTACGAGCGAGGCAAATCCCCGGAACGCAATGGGTATCACGACGACAATCGCAATCATCGCGACGATAGCCAGTGCAAGGTGCCCGGCGGAGGTTGATTGAAGAACGAAGAACAGCGCAGCAAGTGCGATCAGCTCTGATCCAATTGCGTATGTGCGCACAGTGCGCTGCTCGGATGTGTTCAGCCCGAAGCTCTTAAGCGATGACAGTATAAATCCAGTCGACGGCGTCACGAGCGCGAGCGAGATGAGCGCTGCTGCGCGCGGGGGCACGTCCATGGCGATGGCGACAACGATTCCAGTCACAATCGCGAGCGCGGTCCATATCGCAGCATGCAGGGCGAGCGGCTTGATGTTTCGTTTCAGCTCGTCGCCTTCGATTTCGAGACCTGCGAACAGGAAGAGCGAGACAATGCCGAGTGTCGAAAGCAGGCGCAGAGTGAGGTCGTGCTCGAACCATCCCAATGCGCTCGCAGCTGCGCCCATCAATAGCGCTGTGATGGCGCCGGGAATTCTGAAACGCTGAAGAAGCTTTGGAAGGAGAAAGAGCGAAAACAGCAGTGCAATCATTCCGACCTGGCTCGGAATGTTTTCTGCGACAGGCGGTGCCGTTGTTTCGGGGGACGTCAGCGCACTTATCAAGGGCGCATTTGCGATGGAATCTTCGAGAATCCGCGCGCGCTCCTGCGCCGAGTCGAGCAGATGTTCGGAATTTCCCATCTCCGCTGCAAAGAGCGAAGACATTTCATCGAAGCGGCCGGCTCTCGCGTAGCTCTCGCCGAGTGCGCGCACTGCTTCGCGTCTTTCGCCGCGGTCGAGGATCGACGAGCTCGAGTCCAGAACCGGTGCAAGCTGTTCTATCGCAACTTTTGTATTTCGCTGCCAGGCAGCGACAATCCCGCGGTAGAATTGCACTCGCGGCGTGTTGTCGCCCGACCATTTCTTCGCTGCCGCTGCGAGTCCTGTCGTATCGCGCGCGTCGTATAATGAATCGAGCTCTGCAACACGCTGCTGAAGCGCGTTCACGCCGATTGCAACTGGAGCGGAGGGTCCCTGCAGCAGAGCGAGGACGAGCAATAGGAGCGCGGAGATCACAGGCATCTGCTCAAAGATCTTCGCAAAGATTGCGGAATGTCAGCGAATAGCGAAGTGAATCGACTCCGGGAATGCTGTGCTCCCATTCCGTGCGCGACTCACCGCGCAGAAGATATACGGACCGCGGCTCAGCGACGATCGATCGCCGCTCCCACCTTGCTCCCGATTTTCGTCGCAAGCGGAACGTGCATGCTGAGAGCAGCGACACGCCGATGACATCGCCGAACACGGCTTTGTCCTTGTGCCACCCGATCGCTGCGCCCTCGCTGTATTCAGTCACGAGCACATGCTGGAGCTGATCCGGCTCGAGACCGGCGAATCGCGCTGCCTTCTCGCGCACAGGGAATAGGAATTCCGGAATGTCATTCGTTTTGAAGAGGGAGCGGTCGCTGAAATCATATCGCCAGCCGAATGAGACTACCCGGCGTTTCCCGATAAATCCATGGAATTCGAACTCACGGAACGGCAGGTCCTTAATCCGGTCGAGCAGCACGTGCTCTTCGGCGGCAGACAGCAGGTCGCGCTGGTACCTGAAGCCGGCGGGGAGCGATGGGTCTGCCCCGAACAGTCCCATCTGGTCAGTCACGAGCCATCCGGGATTGTCGGGAGTGCCTCCCTGCAGCCACTTTTCCGGCGCGCCACAAGGCGGAGCTCGTCGAGGATCGGCAGGTGAAAATCATTGGATCAAGTTACGATAAGCACAGTGGAACAGTTCTGGCACCTTAACCGACCGTCATGAAACGAAATTACTGGCAGGAAGCCTTTCTTCTGATGCTCCTGGCAACGGCACCGTTGTCTGCCCAGTCGACTGTCAGAATCATTCCCGGTCCCCAGTACGACGCCAGCGGAATCAAGGAAAAACTGCTCGGCGAAGGCTGGCGTGATCTGTGGCTCACGCCAACGACTGTGCCCGTTCTCGATCTCAGCACTTATGCCGGCGGCCTGACGGTATCCAAGCGCGGTGGCGGGAACCAGACAAAAACGCTTCGCTTTGCAACGAGCGATGGTCGGGAGATTCTGTTCCGTTCGGTCAACAAGTATCCGGTGGGTCAGGCAATGCCGGAGCCGATTCGGAACAGCATGCTTGGCGACATCATCGCGGATCAAGTTGCAACGCTGTTTCCCGCGGGCGGGCTTCCCGTGCCGCCTCTGTTGAATGCACTCGGCGTCCTCAATGTGACGCCGCGTCTATATGTAATGCCGGATGATCCGCGGCTTGGTGAATTCCGCAGGGAGTTCGCCGGATTGCTCGGAACTGTGGAGCTGAGTCCGCAGGAAGATGAGAACGACGAACCGGGCTTTGCAGGCTCGCGCAAAATCAAGAGCGCGGAATCATTTCTCGAGGATGTCGAAAAGAGCCGGGTTCATCATCTCAATGAGCGCGAGCTGTTTGCGATCCGGCTCGTTGATTTCATGATGAACGACAACGATCGCACACTCGATAACATGCGCTTCGCGCGTTACGGCGATTCCACCAATTACACCTGGAGGCCGCTGCCTCGTGATCGCGATCGTGCGTTCTCGCACGCGGATGGCTGGATCATTCGCTATCTCATTCATCCGATATATCCTAAGCTCGTTCGCTTCAGCCGGGACTTCGATTTCGAGGGACTGGTTTTCGAGAGCTACAACATCGACCGGCGCCTGTTGCAGAGAATCACTCGGCGCGATGCGCAGGAGATCGGAGCACGCGTAAAAAGTACGATCACGGATCAGGTGATCGAGCAGGCCATTGCGACATTGCCGGCGGAATGGCGCGCGCAGCGTGGGGACCTGACGCTGCTGCGATCGCATTTGAAGGCGCGACGCGATCGCATTCCAGAAGTCGCGATGACTTTCTACGACTGGCTGGCGACCGAGGTCGACGTACATGGAACTGACCAGAACGACCGCGCTGTCGTGGATCGCCATAACGATGGGCGAGTAACGGTAACGATTCGCGGCAAGAATGAATCGGCATCGGCTGCGCCGTTTTATCAGCGCACTTTTCTTCCGGAGGAAACGAGGGAAGTGCGGTTATACCTGCACGGCGGCAATGACGTTGGTGTAGTGCACGGCGCATCGGACAACGCCATCACTGTGCGCCTCATCGGCGGCGGTGACGACGATTTTCTTGCTGACTCGGCAGGCGGCGGAAAGACGCGGCTCTACGATGAGAAGGGAAAGAATGAGTTCGTAGAAAGCGACGGTACCAAAGTCAGCGAGAAAGAGTGGAAGGTACCGCGACAAGGCGGCGGTGTTCGATTCGATGCGCCGTGGCGGCCGGACTGGGGAAAGAGCAAAGGCTTTGGTCCAACATTCGACTATGTCGAGGGCGGCGGTCTGGTCATTGGAGCGGGCCCGCGATATCAGTCGTATGGATTCCGGCGCTTGCCGCATCGATGGAAAGCTGGTGCAAACGTTCTGCTTGGGACCGGGAATGGTCTTCCGGGCGTCAATGCGTACGCGGATTATCGCTTCGAAAATTCGCCGCTCATCTTTCTGTTCGACGCACGCACTACGCGATATGAAGCGTTCCGCTTTTTTGGATTCGGCAACGACACCGAGAAGCTTTCCACGAGACGGTCACGAATCAATCAGGACCTGATTGCAATCGAGCCGTCGCTTGCGTGGCAGATTGGATGGCGGTCACGCGAGGATTTGAGCACCGGATTCTCGAAGGATTCGGGCAGCTCCGAGCTCAAGCTTCGCCCGACAGTCGGGACATTCGAAGCAGGTCCGGTATTCCTCTGGAATGACGCGACGCCTGCGCCGGGAAGCGCTCCGGGGTTTCTGACGAATGCTGATCTCGCGCGTGCGGGTATCCGCGCGGCGCTCGAGCTCGACCGCACGACTGCAGCGCCTGCGCGTCTCGGATATACTCTCAAGTCAGAAGCGCTCGTGCTTCCACCGATTCTCGATGTAGATGACATGGCGACGACGGTGAGAGCTGCGGCTGCGACGTATGTGCCGATCATCCCTCATGGCCTGCACGCAGCTGCGCGAATTGGCGGCTCTGCGGGATGGGGCGATTTCGCGGTTCAGGATGCGCCGTATATCGGCGGCCGCTCATCGGTTCGTGGTTACTCTGCGCGAAGATTTATGGGAGACAAAGCGGCGTTCGGGTCAGTCGAGCTCCGTCAGCCAATCGGCAAGGTTCCGCTGCTCATCAACTGGAACGCGGGCGTGTTTGCTCTGGCGGATGCCGGCAGAGTCTGGCTCGATGGAGATAGTCCCGGTGGATGGCACAAAGGATTTGGGGGAGGCATCTGGCTGACCGCACTTGGTCAGACATTCAGTGTTGCCGCCGCGCACGGCGACGGCAATCGTTTCTACCTGCAGAAAGGAATGTCGTTCTGATGCGCATCAATTGCGTTCGAGTGCTCGCGCTCACTGCGGCGGCTGTCGTGCTGTCGTCATGCGCGCGCAGGCTGCATGTGAAGGATCTCGATCCCGCTGAAATCGAGACGACTCTTTTTCTGATCGGCGATGCGGGCGAGCCCGATCCGCGGAATCCTACACTCGTGCTGGATTCGCTGCGCAGGATGGCATCTGAAACGCCGGGCCGAACGGTGATCGTTTTTCTCGGTGACAATGTTTACCCCAACGGCACTCCGGTCGACAGCTCGCTGACATGGCCGGACGCGCGCCGCCGTCTCGCGGACCAGGTGAACGCAGTTCCGCCGGGAGCACGCGGAATTTTCGTCCCTGGAAATCATGACTGGCAGGAAGCGGGACCCTACGGTTTGTATGCTGTTCGACTTCAGGAGAGGATGATCGCGTCGCTTGCAGGTGGCCGCGACATAAGGATGCTCCCGGGCAATGGATGTCCCGGGCCGGCTGCGTTTGAAGTCGGGAGGCTCAGGTTCATCGCGCTCGACACTCAGTGGTGGCTGCATCCATACATCGTTCGCGACGAGAACTCAAAGTGCCAGACCAACGAGCGCGAAGTCACCGAAAGTCTCCGCAACCTTCTCAAGACGACTGCCGATGGACGAGTTGCGATTGTTGCTGGCCACCATCCGATGATGACGGGCGGCCCGCACGGCAGCTACTGCGGCATTACCGGTCCGTGGCGCCGTCTCGGCGGCAGTGCGCAGGATATCATGAACGGAGCGAACAAGGTGATGCGCGATTCACTTGAAAAAGCGTTCAGCGCAAAACCGCCGCTCATGTACGCAGCGGGTCATGATCACAACCTTCAGGTCATGAAGGGCGCGCCGACAGCGCAATACTTCGTCGTGAGCGGAGCAGGTTCACCCGATAAAGTCGAATGCGCGGTTTATCTGCGTGAGAGTTACTACGTGAGCCAGCATCGCACCGGATTCATGCGCGTCGACATTCTCAAGAATAAAGGAGTGCTTCTCAGCGTGTTCGACTATTCGAGCAATGGCGTTCCGGGTGCTTCATTCTCGCGCTGGCTGGAGATCAGATGAAATATTTCGTGAGGTGTGCGGCCCTGGCTGTCATTGCTATGCCGCCGATGTTACATGCGCAGGCAAGCGATGATGATCTGGCGCTCCTGAGACTCATCGGCGTACCCAATACAGCGCTGCCTCCCGTCTCGCTGCCGATGCCCGCGAGCAGAAACCACAATTATTTCATCGGAAGGTTTCAGGCGGGATATCGCGAAGGGCCGAGCGGACGCGCAATGCCCGCATTCGCAGGCGGCATCGACCTGCAATACCGCGGTGGATCCGTTGTTGGAATTACCGGAGGCTGGCAGCGGCGCGACTGTGGAATTGAAGGCTCGAATTGCGGCGGTCATGCGCTATTCGGAATCAAGTCGCAGATCAACCTGATGACCGGCGGATCGGTATTCGCCGGGCTTCTTCATGACAACAGTGCAACCAGCACATTCGGCGCTGAGTTTGGATTCGGATACGCGCCGAAAGTTTCCCGCGAAGTAGGTGCATGCGCAGTCGATTTCGGTCTTCCCTTCTCCGTTGCCAAGCGCCGCCAGCGTCCGCGACTCGTTGCATACGTGAGTCCCGGAATGATCTGGGATTTCACCTGCGGCGGCGACGGTCCCGGAAGCGGCAAGAATTACAAGACCGATTTCGGTCTTGCACTTCAACAGGTTGGAAATCGCTCGTTCGATATTTACCTGGGAGTGCAGAAAATCTTTCGCGGCCGGACTGGATATCAGACCGGGATTACTCTCTCCTACGTGCGGCTGCCCTGACGGACAGGGCTGCGAATCGACTCTATCGCATATAGCCCCGGAAAACCTTCGCCTTGACGTGATGTAACCTGTAGGTTACACTAATCGATGTCACCTTTAGGTTACTCCCGGAGTCTCATATGCCATCCAATGTCGAGATTGCAGATCGAGCGTCACGAAAACGTGCAATCGGTGTCGCTGTCGCTGCGATCGTCTTCCTCGTGATACAGATCGTGGCGCGCCCGGTATTCAATCCGTCACCCGAAACCGCTCACCTCTCGAAGATCGTCATGTGGGCGATCAATGCTGCTGCACTTCTCTTCTTACTGATGACGGGCGGAGGACTCGCGCAGCGGAAAGAGATTCGCGAGCTGATCCATGACGAGGTAGCGCGCAGCAATTCCAGATCCGCGGTTGTCTTTGGCTATTGGATCGCGATGGCGGCCGCCATGGCGGTCTACTTGATTGCCGGTAGAACGCCGATGGATGCGCGAGAAGCGGTTTACGTGATTGTCACGCCGAGCATCGGGCTGGCACTTCTGGCGTTCTCGTGGCTGGAGTACCGCGCGCACAGCGATGCCTGAGCAGCTCAGGAATTCTCTCCGCGACGAACGGGCGCGGAGGAATCTCACTCAGGCGGATCTGGCAGAGCTTGTCGGCGTCTCACGCAAGACTATCAACACGGTCGAGAACGGAGTCTTCGTCCCCTCCACTGTTCTTGCATTGAAGCTGGCACGCGCACTAGGCGCCACGGTTGAACAGTTGTTCGAGCTTGCCGAGCCCCATCATCGCAGCGGTCGAAAAGGATCGTGAGTCGCTACAAAGTCGATTCGCACTGAGGGGAAAAGCGGCTGCAGCCAGCGGGACAACTCGAGCATTCCCTGCTGCTCTGAGGGAATGTGACCAAGCACGATCAGCGCCTTGATCTGACCCGCTGAGATGGCATCGACGACGTACTCGATCGTTTCCCATTCATGATCCTCACCGATGACCACAACCTCCGGATTCGATCGTTGAATGATCCGTCGAATGGAAGGAAATCCCCAGAACCCCTGCGTCATCACCACGCGCGATACTGTGGCGTTTTCGTCGCCGGAAATCCGGATCGCGCGCGCATCCAGCTTTGCTGCGAGCTGCTTCGAAAGTGACGCAACAGTCGCTCGCGGCAGCTCGAAGACATTCGAAGTCGAATCGCGGGCAAACTTCTGCCATCCAAGAGATTTTACAATCCCCGCGTTGATCATGTCCGGCCGCATTGCGTGTGGCAGATCATGAAAACGCCAGATGATGAGCTTGTGGTCATCGATGAACTTTCTTTTTGCAGCCAGAACCTGATCATTCTCCGACTCCAACGCGCCCGTCGTATCACGATGACTGTAGAACGTCGGCTCGTGCGTGATGATCAGGTTGTCGCCCTTCTCCGCGGCACGCTTCAGAACATCGAGGGTAGCCATCATCGTCACAGCGATGCCTGTCACACGCGCGGTGGAGTCACCGGTCTTGAACGTGTCGATCGTCGGAGTCTTGACCTGTGTAGCGGAGCGCTCGCGAATGGTGTTGATCACCGATGCCGCGGTAGGCGCATTCTGCGCACCGAGTGGCAGCGCAATAATCATCAGAACGGCTATGTATTTCATCCGGCTATAGTCACCCTCAGCCGCATTTCGGGCAAGCCGCACTTGCGCGTACAGCCGTGTGGCTCCATCCTCTCGCGCCATGCGCGTTGCAATAGTCGGCGGACCAGGAGTCGGGAAAAGCACGCTCGTGCGGCAGCTTGGCGACCTTTATCATCACGGCTCGTACGGCGAGGGTGAAAAGGGCGTCTGGGATCCGCGCGTCCTCGTGGATATCGAAGCCGGAGTAAATCCTGTCGGCGTTACCGCATATTTCGGCGAGCTCTACGAGGCGAACTATCGCGACGCCGGAGAGCACGACAGCTCCGATCGGGTGATTTTCATCGAAGGTGCGAAGATCACACTCGAAGCCCACATAATCGAATACCCGGCCGACAGCCACGCCGCCCTTCACGAAACCATCAGGATTGGCGACTCGTGGAATCCCGACTGCACGATCGTTCTGACATCGAGCACCGATACGATCGAGAAGCACATCAAGATGCGCCGCCGGTCGCACGAGCAGGTCGAGAACATGGTGCGCCGGTTCCGGCTCATCGACTCTGAATTCCGCCGCCTCGCAAAGCTCGAGAAGAATGCAATTCTCATCGATCGCGATGGAATCGAGTTTCACGAGCGGGACGGACTTCTGAGAATCATCGAGGCCGCGGGACTGCCGATGTTTACCGAAGTCCCGTATAAACAGATCGATTACTGACTCGCGGGCTTGCATGCCTCCCTAGATTCTGGGATGGCTGAAGCGACCGCAATCGACAATTCCAGAGCAGGACGACGCGAATGGCTCGGTCTCACCGTGCTCGCGTTTCCGTGTTTTCTGCTCGCGGTCGACTTCACCGTCCTGCATCTCGCAGTTCCCAAGATCACGGCTGACCTGAAGCCGAGCAGTACGCAGCTTTTGTGGATCGTCGATATCTACGGCTTTTTCATCGCCAGCTCGCTGATCACGATGGGAACGCTCGGCGATCGAATAGGACGTCGAAAGCTTCTCATGATCGGGGCGACGGCGTTCGGTGCAGCATCAGCAGTCGCTGCATTTGCGACAACGGCATCGACGCTGATCATCACTCGCGCGCTGCTGGGCGTTGCGGGGGCTACGCTCATGCCGTCAACGATGGCATTGATCCGCAACATGTTTCATGACCCGGATCAGCGGCGCGTTGCGATTGCAATCTGGATCAACTGCTTTGTCGTCGGCGGAGCAATAGGACCGCTCCTTGGCGGATTCATGCTCGAGCATTTCTGGTGGGGCTCGGTATTCCTGCTGAATGTTCCGGTGATGGTGATGCTCCTCTCGCTTGCGCCGGTTCTGCTTCCGGAATTCCGCGACGCAAATGCGGGAACGCTCGACATCATGAGTGCTGCACTTTCGCTGACTTCCATTCTCTCGATCATTTACGGAGTAAAGCGAATTGCCCAGGACGGTCCTTCGACAATTGCACTTGGAGCAATTGCGCTGGGACTGG
>DATEDH010000007.1:0-13485 GCA_035281765.1 Gemmatimonadaceae bacterium
TACTCCCTAATCCCTTTGTCAGCTGCACGAGGAAGATGAATATGATCGTGGTCCCGAGAGCAAGACCCACACCGTACGCAGCACCGCCACGCTGCGTACTCGTTGCGAGCGAAGCTGCGAACAGGAGTATGATCACGCTCGTGATCGGAATGACGATCTTCAGCATGCGCTCGACCTTGAGGCGGTCGACGTCAGCTCCGGATCTCTCCATTGCCTGGATGAACCGGCCGAGATCCCGGAAGTTCATGTCCTCCGGAGCCTTCGGTGCAAGCATCAAATCCCGCGGACGCTCCTTGAATCGATTGTCATACCGATTACAAGCGTGATCATACTTCTGTTCGCAGCTTCGCTTGCAACGAGCACGCAGCGCGGCGGTGCGGCATACGGTGTGGGTCTTGCTCTCGGGACCACGATCATATTCATCTTCCTCGTGCAGCTGACAAAGGGATTAGGGAGTAACGGACTGATTCCTCCTGAGGTCGCGGCGTGGACGCCGAGCATTGTGTTCGGCGTCATTGGCGCGGTTCTCTTCGCGCGGGTGCGCACTTGATATCAGCCGTTCGCGGCTTGTTCAGGCGGATTGGTGAGCGCGGCTATTTCATGCGCGACATCGGGCGCGGCGCAAAGGATCCGGCGACTTACGGGCGCGAAACAATCCGGCAGATGCGCAACATCGGCGTCGACTCTTTGCCACTGACGGCGATAGTTGCTGCATTTATCGGCGCGGTGACTGCGTTTCAGACGAGATATCAATTGTTCGGCGGTGTGCAGCTTTCTGTAGTCGGACTCATCTCGCGCCAGTCGATCATCCTCGAGCTCGGTCCGCTGCTGACGGGTCTCGTGTTGACTGGCCGCGTAGGCGCGCGAATCACGGCGGAAATCGGAACGATGCGAGTGACAGAGCAGATCGATGCTCTTGAAACGCTCGCATATGATCCCGTTGCGTTCCTCGTGGTGCCAAGGCTCATCGCTGCATTGATCATGCTGCCGATGCTCGTGATTCTCGCCAATGCAATCGGCGTTGGAACCGCATTCCTGACTGCGGTGCTTGCGACGGATGTGAGCGCAGCATCCTTCTCGGAAGGTCTGCGGCTCGCGTTTGCGCCGTTCCAGATAGTTTACAGCATCATCAAGGCGTTCCTCTTTGGCGGAGCAATTGCATTCTTCTGCTCCTATGAGGGCTACAACACCACGGCAGGTGCTGAGGGAGTAGGACGCAGCACTGCACAAGCCGTGGTCATCACATCGGTTGCGATCCTCGTACTGGATGCGCTCACCGCACTCTTGCTCGCACCATACCTACAGGGATGAAAAAACGCGACGACGTACTCGTTGGAATCGTGATGGCGGCTGCAATCATCGTTGCAATCGTCGGATCGCTCTGGCTCGCACGCGGTGGACTTTCAAAAGGATATCCGCTCTATGCGAAGTTTCCGTGGAATTCCGGCCTGAAGCAGGGACAGCCCGTGCTTCTTGCGGGCGTGAACGTGGGATATGTCGATGAAGTAGAGCTGAGACAGGATGGAACCGTGCTCACGACTTTCCGCGTCGGCAAGAAATACAAGGTTCCTGCCGGAACTGTTGCGACTGTCGTAGCGAATGGAATCTTCGGCGACATGGCGATTGCGCTTACACCGAAGGGGCCGAATCCAAATTCGATTCCCGCGGAAGACACTGTTCCAGTCGGTCCATCGGCGCCGGGAATTGCGCAGATCACGAGCAAGGCGGATTCGGTTGCCACGTCGGTCAACGCAATCACGACGGCATTGAACAAGGAGCTGATCGCTGCAGGCGGAATTCAGGATCTGCGAAAGACGCTTGCATCAACGAATGCGCTTACGCTCAATATGAACCGGCTTGTGAGTCAGTTCAGCTCGATTGCTGCGGAGCAGAACAGGCAGCTGTCTCTCACTCAGGCATCGCTGCGGCGTGCAACGTCGGGAATCGACTCATCGAAAATCGATTCGACTCTGTCGAATCTTCGGACGACGTCAGCGAACATGGCGACGCTCACCTCCGACTTCCGCGTCACGAGCATGAAGCTCGATTCGCTGCTGACCAAAGCGAATTCAGGAACCGGATCTATTGGGTTGGCACTGAACGATCCCGGCGCCTACAACGACGTGCGTGCGCTGATTCAGCACATGGATTCATTGATGGCGGATATCAAGAAGAATCCGCGCAAGTACATCAACCTTACGATCTTCTGATAGAGAGGGCACAGAGGGCTACGTTCGACACTCCGCGTCGAAGCTCGCCTGGCAGAGGGCGCAGAGACGCAGAGAAAACATAACCCTCGGGCTTTGCCCGAGGGTTCGTTTTATCGGCCAGGATCGCGAGGCCAGACCGATTGTAATTGCTCAGCCACCATTCCACCTGGTCCAGATAACTATCGCGGCGCAGTCATTCGGGCGGGGGCTGAACTCCGGCGGAACCTGCGCCATGCCGTGATAGATCTCCATCGCCTCGATCTGCAGCGGATTCAACGCAAAGAAGTCGCGAAACCCATCGTGACTGCGAATCCCGTCGATGTACACGTTGACCTGGTTGCAGCGGGCAAAACTGATCAGCGGCGTCGTGCCGCGATACGTGATGCGAATTCCTGTCACCAGCCGCAATAGATCTTCGGGACGCTGCGCATCGCGCGCATCGACCATCTCGCGCGTAAGGAACGACCCTACTCCCGCCGCCCGGCGACGATAGAATCCATCGAACTTCTGGGTTCGTGAGTAGCGGTCAGGCTTCAGCTCGGATGATTTCACGACAACCTTGTTCAGCTCAGCCGCTACTGGTCTCAACTTGTAGCGCGCTTCCGGCATTGCGCCCGGTGTAACCGAGATCGGAATCGTGAGCTCCGCGAAGCCAAGCCGCCTCACGCGCAGCACGGCCTTGCCCGCTGGGACGGCGAGCAGTGCTACTCTGCCATCGTCATCAGTGTTGCCGCGAAGGGATGTACCTACGACTTGCACTTCCGCGCCAACGATGGGCCTGCCGGCCGTGTCGGTCACGAAGGCGATCATGATAGCGGTTTCGTCTTGAAGGCCCTGCGCTTGTGCAGGAGCCCGTCGCGCAGCGATTATCACTGCGAGCGTCAGGACCGCGCGCGCATAACGTCTGAATGAGGAAAGCTGGCGTGCACGGACGTTCATGCCTTCGCCTCGAGGTCAGGCACCAATTTGAAGTGTAGGTGCAGGACCACCACATCGCAACAGGTTCTGATCAGCTATCACATTGCTGACAATTCGCTGACAGAATGCGTCTACCTGCGGATTCCCAGTGATAGCGCGAGAGTCAGCGTTCTACCTGCGCCGGGCTCGAAAGCGAGCGGCACTCCGTTCACAACATCGGGATTGATGAACGCCGATCCGATGTAGCGCTTGTCGGTGAGATTTTCCACGCCTGCCCATGCCCTCAGGGAAAGCCGACCAATCGCGATGCCATCGCCCGTCGATACTGTGGCGCCGAAGATATGATACGCCGGGACCTCCACTGTATTTGCATCATCCACGATGTAGTCGCCGACACCGCGCACGCTCACCTGGAACCGGAGGGGAATGTCGCGGCGGATACCCGTCGATGCACTCAGGTTGTAAAACACCGACGGTATTCCTGCGATGTCATTATCGGAGTAATCCGCGATGCTGCCCGGACGCCCGTAATGCACTGAATCGACAGTGTATTCGAGATACTTGTTGCGCGAAGCAGTGAGACTTCCACTTATCACCGCATCTCCCCGACCGAAGAGCGACGCTCCAATCTCGACGCCGCGGCGATCAGCGCGGCCGGCGGTGAAATAGAATCTTCCGCCGCGATACGGAACGATCTCGTTCGTCACACGCGTGTCGTAGAGAGCGACCTCATATGAAAATGCTGAAAGCACACCTGTGCCAATCGACATCAGGTGCTTGGTGCCGACTTCATACGTTGTCGAGTGGATCGGCTCGAGCAACGGATTCAGCGCAGTGACAGTGTCCTGTCCAAAAGTGGACGCAGGATCGGTCTCGTTGCCTGCAGGAGCTTCGACTCCTCCGCCCACTGCGAAGTAGACGCTGTGTGTCGGCGCAAACTTGTAATTCAAGCCAAGTCGCGGCGACACTCGCGAGAAATCCTTCATGTCATCGAGGCGCGGATCCAGGTGGCTTCGATAGTCGTAGCGGATACGATCCCATCGCGCGCCGACATCGAGTCCAATTCGCTCGCCGAACTGGAGCTGCTGCTGTGCAAAGACTCCGGTGTTGATCGCGCCTTCGCCCTTGTTGTCGCGAAGCTCGGTGCCGCGACCATTGTCTGCCGAGAGTGAGTAGAAGAGAATCGCGCCATCCTGGATAGCGCCGTCTACTCCAACGACAGTGCTCGCACTGATTGCCGGTGACAGCGAGTAGCCGTTCCGATAGACGAAATTCCCGCCCAGATGATGTCGATTGAAATCGCGGAACGTTCCGCGCTCCGAGCGCTGGAGATATTTCGGATTTACAAACAGCATCGAGGAGAATCCGCTCGATTCACTCAGCTCGTGATCGAGCGTGACTCCGATGCGGGCAAGACGATTTCGGCGTCTTTCATCGCGCGCGGCATACGTCGAGTTGGCCGCTTTCGGATTCTCCATCGCATCGTCGAACGAGAGCGGGCCGGGAATGTGAAAAAGATCGTTCGCTGCAGCGACGAACACGCCGACATCTGTCGACGAGCCAACCGGTGACGTGAGTGAAACATTGAACAAGGCGCGACGGCTGTCTGAATGCGCGCGGTAACCCTGTTGTGACGTGTTGGTGAAAGTAAATCCGAGTGTCGCAGGCCCGAGCGGCGTTCCGGCTCTCACTTCGCTGCGGAGAAATTCATAGCCGCCGGCCATCTGCGTTGCGCGGAGAAACGGAGCGGTGATCAATGGAACGGTGCTTATCGAGACGACTCCGCCTCCGGCGTTTCCATATAGCGCAGATGCATTCGACCTGACGACTTCGATCGCTTCTGCTGCGGCCAGATCGACGAGATCGAACGCAGTGCGGCCGTCCGGCTCCGTCTCCGGGATCCCGTCAATCAGCACGCGAATGCCGCGCGAAGTTCCCGCGTTCGACCTGTCCCCTGCGCCGCGCGCACCGAATCCTCGAATGTTGAGACGGATGTCACTCGTGCCATAACGCGATTGAGCGAGCACTCCGGGAACGGCGGACACTGCTTCATCGAGAGAGTATCCCCGCTTATCCTCGAACTGGGACTTCGGGATGAGCGTTACCGCGAGCGGCGTTGCGTAAGTCGATTTCGCAGGTCCGCGCGTCGCAGTGACTGTAACGGTCGGAAGCTTTGCGCGTGTGGAATCACTCGTGGAATCCGACTGCGCTTCACCAATGGAAGGTGCAAAGACAAACGGAAGAGCGAACAGTGTTCTTTTCATGTGGCAAAGTTAACACTGGGAAAAACAAAGCGGGCACGAACCGAAGTCCGTGCCCGCGGTTACCGGTGAAGCTCGAGTCTTAGAAGCTGACTCTCGCTGAAAGCTGCATTCTCCAGTAGTTCGAGACGAAGTTACCGACCTGGTACGGATCGAGCTTGCCGGTCTTCTTCGGATCGAGCGTGCGATAGTTGAACGTCACAGTCGGCACGGCCGTCGCAGGATCTGCGGTCGACGCGGCTGTCTGACTGAGAAGCGTCAGGTTGTTGAACGTGCCGTAAGGGCTGACCTGCTGCTGGCCCCAGTTCTTGTTCAACAGGTTGCCGAAGTTGAAGATGTCGAGCTGAACTGCGACTCTCTGCGACGACGACACGAGCGGGATGTTCTGCCGGATCGTTACGTCGAAGTTGTTCGAGAACGGAAGTCTGCAGGAGTTTCTCTCGAGGATCTTTCCGCGCTGCTCCTTCAAGCATGGAGTTGCCTGAATGAGCTCTTCGAACTTCGTTGCCTGATCGGCAGCGGTGAGAGTCTCACCGGAGACAGTGACGTTCGCAAAGCGGATCTGATTGACGTCATTGACGTCCGTCGGAACATAGATCAGGTCATTGCCGACAATACCGTCAGCGTTGAGGTCACCACGCCCGCCCGATCCGCCGTAGACGTAGTCATGAACAGTGCCCGAGACACCCTGATACGACACGGTGAAATCAGTGCCGAGTCCCTGTGCCCAGCTGCTCTTGATGAGTCTGCCCCATCCAAGAGTCTTCGTGACGAATGCGCTGAGCTTGTGCGGCTGGTCGAACAGCGACCGCGTGGTCTCAGGCGTCTCCTGCGAGATCTCACCAATCGTGCGTCCGAACGACCAGTTTGAAATGTGCGTGCTCGAAGTAAAGCTCTGCACATCGTACGCGCGGCCGTAGTTATACGCGACCAGCGCTTCCCATCCGTTCGAATATCGCTTTCTCAGCTGAGCGGTGAGATTGTACGCATAATCCTTGTTCTGGTTCTCGACGTCGATCGCGGTGCTGAAGCGAGCGGTACCGCCGTTCGCAAGAACAAGTGCGGGACGATCAGTTGTGGCAAGTCCTGTCGTTGCAACTACACCGTACATCTGACGGCCACCCTGGCCCGTCGTCGCGCGCGGCGCAGCGAGGTTGCGGTTCACGAAGAACAGCTGGTTGAGCGTCTTCGAGTAGAGTGCCTCAACGCTGGCAACGAGGTTGTAAGGAAGAACCCGGTCGTACGCGACGTTAGCGCGCATCGGCTGCGGGAACTTGAGATCGTTGTCGAGGAAGCTGACGTCACCGATCGGCTTCGCACCCTGGCCGTTCGCGCAGGTGTTGTAGATCGTCGGATCGACGTTGAACACAGGTGCGGGGTTGGATCCGTTGCCGAAGCCTGATCCGCACTGAAGGAACGTGATGATGCGTCCGTTCTGCGCGTATGCGTTTTCCATCCACACATACGGCGGAGTTCCGACGAAGAGACCGATACCACCGCGGATCTGATTGATCTGGTCGCCGGTCACGTCGAAGTTGAAGCCAAGACGCGGCGAGAACTGGAACGCGCCAGTTGGCGTCTTGTGTCCGGGGTACGCAGAATCGATCGCCGGAGCATATGAGTTGTCAGTCAGGAAGTTGCTGATGTCACCACGGATGCCTGCGGTGACTGTGAGCTTCGGCGTCGCAGTCCACGTATCCTGCGCGTAGAGCGCAGTCTGAAGCGCATCGAAGTACACGTTCGGATCGTCGCCGAGGATGATTGCGCGACGGAATCCGTTCGCTGTGCCCGCTTCGAAGTTCGCGATGTCTGCAAACGTCCAGACGCCAAGGCTCGACTGCGAGAACAGGTTGCGGATCTTCACATACTCGTTTCTCGTTCCGAGAACGATGCTGTGATTGCCGCGCGGAATCGTGAAGTTATCTGTAAACTCGTACGTATCAGCATCGAGCTCGTTGCCCTGCGAGAACTGATCGGTGCCGGCGATGATTCTGTTGCTCGTGCCCGGCACGCTGATGGTGACCTGCGGGAACGGATCGCCTTCCGCAGTACGGCGATCGCGGACCCACGTAATTCCACCGAAGGCTTCGTTGCTCATGCCGTTCGCGAAGTTCGAGAAGAGCTGAACAACCGGAGCGGTCTTCTTGCTGTTGATTGCGTGGAAGTTCGATGACAGGATCGCCGAGGTCGCGGTGCGCGCGTTCTGGCGGCGGCCATTGTTCGTTGCGTCAGTGTAGTTCAGTCGCGCAACGAGTCGGTTCGACGGATTGATCTGGAAGTCGAGCCGCCCGAAGAGGTTGTTCATCGGCGTGGGGGTGTTCAGGATCCCGGCTGTTCCCGGATCTGCACCGCCCTTTGCCTTGTACGCTGTAACAAAGCGATCGATGTCGGCCTGGCTGAACGGGAATGCCGTTGCTGCGGTGCTCGGCTGACCGAGATATGGTCCCGGCACCGGCGTGCTTTCACGGGTCCACTCGTTCGCGGTAAAGAAGTGGAGCTTGTCCTTGATGATCGGTCCGCCAAGCGAGAAGCCCATCTGCTTTCTGCTGAACTCGGTGGAACGAAGAACGTCGACATCGCGACCGTAATCCTGGTTGCGATAGTACGAGAATGCAGAGCCATGGAATTCGTTGGTGCCGCTCTTCGTGACTGCGTTGAGGAGAAGACCACCGAAGTTGCCCTGGCGAACATCATACGGTGCAAGAAGGATCTGGTATTCCTTGACTGCGTCGATCGAGATCGCCTTGGCGCTGATCTGACCGCCGGGCTGACCGGTCGAGCCAAGACCGAACACGTCGCGCTCGGTTGCTCCGTCGATCTGCACGTTGTTCATTCGGTTCGACATTCCACCGCCGGAGAAGCCGGGGCCTGAGCTCGAAACCTGAGGAGCTGCGCGGGTGAAGTCGACGAGGTTTCTGGTGGTCGTCGGCGAGCGCTCGAGCGCCTGCTGCGAAACCGTGGTCTTCGTTCCGGTGTTGGTCGGAGCGATGATTTCACCAGTCGTGGCGCGGATCTCGAGCTCGGAGAGCTGAGTCGCCTGCGGGCTCAGCCGGATATCGATGCGCTCCTGCTGGCTGAGCTGGATGTAGATGTTGGTGCGCGTGTACGGCGCGTATCCGATTCTGCGCGCTTCGAGAGTGTAGGGACCGCCGACTTCGAGAGAAGTAAGCGAGTAGCGGCCGCCGTCGCGGCTCGTCGCGCGAGCGGTGTAGCCGGTCGTGCGGTTGGTGATCGCAATCTGTGCGTTCTCGAGTGGATTCCCCGAGCTATCCGTGACGAAGCCACTGACACCACCCGTTGTAATACCCTGGGCGGAAGCATCAGTGGCCAGCACAGCTCCGAGCACCAGACCGAGAGCCGTGATAAAACGGGTCAGACGTCGTGTGATCATGTGTGGACCTATTTGAAAGGAGGGATTTAACGCCACCAAGCTACGGTCACGGCATCGTGCGGGCAAGCAAAAAAACGATCCACATCGGGCGACGCGCCGTTACGTCCTCGGCCTTCTGCCTACCGTTGAATAGTAGACCGGAATCCCGGCAACTATTCCGCCCAGAACGCCGAGTGTCGCCCAGCGACTCGAGGGATCGACGATCGCATTACCCAGGAGAAATATCGTCGAGAGAATGAACAGCGCAGGAACCAGTGGATACAATGGAACACGGAATCCCGGGTTGTAGTCAGGCCGCCGCCTGAAGGCAAAGACAGACGCTACCGCCATCGCGTAGAACGGAACGATCGATGTCACAAATGCATCCGCGAGCTGATTGAACGTTCCCATCAGCACAAAAATCACTCCGATCGCAGTGACGGTCCCGATCGAAACGTGAGGGGTGCCGTATTTCGGATGGACCTTCGCCAACGGCTTGAAAAGCATCCCATCCGCAGCCGTCGCATAGATCACCCGCGGTCCTGTGATCATCACGGCATTCAACGTCCCGAAAGTCGAAATCATCACCACCACCGAAACGAACACCGCGCCGGGCCGCCCCATTATCCGCTGCGCCACGTCAGCCGCAACGAGTGGCGATGCGGCAATCTCGTCCACTGTGAGAACAGCGAGATATCCGAGGTTAGCCAGTAGATAGATCACGATGATCCCAAGAGTCCCGATGATGAGGACCCGCGGAAGGTTGCGAACGGGATCCTTCACCTCTCCGGCGACAAAGCTCACATCCGCCCAGCCATCGTAAACCCAGAGCACCGAAACCAGCGCCAGCCCGAACGCGGCGATTGAAAAACTTCCCGGAGGGACCGCCGGCGTGTAGTGACCACCGCTCGCGGGAAGTCCTATCGCGAGCGCAGCCACAATAATGACGAGAAGACCCAGCACCTTTGCCGATGTCATGAGATTGACGACAGCCCCGGCGCGCTTCACCCCCGTATAGCTCGATATTCCCGCGAAGAGAATTGCACCGGCCGCAAGCCAGTGCACATAATCGGAATAGGGAGCAACCTGCGGATCATGACCGGTGACGCGAATGAAATATTCCGCGAACGTCGTCGATATTCCGCCAAGCGCCGCTGCCCTGATCATCACGAGCTCGGACCAGCCGAACAGGTATGCGGGCAACCGCCCCCACGCTTCCTTGATAAAAGCATACACGCCACCGGTTCGCGGATATGCGCTCGTGGCCTCAGCGAGAGTCAGCGCACCACAAAGCGCGAACAGTCCGCCAACCACCCAGATGCTGAGCAGCGGCAAAGGACCTGGAAGACGCGTCGCGATTCCCGCAGGGGAGCGGAAGATTCCCGAACCGATCGTCGACCCGACGAGAATTGCAACAGCGGTCCAGAGACCGATTCGTCGTTCGAGCGTGTCGGTGACGGCGGAGTTTGCCGGGTCTGTCATGCGCAAACGGTACTGCAAAGGCCTTTGCGGCGCGAGTAGCTTAACTGCGTGCATACACACGCTGACAATTCACTTACGGTAGTGATCTTCTGGATTGCTGCCGCGATTTGCATTATCGCGGAGCTCGCGCTGCTTCGAAGCGCATTCACTCCGCGCCCATCCGAAGCGGGAATGGCATCACACTCATCGAAAGGAATCGAGATGCTGTGGGCCGTGGTTCCCGCAATCATACTCGCGGTGCTTCTCGCCGCGACGTGGAGAGCAGTAAATTACTGATGTCCATTATTAGAAGACTTTCCCTCACCGCACTCGTTCTTGCTTTTGCCCAGATCGTTTTCGGAGCAATCGTTCGCATAACGGGCTCGGGAATGGGCTGCGGGGATCACTGGCCAAAATGCGCGGGAATGTGGTTTCCGCCGCATGACCGCATCGATCTCATAATCGAGATAACGCACAGATACATCGCCCTCGCTCTCTCGATCGTCATCGTCGCTCTGTTCATTGCCGCGTTTCAAAAACGCCGGGAACCCGGAGTCGGTGGGAAAGGCGGAGTTCTCCGCCCTGCCACTATCGCCGCGCTGCTTGTCGTCATCGCCGCGCTGCTCGGCGCGGTCACTGTAAAGCTCGCGCTCAATCCATTCGTCATTGCTGCTCATCTCACGATCGCAATGTCATTGCTCGCCACGCTCGCGCTTGCACTTGCACGAAGCGGCGGACTCGGCGCGGGCTCAGATCTCACAGGCGGATCTGCGAGGGCGTTTCGCTCGTCCCGCGCCGGATTGGTGATGGCGCTGGTCGTTCTGATCTTCGGCGCGCTGACCGCGAATATTCCTGACGCAGCCGTGTCGTGCACAGGATTTCCATGGTGCCGCGAATATATGATCTACGGGCTCCCGCTCAACGTTCACCTCGCGCACCGAATCCTGGCATTTGCGCTCTTCTTCCATCTTCTTGGAATCGCCATCGCGACAGGCAGGCGCAATGAACCGCCAGTGGTCAAGCGCGTTGCGAAACTGACATTCGGTGCCGCCCTTCTTCAGGTGCTGATCGCTGCAGCGATGATCGAGATGCATTTCCCGCCGCTATTCAGGTCGCTGCACCAGACGTTCGGAACGCTCGTATGGCTCAGCGTCGTGATACTCACTATCCTGACGTCGCGCGCGAGGGGCGATGCAACGGTTCGATCGACGATGAGAGAGGCAGCGTGAGCGCCGGGCCAGCGCCGCAGCCAGTGCAGCGATCGCTGTTGCAGGATCTCATCATGCTGACGAAGCCGAGGATCATCTCGCTTCTGCTGGTGACGACGATTGCGCCGATGTTTGTCGCGGGCACCCCGAGCTTCGCGCTCGTTGTTCTGGTTTTCGTCGGAGGATATCTGATGGCCGGTGGTGCGAACGCGGTCAACATGTACATGGACCGCGACATCGACGACCGGATGGCACGCACGCGACTGCGCCCGATACCGAGCGGACGAATGAGCAGCGTCTCGGTGCTCGCTTTCGGTGTCGCACTCGCAACCGCTGCGACATTTCTCTTTGCGTATTTCGTGAACGTCGTTTCCGCGGCGCTCGCACTCGCCGGCTTCTATTTCTACGTCTACATCTACACGCGATGGCTCAAGCGCACCACGCCGCAGAACATCGTGATCGGGGGAGCTGCGGGTGCTTTTCCTCCACTTGTCGGGTGGGCTGCAGTCACGGGCGGCCTCGACCTGGTGGCGGTTTATCTCTTTCTCATCATCTTCTACTGGACGCCGCCGCATTTCTGGGCGCTCGCACTGCTCAAGCAGCGCGATTACTCGAAAGCAGGTGTACCAATGGCTCCGCTCGTGTGGGGCGAGAGGGAAACGATGGGGCAGATGTTCTGGTATACGCTGATCCTGATCGGCTTGACCGTCATGCCGTTCACGTTCGGCGCGTTCGGAATCATCTATCTCGTTTCGGCAATCGTGCTTGGACTGATCCTGCTCGGGGGCATCATCAGGATGCAGCTTGCATCCGACTGGACTGCGCCGGCGTGGTGGGTATACAAGTATTCGCTGCTGTATCTTGCCCTTCTGTTCGTCGCAATGGCCGTCGATAAGAAGATTACGATCTAATGACTGAGGCGCCGAAGAAAAAACTTCCGTCGCCCCGCCCGCTTGGACAGATGCTGCCGCGCGTGCGCCCGCATCTGTCGAGAATTCTTGGCGCGCTCGTCTGCCTTCTGATCAGTGTCGGGATCGGTCTCGCATTCCCGCAGATCGTGCGACGGCTGCTCGACGCTGCGTTTGTCCGGCACAATTCAGATCTGCTCGACCGCATTGCACTGGGCCTCATAGGACTGTTTGCAATCCAGGCGCTGCTCAACTTCACGCAGGTCTATCTCCTGACGATTACGTCGGAGAGAGTAGTTGCGAGTTTACGAAGAGATTTGTTTGCGCACCTCATTCGTCTTTCTCCCGGATTTTTTACCGAGCGAAGAACTGGAGAGCTGACCAGCAGACTCTCGGCCGACACCACCGTTCTGCAGACGGTGTTGAGCTACAACCTGTCGGAGTTCGCGCGGCAGTCGCTGTTTCTCATCGGCGGAATTGTGCTTCTCACGACGACGCATCCGCGGCTCGCGCTCACGACACTTGCCGTTGTTCCGATTGTTATTGGTGCGGCGCTTTTCTTTGGACGACAGCTGAAGCGCGCAAGCACCGGCGTTCAGGATCGAATTGCTGAAGCGACAGGGACCGCAGAAGAGGCGTTTTCGCAGATTCGAACTGTTCAAAGCTTCACGCGGGAAGGCGAAGAAACACGGCGGTACACCGCGCACATGGCGCATGTCATCGCGGCAGCGATAGATCGGTCGCGAATTCGCGCGACATTTTTCGGCATTCTCACATTCTGCGCATTTGGCGGAGTCGTCGCCGTGTTATGGCAGGGCGGACGACTCGTGCTCGACGGAACGTTAACTGCCGGCGCACTCGTCTCGTTCCTCCTTTATGCGCTGTATGTCGCGGGCGCAGTAGGATCGCTTGGCTCCCTGTTCGGCGTCTATCAGGAAGCGGTTGGAGCAGCAAAGAGGACATTCGATCTGCTCGCGACGCAGCCGACGATTGCGAGCCCGCCCGATGCAAATGCAGTTCGACTCGAGAAGCCGGTGCGGGGGGAAGTCGAGCTGCAGCGCGTGAGCTTCACGTATGGGTCTTCACTGCCGGAAGTGATTACCGACATCTCGCTTCGAATTGCGCCCGGCGAAGTCGTTGCTCTCGTGG
>DATEDH010000008.1:0-3492 GCA_035281765.1 Gemmatimonadaceae bacterium
ATCCCCTGAAGATCGAGCGCCATCAGCATCGATTCAGCATCAGTCCCCGGCACCGAGATGTTCAGGACATGCGGCGCGCGCTCGGCGCCGCGTCCATGGACAACTGCATCAGGCACCTTTGCGAGAATGCTATCCTCGAGACGATCACGCAGTGCGCGTATGCGCTCACACTCGCGCTCGCACTCGGCGATTGTCAGCTCGGCAGCAGTGGCGAGTGCGACTGCGTAAGCGACATTCTCGGTTCCCGGCCGGCGCCCGCGATCCTGCATGCCGCCGTGAAAAAGCGGATGAAGCTTTGTGCCGCGGCGAATGAAGAGCGCTCCAATTCCCTTGGGAGCACCAATCTTGTGGCCTGACATTGAAAGCAGATCGAACTGCTGGCTGGCAGCATCGATCTTCACTTTTCCGAACGCCTGTACGCCATCGGTGTGAAAGACGGCGCCCTTTGCTTTAGCTTCTGCTGCAAGCTCCGGGATGGGCTGAATCGTGCCGATCTCATTGTTGACCCACATGATCGAGCAGATCGCAACGTCATCGCGCAGTTTCCTGTCCCACGATTCACGATCGACAGTGCCGGTCTTATCGACATCGACAAAGCGCTCCTCAGCGCCCTCGGCCTTTGCCTCGTGGATGGCACCGAGTATCGCTTTGTGCTCGATTGGAGTGGATACAACGGCGTTGCGTCCGATCTCGCGCGCTTCGCGCCACACTCCCAGAATCGCAAGGTTGTCGCTCTCGGTCCCGCCTGACGTGAAGCAGATCTCATCGGCGCGCGCGCCAATGCACTTCGCTACGCGCTCGCGGGCCTCATCGAGCGCTGCGCGCGCTTCGCGGCCCCACCGGTGAGTGCTGGAAGGATTTCCAAAGCGCGGCCCGAAATAGGGCCTCATTGCTTCGAAGACTTCCTCTCTTACCGGGGTCGTCGCTGCGTGGTCGAGATAGATAGGAGCGGGCATCCCTTAAAAGTAATAAATGACCAGCATCTCGCACCATTTCACAGGGAGCACAGTGAGCACAGTGAGGTTTGGAGGGTTGATCATTCGCACTGACAGTGGCCGTTAGAATGGCCAGCTTCCATAGGCACTCAGACAACCTCCAAACCTCACTGTGCTCACTGTGCTCCCTGTTAAACAGGTCCTGAAGCAGCGCACAGCCAGGGCAGCGCTATTTGAAGAATTTCGCCCGCACTTCCCACAAATCGGGAAAGAATTTCTGTGAGACCGTTCGCTGCAGGTATCGCGAGCCGAGTGTTCCGCCGGTCCCGCCAGTGTTCGGCCCGATGATGCGCTCGACCAGCTGCACGTGGAGAAATCTCCACATCGCAAATCCCTGCTCATATTCGAGCAATCCTTCGGCAAGCATCTGCAGTGGACGCTGGTTTTCCTCGGTGTAAATCTGCTCGAGAGTTACACCGTGATTCTCCAGCACCTTGTTGAATTGATCCTGAAGCGGCGGGGTCGCGAGCGCATCAGCGATGAGCGCCGGAATCGGCGAATGCTCCTCGAGCACCTGAATGAAATGCTGATCGCGAAGACCTGACATTGCCTCGATCGTTCGAAACTGCACGCTCTGCGAGCCGCTCGAAGTGCCGAGGTAGCCGCGGAATTGCGCGAAACGCTGTGGCGGCAGGGTTTCCAGCGCGTTTAGCTGCGCCGTGATAATTCTCACCAGCGCGTTCACGCGCTTTACCGCGCCAAGTGCGCCGAGGGTGTCGTTCTCGCCAAGTCGCGCGTGCAGCGCGCCCAGCTCATGAATGATGAGCTTGAACCACAGCTCGCTTGCCTGATGTACGATGATGAACAGCAGCTCGTCGGGATGCTCCGGATTCGACCGCGGCCGCTGAAGCGAGAGAAGCTCGTCGAGAGCGAGATACGAGCCGTAGTTGATTTCGTCGCTCAAAATGTGGCTACCTCGAGTGCAGCAACGTCATCGAATCTCATCGTTTCTGTCGTGAAGAATGGTTCACCATATCGAGTTCGGATCAGCGAGCCGTAATGCGCGGCGTGATGCCTGACCACATCATAAAGTGGCTCGCCATTTGGATTCACTTCGCCCGCCTGAATTGCGTCGTCGAACTGAGACGCATAACACTTGATCGCTTCGAGTTTTTTTTCAAAGACATCACTGATGTCCACAACGAACGTGGGCTTCACATAGTCTTCACGGTAAGCCAGGGAGTGTATGATCTTGCGCGGCCGGTATGCAGGCACATCGGGCGCTACTTTTTTCAATCCCGCAACAAAGCATGCGTCCCGTATCAGCTGTGACGTGACGGTATGGTCGGGGTGCTTGCCGTTCAGCGACGGGGCGATCACAACGGCTGGAGCAAACTGGCGGATTAATCTCGCCAGCTGTGCGCGAGTGTCCGGCGTATTCACGACACCTCCATCGGGAAGACCGAGATTCTCTCGTGCGCTCAGCCCCATCACCTGCGCGGCCCGCTCGGCTTCCTGTCCTCGAATCTCTGCCGAGCCGCGCGTTCCAAGCTCGCCGGCGGTGAGGTCGACGACTGCAGTCGTGCGCCCTAGCGAGAGCGCCTTGATGAGTGTTCCGCTGCACGTCAGCTCCACGTCGTCGCGATGTGCAGCTATGGCAAGGATGTCGACTTTGGGCATGCGCAAACTTAGCTGATTTATTCGTACCGCAGCGCTTCGATCGGGTCCAGCCGCGCCGCGCGGCGCGCCGGGATCATTCCAAAAACTATCCCGATGCCCACCGATACAGACACAGCGACAATCGTCAGAACGATTGGCACTCCGGCATCGATGTTCATCAGTGAAGTGATCAGCCTGCCGAGCGCGAGGCCGACGACGATTCCAATGAATCCACCGATGCCCGTGAGAGTTGCAGACTCGATAAGGAATTGCAGCAGGATCTCGCGCTGCGTCGCCCCGACTGCTTTCCTCACGCCGATCTCACGCGTTCGATTGGTGACCGACACCATCATGATTGCCATCACGCCTATGCCACCGACCATGAGGCCGACACTCGACAGGACGATCATCACCAGAAAAAACACTCCCGTGATTTTGTTGAACGTGTCGAGAATCTGGTCCTGCGTGATCATGTCGAAGTTGTTCTGCTGCGCAGGGCGCAGTCTCCTCGACTCGCGCAGTGCAACGGTCACAGCTTCCATCGCGTCAGCGGCTTTCACTCCCCGCCTCGGCTTCACTGCGATGTACACCGCGTTGGTCTTGTCGAGGTAGAACTGATGATCGAGTGTGAGATACGGCACGACCGCGCCGATCGCCTGACCAGGAGGTTCGAAGATATTCCCCGGCTTCTGGTACAAGCCGATCACTGTCAGTGGACGGCCACCAAGGTTGACCTGCTTGTCGAGTATGCTTTCACCTCCAAAAACCTTGCGCGCAGCATCCTCTTCAAGAACGACGACGGACGCTCCGGTCGTGAGCTCCGGCTTGGTGAACCATCGTCCCGCAACGAGCTCTCCGCCCTGAATCTCGGTAATGCGGTCGTCGGCACCGATTATCA
>DATEDH010000009.1:0-8574 GCA_035281765.1 Gemmatimonadaceae bacterium
TAGTAAAGGAACAGCGCCGGATTGGAGTACTGCTTCCGCATCGCGAGCACTTCTTCGCGCGACGGACCGTCATACGGTCTCGGCTTGTGATCGCACGCCGGCATGCGGGGCGCAGCGTGAATGCTGCGCCCCTCTGATTTGGACTGCTGAATTGTCGCGGTCATTTATGCTGTCGCCTGTGCGGTCTCCGGGGCAGCGTATCCCTCGACGGCCTCGTATCCACCGGCATAATCAGCGTCGCTGGGCCGACGAATCTGTGACTGAAGAACAACGCGATCGCGTCGCGATCCGCGGAAATCCTCGAGGCTGCTGAAGTTGTGCTTCTCGAGGAACTGAATGAATTCGGCGTTCAGCTTCTTCACGACGTTAGGTCCAACCGCATGATCGAGCATTGCAGCCGTGCAGACCTGAACCGTTCCGCAGCCTAGTGCGAAGTAGCTAACCGCCTGGGACATGTCGGAGATCCCACCGATACCGCTGAAGCTCTTGTCCGGGAATGCCTGTGTGAGCTGAGCCATCTTTGCGAGTGCAATTGGAAGAATCGCCGGTCCGCCAAGTCCACCGCTCGAGACATATCCATCGACGTTGATCTCGAACTCGAGTGTCTCGGGATCGAGAAGCGGAAGGGAAGGGAACGTGTTCGACGATACTATCGCGTCAGCTCCGCCGAGGAAGCACGCGCCCGCTTCCTCCACGATGTTCGACGTCGACGGAGTGAGCTTGCACCACACGGGAATCTTCGAGACTTCCTTCACGGCCTCGGTAACTGTCGAGCAGAGAACCTTGTCCTTGCCGATGTTCGAGCCCATGTCCTTTCTGTCCATGTGCGGACATGAGAAGTTGAGCTCCAGTCCGTCAGCTCCCGCCTCCTGGCATCTCTGTGCCAGCATCTGCCAGTTGCCCAGTTCCTTGTCGTTACCCGATCCTGCCATGATCGATGCGATCAGGACTTTGTTCGGATGCGCTTCCTTGATGCGGCGGATGCGCGGCTCCCACCAGTCCATTGGCTTATCGGAGATGAGCTCCCAGTTCCACGATGAATGAAGCGCAGCGCCGTCGCGCTTTTTCATCGAGACGCGCGCGTTCTCCATCGACGTGCGCATGAACTTCGCTTTCGCTCCGTACACGTTCACGACTGGATGAAGCCCGATCGTCTTGGTGACGACTCCGCCCCATCCCGCATCGAATGCGCGGAGGATGTTGCTCTCGCTCTCCGTCGGTGGAGCCGACGAAAGCATGAACGGGTTCTCGAACTTGATTCCGGTGAAGTTGACTGATGTATCGACTGCCATGCGAGCCTCCAGTTAGCTCATCCAGTTAACGCCGTGCTCCCGATTCCACTTTGTCGTCATCTTCTTCGAGCGAGTCCAGAACTCGACCGATCCCTTCCCGGTGATGTCTCCAACACCGAACCGCGATTCGTTCCATCCGCCGAATGAGAACGGCTCTCTTGGAACGGGCACTCCAACGTTGACTCCCACCATTCCGGCGCTCGCGCGCTCCATCACGTACCGCGCAGTCGCGCCGCTCTCCGTAAAGACCGATGCCGCATTCCCATAGGGATTGGCATTCTCGATTGCGAGCGCTTCATCGACATTCTTCGAGCGAATGATGACGAGCACGGGCCCGAACACTTCCTCCTGGGCGATTCTCATATCGGGCGTTACGTAATCGATAATTGTCGGGCCAACCCAATAGCCGTTTTCTTTTCCATCGACCTTGGGATTGCGGCCATCGACAAGAATTTTCGCGCCTTTCTGTTCCGCTTCCGCGATGTAGCTCTCGATTCGCTTCTTCGATTCTGCGGAGATAACCGGTCCGAGAGTTTTTCCGGGGACAACGGACTTGGCGTGATCGATCATTCGCTGAATGATGTGATCCGTATTCGACACCGCGACCATCACTGACGCTGCCATGCACCGCTGGCCTGCGCAGCCAGACATCGACGCGACGATGTTCGACGACGCCATCTCGGTATCGGCATCCGGCATTACGATGAGATGATTCTTGGCGCCACCGAGTGCGAGTACCCGTTTCAGATTGGCTGTGCCCCGGCGATAAACCAGCTTCGCAATTTTTGTAGATCCAACAAACGAGATTGCTTCGATCCCGGAGTGATCGCAGATCGCCTCCACCACGTCCTTTCCGCCATGCACAACCTGGAACACGCCGTCAGGTAATCCCGCTTCCGTGAGCAGCTCGGCGATTTTATTTGCGCTGAGCGGCACGAGCTCGGACGGCTTGAGAATCATGCAGTTGCCGAGTGCTATTGCATTCGGAATCGTCCAGTTGGGGACCATGTTAGGGAAGTTGAACGGGGCAATCGAGGCAACGACTCCAAGGGGGAACCGCTCGATGCGGCATTCGACTCCGCGACTCACTTCGAGAACTTCCCCCTGCGTGATCTGGGGAAGCGAGCATGCGAACTCAGTCAGCTCGATCGATTTGAGAACTTCCGCCTTTGCTTCGGAATAGATCTTTCCATTTTCTTCGCTTACGAGCGCGGTGAGCTCATCGATGTCACGCTCGAGCAGCGACCGATATCTATAAAAGACCTGGACGCGCTCTTTTATCGGCAGCGCCGACCAGGCTGGGAATGCGGCCTGGGCAACCTGCACTGCGCGATCGACGTCGTCGCGGGAAGAGAGGGGAACGCGGGAGATGACCGATCCATCGCTCGGGTTGAACACGTCGAGATATTCGTGCTGACCCTTCACGAAGTCGCCGGCCACGTAGTTCCGGACTTCGGGGTATTTCATTGTGACCCTGCAGAGGGTGATACTGTGTGCAAACTGTGACGGAAACCATTGCAGGGCAAGAGTTTTCGTGCCTTAGTACTGGATGTTTATTCCGCCAGAGCCGAGCAAAAGCAGCCACCAGATTCCAAATACGCCGACGATGCCTATCGCGACCCCCGCGGCCGTGCGTCCAGAGCTGATCTGCTTTGTGCGAGCGCGAGTGAGATCCGATAGCGCGAATCTGACGAGTCGCGTCCGCTTTTGATCTTCCCAGCCGTTAAGGGAATCGCCGTTCACAACCGGGTAGTAGACGTCGTATGTGCCCCCGAGCTTCCTCGTGACTTCGATGACTGTCGGGCGGGCTTTCGGATCTTGATTCTCCACGAGCGTAACGTTTTTCCAGGCGTAACAGGCAGACTGTCCTGCGAGCAAGGTTAGAGCGACGGCGTGGCGAATGAATCGTGTCATTGGTGGCATTGATTAGTGGCAGCTTCTATCATACGAGCATGACGTCCGCAGCCAGCGATAAAATTTCCGCGACGATCTCGGCGATACTGCTGGAGGTCGAGCCGCTTCTTCGCATCGAGCATTGCCGGCTCACTCTCGTCGAGTACTCGCCTGATTCGGGAGTTGCTGTCATCGGTATCGCCGGCGGCTGCAGCGATTGCGAGGTATCGCCCGCTACGTTTTCTCCCGCGATTCGCGCGCATATCATGAGGCGCGTGCCGCAGGTGAAGGAAGTTCGAATCACGGGGTAGCCAGGCGGTTAACCCGTTGGGCGCCTGCGGATAATTTTTTCATGATTGCGCCCGGTTGAAGATCTCGATCAAGATCTCCAGACCGGGCGCAATACCCCATACGTCAAGTTACGTAGCGACTCCGGTCAATAGACGGAGTCAGATCCGCCGCCTGAGATGAGCAGCACGGCGACGACAACCGCGGCGGCGACTCCAATCAGTATCCAGATTGTTCGACTCTTTTTCGAATCCGCCGCTGTTGCAGATGCTTCAGGGCGAACCGCCGACTCGGTGCGTGATTGCGCTGTCGCTGTTGAATGGCCGTTCGCTGTGCTGGATGCTGCAGGAACCGGAGCGAGAGGTCGAGTGGCTGCGACCGTCGTCTGACAAGCCATTACCGCTGAGGCGGCGACAACTGCGAGTGCTGACCTGATGCTTCGCATGTGACCCTCTGAGGGTGGGGACGCACTACATACGTACGCAGATGATGCGGCGTCAATCCCGTTAACTTTCAAGCATGTCAGACAACCTGCAGGTACGCATCGACATGGCGCTTTCCAGCGTGCGCAACAACCGGCTCGGGCTGAATATTCTCGAGGCCGGCATGGTCAAGGACATTGCCACCACAACCGATGGAAAAGTGCGCTTCAGCATTCTGCTCTCGTCGGCAGACGATGCGACGATTGTGAGAGACGCTCGCCAGGCCGTTGAACAAGTCGACGGCGTTTCAGAAGTTCGCGTCGATGTGCGCGATGCATCACAAACCGGCGCAGCAGTTCGCGCAGCGCCCACGAATGAAGCCATTCCGCGCACGAAGCCGCGGGCTCTTCCAGTGATGGGACAGGAGGCTCAGTCCCAACGCGCTGCAGTGCCCGCACCGACGCCGGTCAATTATCCGAATCTCGGAACTGTTCTCGCTGTCTCGAGCGGCAAGGGCGGAGTCGGTAAATCGACAGTTGCCGTCAACCTCGCTGTAGCGCTCGCTGAGAGCGGAGCACGAGTCGGATTGATGGACGCTGACATCTACGGTCCGAACATTCCGCGGATGATGGGCATCAACAAGCCGCTTCAGGTCGATCCCGATGCGAAGATCGTCCCGCTCGAAGCGCACGGTATCAAGCTCGTTTCGATCGGGTTTCTCATCGAGCGCGATCAGCCGGCAATCTGGCGCGGACCGATCATAATGAAGGTCATCACTCAATTTCTTCGCGATGTGAACTGGGGCCAGCTGGATTTTCTCATTGTCGATATGCCGCCGGGCACCGGCGATGCGCAGCTGTCGCTCGTTCAGGCAACTCAGGTTTCGGGCGCGATCATCGTGACAACGCCGCAGCAGATTGCAGCAGGCGATGCGCTGCGTGGCGCGAAGATGTTCCAGCGCGTGGATGTTCCGGTGATTGGAATCGTCGAGAACATGAGCTGGTTTGCGTGTCCTCACTGTGGCAAGCCGGTGAACATTTTCGGCAGCGGTGGTGGAGAGCGCCTCGCTGCCGAGCTCGGTGTTCCGCTGCTTGGCCGTGTTCCTTTGTACGAGCAGGTTCTGGCTGGCGGGGATCTCGGATTGCCCATCGTTGTGGGCGAGCCTGAGTCAGGTGCTGCGATTGCGCTCAAGCAGATTGCTGAGACCGTTGTCCAAGCGTATCAGCCTTCTACCTAGGGCATTTTTAACAGGGAGCGCAGTGAGCGCGGTGAGGTTTTGAGGGTTGTCTGAGTGGCTCTGCTGGTCGGCACAATCGGCCAACCACTGTCACTGCGAGTGATCAAAACCTCAAAACCTCACTGTGCTCACCGCGCTCCCTGTTAAATCAGTTTAGAACCGAGCTTTCTCAGCAATTGCTGCATCGCGCAACGCTTCTGAGGGCAGCTTCGCGGGAGGTGCACCGACTTTCCCGGTGCCGGCGTGCAATTCTGCAGCAAGCTCACCTCCGGTCAGGAAAGCAGCCATCGTCCAGTACATCCACGTGAGAAGGACGATCACCGCTCCGATGGTTCCGTAGGTCTTGTTGTACGATCCGAAATTCGTGACGTACCAGCGGAACACCAGCGTTATGAGAACCCATAGCACGACAGTGAAAATCGATGCTGCAAGCACGTGGACTTTTTTCTGCTTCACGTAGGGCAGGAAATAGAACAGAAGCCAGATAAAACCAGTCAGCAGGACGAGCGCGACTGGGTACTGAGCGATTGTCCAGACTTGCTGCGTGTCGCCGGGGATGTGCGCGAATCGCGCGACGAAATCGATTATCGAATGGCCTGCTACGAGCACGAGCGTGGAGAAGCCGATCACTATTCCCGCAATGATCGTGAATCCCATTGCGATCAAACGCTTTTTCCAGAACGGGCGGGGATCCTTCGCGTCGTACGCCGTGTTGAGCGCGCCCATCAGCGTGTCGAGAACCGCGGATCCAGAAAATGCTGCCAGCACGATTCCAACCGAGATCAATCCCGGCGCATTCTTACCAAAAACGACGTCCTTTACCACGTTGCTGAGAAGCAGGTACGCTTCGGGCGGCAGCGCGACTGAGAGGCGCGACAGGATTCGGCTGACGAATTCCTGCTTGTTTCCGATGAGACTGAACAGCGGAGCGAGAAAAAGCAGAATCGGGAACAGCGAAAAGAAAAAGCTGTACGCTGCCTGCGCGGACAAGCCGAGGACGCCATCGTCCCAGACTTCCTTGATTGTTCGTTTTAGGAGGAGACCCGCGTCGTAGCCCTTGATAACCATTGCCAACGTTCAATTGGCAACTTTGGTTCCCGCGAGTGAGGAGGAGCTAGCTGGCCTGCTTGAACTCGCCGCGCCACCACGAGAGGAGGACAGCGCCAAAGCCTGTCGTCGCGGCAATGAAGGTCACGGCGCTCGCGAACGATTCGAGCATCGGTCCAAGAAGCGGAACGCGGCAGAACATCGCGGTGACGAGCCACATTCCCATGAATACTGCGGTTCCCGTGAGGAACGAGCGAAGCAGTGCTCCATGCGCAGTTTCGTCGCGCTTCGAACCTGCTGTCAGTGCGGCACCCGTCATCGTTGCAACAGCGACGAATCCGAACATCGCAATGCCCGCAACGGCAAACATGAAGACGAGCAGTCCGAGCGGAATCAGCAGGATACCAACAAGGGTCACTGCGAGGAGCGCACAGACTGCGATGGCGCCGGGTACGATCGCAAGCTGGCCAAGTAATCCGCTGCCCAGGGACTTGCCGACGCCCTTCTGCATGGTGCCGATGACGATCTGAAGCTTGTCAGCTCCAAACGCGAGCAGCATGAAGCCGGTAAGTCCGATGATGATAAGCCAGCCGATTACGAAACCGAACATATCAGGCAGCCCTGCGACTGGCGGTTGCGGCCGCGCGCAGCGCAGCGGTGGCAGCGACCGCTCCGGCCGCAAAGGATCCGATGACGGCCAGACCAGTGCCCGTGCCTGCAGCCGCTGCGGTGCTCGATGCAGTCGCGGTGGCAGAAGCAGCTGCATCGGTAGCCATGCTGGCAAGGAAGGCCATCGTGCTCTGGCCAAAAATACGGCCAACCAGGACGAACAGGTTCACGTCGAACAGCGCGATCAGAGTGACGACCGTCATGGTGACACCGACGGTGGCAACGAGACTCGCTGCTGCAAGGCGTGCAGGGATCGAGCGACGATAGTTGGTTTGAGGAACCGGGTGGGGGGACCGTCTCTCGATGGGGGCAGACCACCTGGGCTCAATTGCCCTTCGGTCGGCTACGGCGGGGACCTGAACAGCACCGGGGATGCGGACACGCGCCATCACCCTGTCCGCAAACTGCGGAGAAGGCGCGTAATACGGCAAATCCTTCATCGCTTTCGCGATGGGCGCGAAGTCTTCTTCGGAGAAATTATCTGTCACGGGTCCTCACGAATTGCTTACGGGGGATTATCGCCCCTGGTTTCAGCCAATTCACGACTAATTTTGAGCCGTTCATCGCACATCCCCCAGGGCCGCCCTGAGCTCGTGCCTGGCTCGGTGGATATACGTTTTCACCGTCCCGAGAGGGAGCTTCACGATTTCCGCGATCTCCTCGTAGGACTTGTCCTCGACGTGCCTGAGCATGATGCAGGCCCGGTACTCTGGCCTGAGTTTTCCGATCGCTCGCTCGATGGCGGTACCAAGCTCGCGTGATTCCAGCTCCTCCAGAGGGGACTCATCCGCCGAGACAACTGCGATGGACGTTGCCTTCGCACTCTCAGCAGTGACCGCGTCGGGCGCGCCTTCGATGCTTATGGTATCTACCCGCCGGCGGCGTAAATGGTCGATCGTGAGGTTGTTCGCAATCTTGAACAGCCAGCTCGAGAATTTGAACTCGGGGCTGTAGCGGTCGAGATTGTTGAGGACTTTTATGAAAGTCTCCTGCGCCAGGTCCTCGGCAGTTTCGCGATCGCGCACCATTCTGAAGATGAGCGAAAACACCGGGCGCTCGTAACGAGTCAAAAGCTCCCGGTATGCGGCCTCGGATCCCTTTCTCGCCTGTTCGACGACTGCAGGATCGGAAAGCCCTGAAAGTGGTGGGGATGCAGCTCCAGCGCTCATCGTGGTGGACAAAGTTAGCTTGCCTCTCAAGAGCGCGCCGGGTCAACTTTCACGCGAATGTCTCAACTGCCCGAAGAAATCGAAGCCATGCGTGCCGCCCAGGGCGGTGCCGAGAAGAGTAAATACGTTCGCCGGATGTTCTCGGAGATAGCGCCGAGATATGACCTCCTGAACCATGTACTGAGTCTCAATATCGATCGTGCGTGGCGGCGCGCGGCGATTCGCGAGCTCCGTATCGAGCGCAATCCAGCGGGAACGTATCTCGATATTTGCGCGGGAACTCTCGACGTGAGCGCGATGATAGCGTCGACACACCCGTCGGCGAACATAATCGGCGCTGACTTCGCCGAGCCCATGCTGCGCGCCGGTGTCTCGAAAATCGGCGATCGCAATATCGCCCCGGTCACTGCTGATGCATTGATGCTCCCGCTGCGCGACAACTCGGTATCGGGAGCAATCGTGGCATTTGGAATACGGAACGTCGCCGATCTCGATGAGGGATTGCGTGAGGTCAATCGCGTGCTCGCGCCGGGATCGCGCTTTGTGATTCTCGAATT
>DATEDH010000010.1:0-18068 GCA_035281765.1 Gemmatimonadaceae bacterium
TAGATCCTACCGACCCCGACATCCAGGTTTGTAGAACCTGACGGATCTCCTCGGTGACGTGCGCTGGATTTGACGTGAGACGGTCGTGAGTCTCGAACATGCCGAGCGATGGAACCGTTTCGGTGACGATTCCGGCATCACGCATCTTCCGGCGAAGGATCTCCTCGATGCGCACTATCGACTCGCCGGAGACGGGAGGACGAAACGCGAACGAGAGCACCTCGCTGTGATGAGAGCCGATGCGCGTCAATCGCCCGAGACGCTGCTCCATCCTTGCCGGTGTCCATGGGAAATCCAGATGAATAACAATTCCGGCGTCCTGCAGGTTCACGCCTTCGCTCAGCAGATCGGTCGTGAGAAGAAGCGTGATCTCCTCGGCGGGCCGTGCAGGCGATGCATGACTCGCAAACGGCGCGAACCGCTGAAGGACGTCGGAGCGGCTCACTTGCCCGCCACTCACTCTCGCACCCGAGCCCGTCAGTGCCGCAACACGGCCATGGGGACCAAGATGGACAAACAGTCCGTCGATCGAGTCGGCATACTGCGAGAAGACGACGATCTTCCGCTCAGGATGGCGCTGAACAATCGCGAGGATCGACGCGGCACGCTCGACGTCGGAGCGAGCTGCGCGCGCGCTGGCGAGTGCATCGATTAATGCATCGCGATGACACTGAACAACCGGCATGAGCGTGCGCGTCAGCTGTGTCGGCGATGCAAGCATCCCCGGGAGTCCAAGCTGCACGGTGTCTTCGCCCGAGATCCAGGATGATATATCGGCCGAGGATGGCCACGTATCGCTCTCGAGAGCTGCGATCATCGCCTCTGCGCGGACGAGCCGTCTGCGCAGCGCTCCGATAAGTGCGGCATCGCTCGACATCCATTGCCGCACGAGCGAGTGAACGACGAGGGCGCCGCCGTCTCCACCATCGCTGACTGGCAAGGGAGGAGGCAGGCCCATGAGCAATGCGGGAATCCTTTCGTCGGTGCTGATATCGATCCAACGCGGACTTGCAACAGTCGGAATTCCGTCGATCGATTGCCTTAGCCCGGAACGACGTACTACCACGCGAGCCAGCTCGGCATCACTCAATGATTCGGCACGCGAGCCCATGAAGAGACTCAACAGGGAAGCAAGATCGTCACGCCGATTATGGATTGGAGTCGCGCTGATCAGGATTGCCTGCCTTCCCGAGACGAGACGCGCGAGATTCGCGAACCTGCGCGTGGCGGAGTTGCGCGCGTGATGCGCTTCATCGATGATGACAATGTTGCCGCCGCTAGCAGATGCAGGCCCGCGGCTCAGCGATTCAAACGAGATAAATCGCAGTGATATTCCGCATCTCGATGCGGCGGTCTGCCACATCTCCCGCAGGACTGCCGGGCCGATCGCAATCAGGTTATCTGTCCGATTAGCAATCGCAAGCGCAACGAACGTCTTGCCGGTGCCGACAGGATCGGCGAGAAGCACTCCGCCAAATTCCGCGAGTGCCCGCTGCGCCTGATCGACCGCTTCGATCTGATGGGGCTTGAGATCGATGTTATCGATTGGTTGAGCTGCGGAGGGCTCCCCGAGAATAGTGTGCGCGATCAGCGACCGCACGTGCGCCAGCGCTGCAATCTCAAATCTCAAAGCCAGCCCATGTGAGAAGCGGCTCTATCTCGCTCGACTTTAGCTTGTAAGCATCGAGCACTCTCGCGAGCAGATCGCCGTCGGATGGTAAATCTCCATCACTCGCTCGACGCCCAAGCGGTGCAAGCAATTTGCGCGCGTGTTCCCAATTCCCCGGCGACGGAAGCAGCGAGACTGTCCATCCCATAAAGCGCATGTATCCACCTCTCGCCGGCTCTGCAATCAACGACAGCCATGCAGCGGCGATCGTCGAGTTGAGGATTGCAGCGAGAGTGAACGCGTCGTTCGTGTCAATGCAGCGCGCTACGTAGCATGAATTGAGCGGGACAGAGCAATCATCTCCGGACAGTACGACAGCGCGAGGACGCCGGCCGATGTCGGGCCAGATCACTCGTGCAGCCGAGTCAGTCATGCATTCAACGCGGAACAGCGACCACCAGCGCTTTGCACGTGCGGCATCAGTTCGCTTTTCGAGATCGCGCCGCCATTCACGCAGCCATTTCTCGGCCTTCGGTGGCAGCGATTTCAACGGCCCGTGCGCGTCGTGGGTCCAGATGATTCGCGAATCGTTTCGCTCGATGCTCCACGCATTCACCTGATCGCCACGAATTACAGGGCGAAGAATCTCCGGCTCGATATCCGCAGCGCTCTCGACGACGAACGCATCGTTGCATCCTGTCTTTACTCCAAGCAGTGGGCGGCCGACTGATGACTCCGCGAGCGGTGTTCCACATGCGCGCAAAACATCGAACGCAGACCGCACTTTTGGCGGAGCCAGAATCCACGGGCTTCCGGCAGAATCATCGAGCCGAAGAGTTTTAACGGTGGCCGGCCACGAAATCACTTCACGTGGTGTGTGCGACGCGACCTTGATCCGATTCGCTTCGCCATCGAGAGACAGCGTGAGAATCGATGGATAAACCGCAGCGTCGAATACGTCGGAACGATGCGTGAGGTCATGAATCTCGCAGATGGCCGCCCTCTCGATGACATGCTGCCGCATGCCTCCACCCGCTAGAGACTTGAATAGTTTCGCGGGGAGCACGAGGGACATTGCTCCCCCCGGCCGGAGAAGCTCGATGCATCGCTCGACAAAGAGGGCTGCGGAATCAACCTGTGATCCAAATCCGCGTCCCGCGCCGGCAGCGGTTGCACCGCGTTGCCAGGCGGAGTTCCTGAAAACCGCAAATTGCCCGCGCATGCGCGCGCGCTCACTCGCGGGAAGGTTGTGTGTGCGTATCCAGGGCGGATTGCCCACGATGATCGAGAATCCACCGCTGTTAGCCGCGTCGGCAAAACCGGTGGGAAATGAGAATGGAAGCGCTCCACCGTTTTGCAGTCGCTGCAGCGCCGCCCTGTGCTGCGCGAGCTCCGACTTGATCGATGACAGCCTGCTCCCGAAGTTGCTCGCATTGTAACGACGCTGGCCGAAGAGATCGCGCGATCGGATCATCGAGAGCATATCGCGCCGCTCGTACGTGAGTGACAGAATGCGCTGCCGCTCGAATGCGATTGCGCATTTGCGCTCGATGCGGTCGAGCTCACGGGCAAACGCTTTCTTCCGCGGCCCGCTTGCGCGCGCATATCGTGACCTCGTCCGCGCAATCAGCTCACCACTCCTTATCACCTTCAATCCTCCAAACGGCTCACCCGAAAGCGAATCGCCCACCCGGATATTGCGGTCGAGATTGGGAAGCGTGAGAACTCTCAATGGATCGATTTCAGGATCCTCTATCGCCATCGACAACCATAGACGCAGCTCGCACAACCACACTGCCGTTGGATTGACGTCGACGCCGAATATCGATTCAGTGACGAGTTGGCGTCGGATCGAGTGAACCGGCCGCAGGTCGCCGAGCTTCACGCGCAGCGAGGCAAGCTCTTCAAGTGTATGAACCAGAAAGGCACCTGAACCGCACGCCGGATCGAGTACTTTCGCCTTGTCGATGCGCTCGAGTATCGCTGCCCGCCTGTCGGGATGGGGAACGGCACCATCCATTGCGCAGGCAACAGCTTCGCTCGTCAGTGATCCTCCTGCGAGGCCGTATACAAGAGCTGAGCGACTGACTTCGCGCACGAGGGAGTTTGGAGTGTAGAACGCTCCGCTTGTTTTTCTTTCGCGCGATGACATCAAGGATTCGAATGCTTTGCCGAGCATTTCAGGATCGATTGCGGCTTCTGTCCATGAGTGGCCGTCCTCCCGTGCCGTGAACCGATAACGAGTGAGCATCTCACCAAAAACGTCACCAAGTGCATCGTCAGTGAACGAGCACCGCGTTGTCCGCATTTCGAGGGGTGTCCTGGTAAACAATCCGCCATTGAGAAATGGAACGCGTCCGAATTCGCGCGCGCGTTTCGACCTGTTGCGGACCCGGGTATTCAGTGTTCCAAAGAACAACGGCTTGAGCACGTGATTGTGATACTGTCCACCTGCAAGCATGCACTTCGAGTAGTGGCTCTCGAGAAATGAGTGTTCGGTGTTGAGCCATCCCTTGGTTTCCAGAAACGACAGGAACAGGAGGCGGGACACATAGAGAAGTGCGAGCTCCGAGGCATCGGCATCACAAGGTGCGGGCTGAAGGGCCCGCGACAGATTCCCAACTACACGCTCGAGAGTCCGAAAGAATTTCTTGCTGACGGATTCCCGCCCCAGAGTTTCGAGCCAGTGACAGTGAGTGAGGGGTGCGGGATGTGGCGCAGCAGCGAGAAGGCAGAGTGTTTCGGCGTCACTGTCGACAATATCGTCGAGACGCGATGTAAGTGAATGAACTTTTTGCCTCGACCCCTCGGACGAGAACGCGGCAACGGTCGCTGATCTGTCTCCTGTTGCGAGTGCAATGAGCAGGAAATGCAGCTGCGGCGCCCGCGATGCGAGTCGCGCCGCAACTCGAAGGAGAGTCACGCGCAGGTCGGCACCAGACAGGATCTCGAACACGAGCGCGCGAAGCGAATCATGACCCGACGCGATGTGTAGATTTTCGAGATCAGACGGCAGGTTCAGGCGGTCAATCGCTTCGATATCCAGCGGCACGAGATTCGAAGAGAATCCCAGTTCCTTAACGAGTGGCGCGGTCCCGGCTACGGTGGTGCACCCGGCAAGCAACCGGGTGGCTGATGAAAGCGAGCGCACGAGGCGAACATCGCCGGAGAACTCGGCTTTCCTGACATCATTTCATAACAGGTCAAATGGATTCAGCTGAGAGTTGGAATACAGTGCATGAAATGGCGCGTGAGTTCAGCGCTTCGCTTCCGAGGCTGCTCGTCGCGATTGTCATTGGTCTCTTCTTTTACTTCCTCAGCTATGTCGTAAAGACCATCGTGCGCCGCACAACGAGCCCTGATGTCTCGCACCGGCTGCTCAGGATTGCGATGGGGCGCATTGCGCAGGGCGCGATCCTCATAGTCGGAGCGCTCGTTGCAGTCACCGCTGCATTTCCCGGATTCACTCCCGGTAACCTCGTCAGCGCCTTAGGCATTGGCGGCATCGCGATCGGCTTTGCATTCAAGGACATCTTCGAGAATTTCCTCGCCGGAATTCTTCTCCTCTTCTCGCGGCCGTTCAGGATTGGCGATCAGATCATCTACGATCGTTATGAAGGAACCGTCGAAGAGATTCAGGCGCGCGCAACATGGCTCAAGACGTATGATGGCCGGCGCATTCTGATTCCCAACTCCGAGCTTTTCAAGAACTCTGTGACGGTGAATACAGCCTTCGACAATCGCCGGCTCGAGTATGATTTCAAGCTTGCAGCAGATCAGGACGTCGAGCGCGCAAAGGAAGTCATCGTAGACGTGATGCGCAAATCGAAAGATGTGCTGCCCGATCCAAAGGCGGACGTTATCGTGGTCAACTTCGACGCGGGATCAGTAACGATTCGCGCGCGCTGGTGGAGCAAATCAAGAACGTCCGATGTGCTGCTCGCTCAGGATCGGGTTTTATCCGCAGCGCGCGACGCTATGCTCGATGCCGGTGTAAAGCTGCCCGCAGGCGCAGCCCCCACGGTCGTCGTGCGTTCCGATGGAAGCTTCGCCCCGCAGGGCGCGGCGCCGGCAGCTAATGCCGCTGACTCACAACCGCGCCCGGTGCTGGCGAAGGATCAGTGACAGCTCTGAGTTCCTGAATCGGTAAAGCTCTGGCCGGCGATCGGCAGGAACTGCCACGAATAGCTGCCCGCCGACAGCGTCAGCTTCATAACGCCATACGTCGCCGCATTGAATACATCGCTGTTCGCCTTGCGGGTTCCGAGACCGTAGAGCGCGCGTCCGCCGGTTCCGACGATGAACTCCCTGATTCCCCGCGATGTGTCGAGCTGTCCTGTCGGCGTTTGCGGAGCAAACCGCTCGTAGTGATGGTCGTGGCCGTTGAGAATCAGGTCAGCGTTGTGCGCATACAGCACGTCCCAGTACGATTGCATCAACGAATTGTTGCCATGCTCACCCGAGCTGAAGCGTGGATGATGCCAGTATGCCATCGTGCACGTTTTCGTGTTTGCTGTAAGGTCGCTCTCGAGCCACGTGATCTGCGCTGAGCCGGCCTCGTGCGCGATGGAGCTGTTCAGCACCACGACATGCCAGTCTCCAGCATCGTAGCTGTAGTAGCCTTTTGCAGGATCGCCCGCCGCGGTGCCAAAGTAACCGAAATATCCACTCGCTCCCGCAGTGTTGTATTCGTGATTTCCAGGCGATGGCTTAGTGCGCGACTTGTGACGGCCCCACGTTGGATTGTAGCAATTGCTGTAATCGCTCGCGGATCCATTCTCGTACGCATTGTCTCCGAGCAGAAAAACCAGACCAGCCGGATTTGCATCGAGAACTTTGGCAGTCGCCTCGTCATTGTTGTTATTGCAATCGGAGATGTCTCCAGCGCCGAGCATTATCTGACTCCCCGCTGGCGGCGCAGCGGTCACTGTCACCGTAGAGCGTCCGGTCTTGCCGCCCGCAGTCGCGCTGATGGTCGCCACTCCCGCAGCGACGCCTGTCACGAGACCGCTCTGCGACACGGTTGCAATTGTTTGATTCGATGATGCCCATTCGAATGTCGCGCTCGCCGCAGGCTTTGTGGTTGCACTGAGCTGCAGCGTCGATCCGGCTTCAACAGAAGCGGACGCAGGAGAGACAGTGACCGTTTTGATTTTGGTCGCGCCACCGCCTCCGGATCCTCCTTTCGCCGCGCTGACGCGAAGATCCTGATTGTTCGGCGACTCGATGTGCGTCGCCCCATCGTTGCACGACGCGACGACAGCGAGGCATGCGAGTGCGGCAAATGTTCTCATCCTGTTCACCCCTGAGATTGCGTGCGGTCTGGCGCCGGCTTGTTCCGTTGGGTAAGGTGAAGACAAACGACAACGTCCGGGAGTACCGATGAGATCAGCCGCCCTCGCGCTTCTTCTCCTTCCTTCCGCTGCGCCCGTGGTGGCGCCCGTACAAATCATGGAGTGGACAGTGCCGTGGGAGAAGACCCGGCCACGCGATCCATACCTGGACAAGCAGGGCCGCGTGTGGTTTGTCGGCCAGGCGGGGAACTACGTCGCGTATCTGAATCCTGCCAACGGACAGTTCCAGAGATACGAGATCGATGAAGGAACCAACCCTCATAATCTCGTTGTCGCAGACGACGGCATGGTGTGGTATTCAGGCAATCGCAACGGTCGCATTTGTAAGCTCGATCCTGCGACGGGCAGGATTACGACTTACCTGATGCCTGACAAAGCCGTCCAGGATCCTCACACGATGATCTTCGACAAGTCGGGCAACATCTGGTTCACCGCGCAGAATGCGAATTACGTGGGACATCTCGTCACGAAGACAGGACAGATTCATCTCATGAAGTCCCCGACTGCACGCTCCCGACCTTATGGAATCGTCATCGATCCAAAGAATCGGCCGTGGTTCGTCGAATTCGGGACGAACAAGATCGCGATGATCGATGCTGCGTCGATGCAGATTGTGGAGCACGTACTTCCCAACAGCGACACTCATCCGCGACGCCTCGTCGTCACATCAGATGGAATGCTCTGGTACGGCGACTACACACGAGGCACACTCGGCCGATTCAACCCCGACACTCGCGAGGTGAAGGAATGGCCCCTTCCATCTGCAAAGATGTCGCTCCCATACGCAATGGCTTCAGACGACAAGGATCGGATATGGCTCGTCGAAACAGGAGTGCAGCCTAATCGCCTCGTTGGATTCGACCCGAAAAACGGATCATGGTTCTCTGTGACGCCGATATCGAAGAGCGGAGGCGGATCGGTGCGTCACATGGTGTTTCACAAGCCGACGCGGACCATATGGTTCGGAACCGATGCGAATACAATCGGGAGAGCGAACGTTCCTCAGTGAATCGATGAAGTTATCGGGACACGTACTCGCGATCCTTCCATACGACGCGTTGTCCGCGCACAATCGCACGCAGGAATATCAGGAACACAGCAACTGCGCCGAGCGGAAAGAGAGGTACATACCACTGCGGTTCACGAATGGACCGATAGATGTAGATCCACCAGATGAAAAGTGAGAGCTCCGCAATGACCGCCCACAGAAGCAGCGACGGTCCGAGCGGCACAAACAATCCGCCGATCAAAACCAGCGTCGGAACAAAACCGAAGACGGGCCCGCTCAAAAGAGCGAATGGAAAAAGGAGCTGGCCGAATTTTCCTGCCGGCATCGCGTCGCGCCCCCCTGCAAACACGTTCTTTCCCCAGCCGTGAATCAGCTCCCTGAGGGACGTATACATTCGCGTCGACAGCTGCCCGGTGCCCTGTGCCAGAACGACGCGCTTGCCGCGCGCAAAATACCGCTGCGCCATCATCAGGTCTTCAGCAACATGCGACTTCACGAGCGAGTGACCGCCAAGCTCGTCGTACGTCTCGCGGCGCACGAACAGACATTGTCCATTTGCAATCTTGTCCTTCACACGCGGTGACTTCGTAATACTCTCCGTCCCGCCGTATCGCACGCTCATCGTTGCGAATACCTGCGGTTGAATCACTCGCTCCCAGAAGCTTCCCAGCTCCTGCCGTCCCACTACCGAAAAGAGATCCGCATTGCGACGAATCATCATGTTCACTGATCGCGTGATGAGATCCGGCGAGTGAATCGTATCCGCATCCGTAAAAAGAAGAACCTCGCCAGTGGACGCGCGCGCTCCTGATTCAGAGGCCCATTGCTTACCGAACCATCCCTGCGGCAAGGCGCCGCTCTCGATTACGCGAAGGCGCTTGTCGTTCACGGCGCGTCGCGCAATGTCCCCGGTTCCATCGGTCGATCCGTCATCCACCACTGTGACGTCGAGACGCGGGTAGCCGCTCGATAAGACGGACCTGACGCATTGCTCGATATTGCGCGCCTCGTTGCGAGCTGGAATTACGACACTGACTGACGGCGGATCATCCGGAGCGTGCGGGCTCTCATCATCGAGCGACTTCGATCCACGCACCCTTAGTGTCGTGATGATCGGGGTCAGCACCCACGGCAGGGAAGCGATAACAGCAGCTGCAGCTCCTATCCGCGCCGCCCTCCAATCTGTTCCACGAGCAGTCTCCAGCCTTCCCGGACGCTCGGCACCTTTGGAGTCCAGTTGGCAGCATTGCGAAACTTCGCGTTCGATATGCGGTGCGATCTTCCAACCGTATCGCCGACGGATCCGAACATCCTGGTTGCCCATCGCGGCAGCATTCTCGGAGCTTTGACACCGAGCTCGCGCGCAAGATGCGAGAACACTTCGCGTCTCGGCATCGGTTCATCGTCGCTGACGTTGTATACGCCGGCGGGAACGCTGAGAGCGGCGAACACGGCGCTTGCGGCATCGTCAGTCCACAGTGATGACATGTATGCATCGCCACCGCCAAGAGCCGGTGACATTCCGCGCTTCACAAAATTGACCATGTCGAGAGTGAGCGATGAATCCGGGCCGTAGAACATCGAGAACCGCAGCACGACTCCAGTTCCACCACTTCTCGTAAACTCGGTGGCCGCAGATTCCGCGTCGAGCACCGATCGCACGTAGCTCGCTGGCTCAATTGGAACACTCTCATCGATCCATTCCGCTCCGCGATCAGGGTACACCGGTGCGAACGACTCCTGGATGAACACACGCGATCGCGACGCGATTGCAGCGGACGCAAGATTCTGCGACGCCTCCGTGCGAATCCTGATGTTCTCCTTGAAAGCGCCGGGCATGAACACTTTCGTTCCGGATGGAATTTTCGTCGCGACATTGATGACTGCGTCGTGGCCACCGACTGCATCCTCAACAGCGGGTGGATCGAACAAGTCAACGCGCTTCGGATTTGCACCCTGCCGGCGCAGCCGCGCAGCCTTTTCGTCAGTTCTCGCTACTGCGGTCACCTCGGCGCCCGAATCTACGAGCAACGGTATAAGGCGGCGTCCCACGACTCCTGTCGCGCCCGCCACAAATACTCTCATTGTTCCGAGGGCAATGCTGAGCAGCCGGACCGGTCGTTCGCCGGTCCGACCGAACTCAGTCGTTATCGGTTGTCGCGCTCGCCTTCGACTCCGCCCGGGCCGGTTCTGGACCCGGCATCGCGCGGCTCACCACCGAGAGAGGTAGTGCCGCTGCTCGATGGCGATTGTTCGCCGAGGCGACCGATATACGTGTTGTCAGCAGGGTCGCTCGTTCCGTCACCCTGCTGCGTCGAATCGGGATCGCGAATGGCACTCTTGTCTCCAAAGGCGTCCTTTCCCGACTCCGTCATGCTTTCTTCCCGGCTTCGCGAGGTATCCAGCCGGTTGGATTTATCTTCTCCCTCTTCAAGCGGATCGCGGATCCGACCGCCTTTGTCAAAGTCTGCCACGCAGGCTCCATGTAGGAATCACTGCGTTTTCCGCAAGTCGTACACCACTTCGTTGACTCCAGCGAGCGCAGTTTTCAACTTCACTTTGAATGACACAGAAATTTTTCGGAGCGATCGAACCGTTGTCTCCGGGTGCCAGGGTGGCGCTCGTTGCACCATCCGGTATTCTGCCCGACGCTGCCCATATCGAGCGTGCAATGGAGAACGCAAAATCGCTCGGCTGGACGCCGGTGCTCGGCGAGAACGTGTCACGGCTCCACGGATATCTCGCAGGTACGGATGAGGAGAGACTTGCCGATCTCAATCGTGCGCTGCGCGACGACGATGTAGACGCGATATGGTGCATTCGCGGCGGGTATGGCGCGATGCGCCTGCTTCCCGGAATCGATTATGACGCTCTCAGGTCACGCCCGCGTCCGCTGATTGGTTTCTCAGATATCACGGCGCTTCACGCTGCGATCCACCGCGAATGCGGAATTGTGTCGTTTCATGGACCAACCGCACGAGGTGAGATGAGTGATTTCTCGCGAAGCTCATTCGAGCGCGCGCTGGTCGAGCAGACTGATCCATGCGGTCGCGCACCTGAAGCTCGTGTGTTGAGATCCGGCACGGCGAAAGGCCGGCTTGCAGGGGGAAATCTCGCTCTCGTCACAGCTCTGATGGGGACGCCGTGGTCGGTTGATTTCCATGGGGCCATCCTCGTGCTGGAGGACATCGACGAGGCGATCTATAGAGTGGACCGAATGATGCGGCAGCTTTTGCTCGCCGGGGCACTGCCCAGGTGTGCGGCAATTGTCGCCGGTGATTTCCGTCCGCCATCGGGAGAATCGGCTGCCCAGAACCGGGCTCTCGATGACGTGCTGCGCGAAGTCGCCGATGAGGCGGGAATTCCGTGCCTTGCGGGCGCTCCGTTTGGACACATCGATGACCAGTGGACTCTGCCGCTCGGCGCTTCGGCGGTTCTCGATACAGATGATTTGTCGCTGCACGTCGTTGCAGGTTGAGTATGATTACAGAAATCGATTTTCGGAGGTGTAGTGGCTGAGAAGTCCGGGGCTGATCTGATAGACGAAGCGAAATCGAGAATCAGGGAAATTCGCGCGGAGGATGCGGTGAAGAACCCTGAGCCTGACACCGTGTATTTCGATTGTCGCGAACCGAATGAGTATGCGCTCGGCCACATTCCTGGCGCGGTATTTCTGCCGCGCGGCAACCTCGAGACAAAAATCGAGGGAGTCATTCCCCGCGACAGGAAAGTCCTGATCTATTGCGCCACTGGAAACCGGTCAGCGCTTGCGGCAGATACGATGCAGCAGATGGGCTACAAGGACGTAGCTTCGATGGCAGGGGGATTTCGCGACTGGGTTAACGCCGGCGGCGAAGTAGAATCATGATGGGGTGAATGCAACAGTGATTGATCTCGACGAGTTCGAGCTATGGCGCGACCGCGGTGACGAGGCGCCACTCATTATTCGCGGCGAGGCCCGCGTTCCACAGGGCGCTCGCGGCACCGTCGTGATATGCCACGGATTCAAGGGATTCGCGCATTTCTCATTCTTTCCGTACCTCGCGCAGCAGCTGGCCGAGCGAGGCTTCCGCGCGATCACGTTCGATTTTTCCGGCAGCGGAGTTGGTGAGGACCGCGAGAATTTCACCAATCGCGATGCGTTCACTCACAACACGTACATGCAGGAGCTCGAGGATCTCGATGCCGTTGTGGCCGAGGCGCGTGTTCGTGACTGGATCGACGATAGTTATGGGCTCCTGGGACATTCACGAGGCGGTGGAATCGCAATTCTTCACGCAGCCCGTGACTCGAATGTGCGCGCTCTCGTAACGTGGGCAGCAATCGCGAGCACCAATCGATGGCCGCCTGAGGTAGTTGCAGAGTGGAGGCAGCGCGGGTTCATCGATATTGCCAACGCGCGCACCGGCGAAGTCATTCCACTCAGCGTGGAGCTGCTGCACGAAGTCGAGCAGTACGGCGAAACTCGGCTCAACATTGCGGCTGCCGCTTCAAAGATCGAGGTGCCATGGCTGATCGTTCACGGTGAGGAGGACGAGTCAGTCAACGTAAGCGAGGGCCAGCGGCTCGCTTCTCTTGCAGGGCCGACTGGGGAATGGCTTTCACTGCCCGGAGTGAATCATTCGTTCGGCGGAAAGCACCCGCTGCCGGAGATTAATTCCACTCTCGAATCCGTTACGCGGCAGACCGTCGATTTCTTCGAGCGAAATCTCGCTGCTCCATCTAAGTGAGTCTGCTGGACAGACTGCACGGCGATGACAGGATCGCGCGTCTCGAGTCTCAGCTTAAGTCGCGCGTTCCAGAAGTCGTCGACGATTCAGAAGCCCGCCGCGCCGCAGTTGCCGTTCTGATTCGTCTGGGGGAGAGCGGGGAGCCTGAGGTCCTCTTCATTCGTCGGGCCGAGTACGAAGGAGATCCGTGGAGCGGTCACGTTGCCTTTCCCGGTGGACGTGAGGAGCCCGGCGACGAATCGCTGATTGAAACAGCGATGCGCGAGACGCTCGAGGAAATCGGTGTCGACCTTCATGCCGCTTGCGAGCTGGTGGGCGTGCTCGACGATCTGCGGCCGCGAAGTGTGCGACTCCCCGCGGTTGTGGTGCGGCCCTTCGTTTTTCTCGTCGCCGATCTTCCTGATCCCTGTTTGAGCGACGAGGTAGCCGACGCTTTCTGGGTTCCACTGTCAGTGTTGCTGGATCGATCAGTGTGGCGCGACACCCAGGTAAAGGCAGGCGAGGTCGAGATCAGCCGGTTTGCCTTTCACCATGAAGGGTATGTGGTGTGGGGGCTTACGGAGCGGATACTATCGGGCCTTCTGTCGCTCCTCGACCGCTGAACTCCAAAAAGGGCCGCTTTTCGGTTGCGTATTGCATAAAAGTTAGTCATTCCTAATATTAGGATTAACTAACCAGAAATTTTACTCTAGTCATGGCTACTCAGCTTAAGCTGCCTGAGAAGGACGCGGGGTGGAGAAGGGCCCGCGTTACCCCTTCGCTCGCAGAAGTCTATAGAACGGTTCCGGTTTCGGGCGGCACGTGGTGGCGGAAGATCATGGCCTTCGCAGGCCCCGGTTACCTCGTCGCAGTCGGATACATGGATCCCGGCAACTGGGCAACAGACCTGGCCGGTGGATCGCAGTTCGGGTACACGCTGCTCAGCGTCATCCTCATCTCCAACCTGATGGCGATCCTGCTTCAGGGACTGTCATCCAAACTCGGCATCGTCACGGGGCGCGACCTGGCCCAGGCCTGCCGCGATCACTACTCGACTCCAGTCGTCTGGTTCCTCTGGATCATCTGCGAGCTGGCGATTGCAGCGTGTGATCTTGCCGAGGTCATTGGATCTGCCATCGCGCTCAATCTTCTGTTCGGCATTCCACTTCCACTCGGCATCGGAATTACCGCGCTCGACGTTCTCGTTGTTCTATATCTGCAGAACAAAGGCTTCCGGCTTCTCGAGGCGTTGGTAATCACTCTCGTCGCAACCGTCGGAATCTGTTTTCTATTTGAGATAGTGTTGTCGAAACCGCCTATCGGTGGAGTGCTGCGCGGATTCGTCCCGTCAGCGCAGATAGTCTCGAACCCGGCGATGCTCTACGTCGCCGTCGGCATTCTCGGCGCGACAGTAATGCCGCACAATCTCTATCTGCACTCGTCGATAGTTCAGACTCGCAAATACGAGGAAACTTCCGAAGGAAAACGCGAGGCGGTGAAGTTCGCGTTCATCGATTCGACCATTGCCCTTTCATTTGCGCTCTTCATCAACGCAGCGATTCTCATCGTCGCCGCCGCCACATTCCACACTTCTGGTCATAACGATGTGGCCGAGATTCAGGACGCATACAAGCTGCTGACTCCGCTCCTGGGTGCCGGTGCCAGCACGATGTTCGCACTCGCACTGCTCGCATCCGGACAGAATTCGACTCTCACGGGAACGCTCGCCGGCCAGATCGTGATGGAGGGCTTTCTCAACATCCGCCTTCGTCCCTGGGTGCGGCGCCTCATCACGCGCGCGATTGCCATCGTCCCTGCGGCGATCGTCGCGATTCTATACGGGGAAAGCGGAACGGCCCAGCTCCTCGTATTCAGCCAGGTCATCCTCAGCATGCAGTTGTCATTCGCCGTCTTCCCTCTCGTGAAGTTCACGTCCGACAAGATCAAGATGGGCCAGTTTGCGAACCCGCTCTGGCTCAGGATCATGGCTTACCTGGTTGCTTCAGTCATCGCGGGACTTAACATTTGGCTGCTCATTCAGTTCTTCACGGGGGCCTGACATGTATAAGAAGATTCTTGTACCCGTCGAGAACTCGCTCTATGACGATGCGATCATCGATCATGTCGCCGAGCTTGCAAGGATCTGCAAATCACAAGTCGTGCTGATTCATGTCGCCGACGGATGGGCCGCGCGGAACATCTCGCAGCTCAAGCTCCGCGAGAGCGAAGAGATCAGGAAGGATCGCGAGTACATAGAAAAGCTCGCTGACGATCTCGAGAAAAAGGGAATCGAAGCAGATGCGCTGCTCGCATCGGGTGATCCAGCGACGGAGATCGCCGAAGCCGCAGCGCGCGAAGGCTGTGACCTCATCGCGATGTCGACGCACGGCCACAAGTTCATCGGTGACATGATACATGGCAGCGTTGCGCATACGGTCCGCCATGCTTCGACGGTGCCGGTACTGCTCGTGCGCGGCAGCTCGCGCGGCCGGATTGGCAAAGTCACGTGAAGAGTCAGAAGCGGTCGCACCTGCGCCTCGAAGCCGAGACCGAAGACATGCTCACGGGGCCCGTCGAAGACTACTTGAAGACGATCTATGAGATCGGCCGCGGAACCGTTTCCGTTGCGACAAATGACATTGCGCAGCGTCTCGCGATAGCGCCCGCATCGGTGAGCGGCATGGTGCGGCGGCTCGCCGAGCAGGGCCTGCTCTCATACGAACGCTATCGTGGCGTCACTCTGACAGAGCAGGGCCGACGCGCAGCACTGCGCACAATCCGGCGCCATCGTGTTATCGAGTCATATCTGTCGATTGCCCTCAACTATCCGTGGGATCGCGTTCATGATGAAGCGGAACGTCTCGAGCACGCCGCATCTGACGAGCTTGTCGATCGAATGGCTGAAGCAATCGGCGAGCCGGTAGTCGATCCGCACGGCGCGCCCATTCCATCGCGTGAAGGACTCATGGATGAGACCGAGTACGTATCACTCGGGGAGCTCAGCGCAGGATATGGTGCCCGCGTTGTTCGAGTGAGCGACGACGACCCGGAGATGCTGCGCTATCTCGCGGAGCTCGCAATCGTTCCCGGTGCCGAGGTGATCGTGATTTCGCGCGCGCCGTATCAGGGGCCGATCTCGCTTCGCATATCAGGTCATCTCCTCGCAATCGGGCCGCAGCTTGCGTCGCAGGTGATGGTAGAGCCGCTCACCAATCCGGACGCGCCGACGCACTAGAGTTTCCTCGCCGCCGTAAACCGCGTGTGCGGGATTAGGTTTACGAGTGATGATCAAGCTGCTGCTCGCGCTCACTCTGTTTCAGGGACAACCGCTCCGCACGATTGCAATCGATGAACGGCTTGCCGATGACGCCAGGATCTCGATCGGTGACAAGCTCGTAGTCTCCACAAAACCCGGCGCACGAGATGGCGACACTGTGATTGTGTCGGCGATCATCAAACGAACGGCTGATCCATCTGACATTGCCCGCAGCGAATACGTCGTGCGGATGCACCTCGATCAGCTTCAGAAGGTTGCCGGTTATGGCGATCGCGTAGACAAGTTTGCAGTCGCGACACGCGGCGGTGAGGCGACAGATCGAGCGCTTCGAGACATCAATGCAGTCGCGTTCGGGTTCGAAGCGCACAGGTCACGCGATATCGCTGTCGAAACGTCGCAGACCTATCAAGTCGTGAGCAGGTTTCATAAAGCGATCGGCGTGATCACGATCGTCGCCAGCGCGATCTTCCTGCTCTGCATCATGCTCCTCAAGGTCGAGGAGCGCCGACGCGATGTTGCCGCGCTTCGCCTGATGGGCATTTCGCGCGCGACAGTTGTCAAAGGCATCGTGGCTGAAGCCGCACTGCTCGCACTCGTCGGATGCGCACTCGGCGTACTTATCGGCTGGGCTTCATCGAATTTCATCAACTGGTATTATCGCGGTGTATATCGCACGCCGCTGACTTTCTCGCTCGTGACGACCGACATCGTCGTACTTGCAGTATCACTATCGCTCGTGCTCGGTATTGTCGCGGGGCTGCTGGCATCACTGCGTCTAGTGCGGACTCCACCGCTCGCATTGTTTGGTCGCTGATGGTTCTTCGGCTCGCCTGGTCATCGCTTCGACGACACAGCACGCGAACACTTCTCGCAATCCTCGGAGTCGCTGTCGCTGCTGCAATGCTCCTCGATATGGTGATGATGTCGAGCGGGCTTCGGGAATCGTTTCGCGAGCTTTTGCTGTCGCGCGGATTCCAGCTTCGACTGGCCCCCAAGGGAACCCTGCCGTTCGATACGGACGCGACGATCGAAAACGTATCCGGCATAATCGCGAAGCTTCGCATGAATCCGGAGATCGAAACCATAAGTCCCGTGCTTGGCGCAACGATTCACGTGCCCATCCGGGGAACCGTTGTCACGAGCGCGACACTCGGTGTAAACCCCCTCGTGCAGGGTGACTACGAGCTCGAAGCGGGAAGGGATCCGTCGAAGCCGGATGAGATCGCTGTGAATCAGGAGTTCATGCGCGCAACGGGCGTCGCAATCGGCGATACGATAGAAGTTGCCACCGGATACAATCCGCAGCTGCGCACGTATTCCGGGACGCGGAACCTCATCATCAGCGGGCGCGCGAGATTTCTTTACGGCGCTGCGAATCAGCTCGCGACCGCGATGCAGATCGGCACACTTCAGGAGATGAGCGGACCGTCGCGCCGCGACGACGCCTCGCTGTTCATGATCAAGGTCCGCGACGATGCGAAAGTCGAAGCCGTAAGAACGTGGGTGTATCGCCAGATTCCGGACGTCAGCGCGATCTCGATCGAGACGGCGCTCGCCGAGGTCGATCAACGATTGAGTTATTTCCGCCAGCTCGCGCTGATACTTGGATCAGTCAGCCTGTTCGTTGGATTCCTTCTTGTTACTACTCTCGTGACGGTTTCCGTCAACGAACGAATCGGCGAGATCACCGTAATGCGCGCGCTCGGCGTGTCACGATCTCATGTAGTACAGCAGATCGTGCTCGAAGGCATCGTCATCACGCTTGCCGGTGCGATCGCCGGCCTCGGGCTCGGGTTGATCACAGCGCGTTATCTCAACGGCATCCTCGCGAGTTTCCCCGGACTTCCCGTAGCGATCGATTTCTTTCTCTTTCAGCCGAAGGCTGCGTGGACTGCTCTGAGCCTTCTCTCGCTTTCAGGAATTGCAGCCGGTGTGTATCCGTCATTCCGCGCCGCATCGCTTCCAATCGCGACAACATTGCGTGAGGAAGCGATCGCGTGAGTGAGAATCATATAGTAGTGGCGGCTCGCAACCTGGCGCGCGACTACAGGTTCGGAGAGGAACACGTTCACGCCGTGCGGGGCGTGAGCTTCGATATCGCAGATGGTGA
>DATEDH010000011.1:0-7437 GCA_035281765.1 Gemmatimonadaceae bacterium
CGGATGGAAGCGCGTGATAGTGGTGACCTCACCGTTCCACTCTCGCCGAGCATGTGCGACATTCGAGCGAGCGGGAGTCATTGTGTCGTGCGTGCCGAGCGATTCGCGCGACGTTGCAATCAACCGTCTCATCTATCCGCATGACAGGATAGTCGCATTTGGTCTATGGCTGTACGAGACGGCTGGAACTTTGCGCTATAAGCAGAAAGGCTGGATCTGACCGGGCACGAAACTGCAGGTGTGGTGCAACGTAGGGTGAAAATCGGAGGAATCGATCGATGGGCTCACTGACCACACTCACGCAGTCGCTGGGCGTCGCATACGCTGCGGGCATCAATCTTCCCGCGACTGTCGCAGTACTCGGCATTGCAGATCGCGCAGGATGGATCGATCCACTTCCCGGCGCTCTTTCTGCCGTCGGCAGCATCTGGGTGATCGCGCTTGCTTCGGTTCTTTATCTGATGGAGTTCACTGTCACGCTCATTCCGGGTGTCGCGAGCGTCTGGGAGACGGTGCAGAGCATTGTCAGACCGCCTGCTGCTGCGCTTCTCGCTGTTGCAACGACTTATCATTTGAGTCCGGGCGTAATGGTCGCTGCGGGACTCATCGGTGGCGGGCTCGCACTCACCACTCACGGCACCAAGCTGGGTCTGCGTTACGCGGTCGACACGTCGCCCGAGCCGGTGACCAACAGTCTCGCCAACATGGCGGAGTTTGCGACCATATCGTCGATTGCGTTGTTCATATGGAATCATCCATTCGTTACGCTATCGATCGCGATTCTCGTTCTGATCCTCCTCATTCTCGTCGTTCGGCGGGTTATCAAGACGCTCCGCTATTTGCTGAGCGGGAAATGGAGAAACGGCATTCCCGCATAGTGCGCTCCGCACTCGCCGCGCGCAGATTTATCGCGCGGTGAGGGCCGGACGGCCCTTGTGATTCACTCTGGGGGCAAAAGCTTGAGCGAAGAACGCAAAATCTGGAAGGTGATCACGGCCTCGTCGGCCGGCACGATGATCGAATGGTATGACTTCTACATCTTCGGAAGTCTCGCGGCGATCATCTCGACCCAGTTCTATCCCGAAGGAAACGCCACAGTAAACTTTCTCAAGACGCTCGCGACGTTTGCGGTAGGATTTGCCGTGCGTCCGTTTGGGGCTCTCGTCTTCGGGCGCATCGGCGACATAGTCGGGAGAAAATTCGCGTTCCTTGTAACGCTGCTGATCATGGGCGGATCTACTGCCGCAATCGGTTTTCTTCCGAGCTATCACACCATCGGAATCGCAGCGCCGATAATTCTCGTCGTTCTCCGTTTGCTGCAGGGACTGGCACTCGGCGGTGAATACGGCGGGGCGGCGGTGTATGTGGCCGAACACGCACCCGACGGAAAGCGAGGTTACTACACGAGCTTCATCCAGACCACTGCGACACTCGGGCTCTTCGTTTCGCTGATTGTGATCCTCGTCGTAAGAGGAATTGTCGGTGAAGAAGCGTTCAAGCAATGGGGCTGGAGAATCCCATTCCTGCTTTCGGTTGTCCTCGTCGCGATGTCGTACTACGTGCGTGTGCGTCTCAAGGAATCGCCGCTGTTCACGAAGCTCAAGGACACCGGCCAGTCATCCACCAGTCCAATCAAGGACAGCTTCGGCAACATCGCCGGGTGGAAGATCTTTCTGCTCGTTCTGTTCGGCGCGACTGCAGGTCAGGCGGTGGTATGGTATACCGGACAGTTCTACGCGCTCTTTTTCCTGCAGACGGTTCTCAAGGTGCCTCTTGGCACTGCGTACAAGATCGTTGCCGTTGCGCTCCTGATCGGCGCTCCACTCTTCGTGGTGTTTGGATCATTGTCGGATCGCATCGGGCGAAAAAAGATCATGATGGCGGGCAATCTCCTTGCTGCGCTTTCGTATTACCCGATTTATCAGGCAATGAAGGCGTATTCATCGCCCGTGAACGTAGTGATGCTGACGCTTCTGGTGCTGATCCAGGTTGTCTTCGTCACGATGGTGTACGGACCGATTGCAGCGTTTCTCGTCGAGACATTTCCGGCGCGCATTCGTTACACGTCGCTCTCACTGCCGTATCACTTCGGCAATGGATGGTTCGGCGGATTTCTTCCGCTCATCTCCACAGCTCTCGTTGCACGGACAGGTAACATCTACGCGGGTCTTGTCTATCCGATTGCTGTCGCGCTCCTGACTTTCGTGGTGGGCTCGCTGTTCCTCACCGAGAAGCATACGCATCGCATCTGGGATGAGGTGGGTGGACGTGCGTAACGCACTTGCAGCAGCATTGATCATGACCCCGATGATGACAGGCGCGCAGACTCCGTTGAGGGATTCGATCGCGGCTCGAATTGCTCGCGAGCCCGGAGCCGTTGTCGCTGTGTCTTATCGGGATCTCCAGACGTCGGAGCTGCTGCACATCGCCCAGGACACCGTGTTCCACGCCGCGAGCACGATGAAGATTCCGGTGATGATCGAAGTGCTCAAGCGCGCTCAGGAAGGTGCGTTCTCGCTCGATCAGGAGCTGCTGCTCGTCAATCAGTTCGCGTCGCTTGCCGACGGGTCGCCGTTCTCATTGAACAAGGCAGACGATGGCGATTCGGTCCTCTATTCAAAGGTCGGCGAGCGAGTCACTGTGAGAGAGCTGCTCACACGCATGATCACAAGATCAAGCAACCTCGCGACAAATCAACTCATCGAGCTCGTCGGTGCGGCAAACGTCACGTCGACAGCGCGGGAGCTTGGTGCAATACATCTGTCGGTGCTGCGGGGAGTTGAAGATCAGAAGGCATTCGATGCAGGAATGATCAACACCACGACGTCACGCGACCTGGCGACATTGCTCGAGGCCATCGAGAAGGGAACCGTGCTGTCACCGTCGAGCTCGGCCGAGATGCGCACGATTCTCCTGGCGCAGGAATTCAACGAGAAGATTCCGGCCGGGTTGCCTCCTGGAACGAAGGTGGCGCACAAAACGGGTGAGATCACCGCAGTGTCGCACGATGCAGCTATCGTCTATCCACAGGGCACGCGGCCGTATGTCCTGGTTGTGCTCACGAAAGGCATTCGCGATGGCGCGGCGTCGAGCAGGCTTATTGCTGACATTTCGCGCCTGGTATGGAATCAGGCAATGGCTCGAAGATGAAGATCGCGTTTCTTGGACTTGGAGCTATCGGCGCGCCGATGGCGGCTCACCTCGCAAGTGATCCTTTTGCACTCACCGTATGGAATCGCACGCGTGATAAAGCGGTTGCGTTCGCGGAGGAGCATAAGGTCGTTGCTGCTGGGTCAGCGCGCGATGCAGTGGCTGGTGCTGACTTTGTCATCACATGCCTGCCATCCTCGCGCGAGGTGAATCAGCTGCTGTCTGACATCGAGGAGTCGATCCCGAATGGTGCAATGCTCATCGACTGCACATCGGGCGATCCTGCCACGTCGCGCGATATAGCTGCACGTCTCGAGAAGCGAGGCGTCGCGTTCATCGATGCGCCTGTGAGCGGTGGCGTCAAGGGCGCCGTCGCAGGCACCCTCACCATCATGTGCGGCGGAAAGAAAGAGAACGTTCAACGCGCGATGCCGGTTCTTCAGACCTTTGGAAAGAAGATCGTTCGCTGCGGCGATGTCGGTGCGGGAGACGCCGTGAAGGCAATGAATCAGGCACTTCTTGCAATTCACATCTGGTCTGGAGGAGAGGCTCTCGCCGCACTCGCAAAGCTCGGAGTCAAATCGAGCGTGGCGCTCGACGTCATAAACGGGTCGAGCGGTCGCTCCAACAGCTCGGAGAACCTTTTCCCCGAGCGTGTACTCGGCAGGAAGTACCCGCGCACATTCAAGCTCGCGCTGCTGGACAAGGATGTCGGCATCGCCAAGCAGATTGTCGATGAGGAAGATCTCGAGTCTCCGTTCATCGAGCTCGCTTCGCGGCTGTTCAACGAGGCGCATGCCGAGCTCGGCGAGGAGGCGGATCATGTCGAGGCGGTTCGCGTTATCGAGAAGCGAGCCGAAGTCCGCATCTCGTGAGCAAGCTTCAATAAAGTGCGGCTCGGCGACATATTTGTCCTCCGATGCCAGCCCGTACAACAGAAATGAAGACAATCCTCAACGCCCGCGCGGTCGAGCGCACGCTGAGGCGAATAGCCGACGAGATCGTGGAGCTCAACGATGGCACCGATAATCTCGTCATTGTCGGAATTCAAAGACGCGGTGTTCAGCTCGCACGCCGCATTTCCGCATTGATCGAGGAGAGCGAGAACACCAGGGTTCTTCAAGGCTCTCTCGATATCACGCTGTATCGCGACGATCTGCAGACCGTCGGACCGCGCCCGGTAGTCGGGCCTACTGACATTCCGTGGGCAATCGACGGACGCAACGTCGTAATCGTGGACGACGTGCTGTACACAGGTCGCACCGTGCGCGCCGCCCTCGACGAGCTCGCTGATTTCGGTCGCCCCGCGCACATTGCGCTGGCAGTGTTGATCGATCGCGGGGGCAGGGAGCTGCCCATTCAGCCTGATGTTGTCGGAAAGAAAGTCGCTGTGGCGGAAAACGAGCGTGTCGACGTTCTCGTCGAAGATCTCGATGGCAGGACTGAAGTGATAATCCAGGCACGCGACGGAGACAGCGAGCGGTGACAAGCCCGCTCGGCAAGGATCTGCTGGGGCTCGAGTCTCTCACGAGCGAGCAGATCCGGCTGATTCTCGATACTGCCGAGCCGTTCAAGGAAATAAGCGAGAGGTCGATCAAGAAAGTTCCGGCGCTGCGCGGATCGACGATCGTCAATCTTTTCTTTGAGAACTCGACACGCACGCGCATCTCGTTTGAGTTCGCTGAAAAGCGATTGTCCGCTGACACAGTCAACGTCGCGGCGTCAGGATCGAGCATTCAAAAGGGCGAGACGCTTGTCGATACTGCGCGCAATCTCGAAGCGATGCGCATCGACATGGTCGTGATCCGTCACGGCGCGTCGGGTGCAGCACGGTTTCTTGCTGAGCGGATCGAGTCGAATGTCATCAATGCAGGTGACGGTACACACGAGCATCCGACGCAGGGTCTGCTCGATTTGCTCACGCTTCGCGATCACCTCGGAGACCTGCGCGGCAAGCGTGTGTGCATTTGCGGAGATGTTCTGCATTCACGCGTTGCGAGATCCAACATCTGGGGCCTCAAGCACGTTGGTGCCGAGGTCGCCGTGTGCGGACCGCGCTCACTTCTTCCGAACGCGATCGAGGATTTTGGCGTGATCGTCTTCGACCGAATCGAGGAAGCAATCGAGTGGGCAGACGCGCTCAACGTCCTGCGACTTCAGCTCGAGCGAATGATTGCGGGATATATCCCGTCGAGCCGCGAATACAATCGAGTGTTCGGCGTTTCACGGGAGCGGCTCGAGCGCGCGCCGCGCGACATTCTCATTCTTCATCCGGGTCCGATGAACCGGGGAGTGGAAATCGATTCCGATGTTGCCGATGGTCCTCACAGCGTGATTCTTCACCAGGTTACAAACGGAGTCGCGATCAGAATGGCGGTGCTCTATCTCCTCGCCGGCGGCAGGCCGGAGCTTGCGGAAGCAGCGAAAGGTGGAAGGCAGTGAGTCATCGTCCTCTGGTTTTGAAAGGTGGAAGAATCCTCGACCCGTCTACTCGAACCGATTCAATCGGTGATGTGATAATCATCGACGGAAGGATTGCGAGCGGCGGAGAGAGAGCGGGCAAAATAAATGATGCCGAGATCGTCGACTGCGAAGGCATGATCGTCTCGCCGGGGTTCATCGACGTGCACTGTCACCTGCGCGAGCCCGGCCGGGAAGACGTTGAAACGATCGCGACAGGCGCGAGAGCAGCGGCCGCGGGCGGATTCACGGCAGTTTGCGCGATGCCCAACACTGATCCGGTCACCGACAATCAGGCGGCAGTCGGATTCATTGCTCGGCAGGCGCAGCGCGCAGATGCGGCGCGCGTTCATGTGATCGGCGCGATCTCAGTGGGTCAGAAAGGTGAAACGCTTGCAGAATTCGGTGAGATGGTCGCCGCGGGAGCGGTTGCTGTAAGCGACGATGGAAAGCCGGTCGTCAGCGCTCAGCTCATGCGCACCGCTCTCGAGTACGCGCGAACGTTCAACATCCCCGTCATCGATCATTGTGAAGAGCCGACGCTCGCCAAGGGTGGCTCAATGAACGAGGGCATAGTGAGCGCGCGGCTCGGCCTTCGCGGGATACCGAGCGAAGCCGAAGAGATCATGGTCATACGTGATATCCTGCTGGCGCGCAGAACGGGCGGACATGTTCACCTCGCCCACATGAGCACTCTCGGCTCAGTCGAGCTTATACGATGGGGAAAAGAGCGGGGAATCAATGTCACTGCGGAGGTGTGTCCGCATCACATCTCCCTCACCGAGGACCGCGTTCTCGGATACGACACGAACGCGAAGATGAATCCTCCGCTTCGAACCGCAAAGGACGTCGAAGCACTGCGCGACGCGGTGAAAGACGGAACGATCGACATGATTGCGACTGACCACGCGCCGCATCACTACGACGAAAAGGAACGGGAATTCGCCGACGCTCCCAATGGAATCGTCGGGCTCGAAACCGCACTTGCCGTTTCAGTGACGAATCTTGTTGCAAGCGGACATATTGATTTTTCCACGCTTGTCGACAAAATGTCGTGCGCGCCGGCAAGATTATTTGGATTGCCGGGCGGAACTCTCACGAAAGGAACGATTGCCGACGTGACGGTGTTCGATCCTGGCGCTGAGTGGGAAGTGGATGCTTCGAAGTTCCTGACCAAGGGGAGAAACACGCCGTACGCCGGCATGCGGTTGAAGGGCCGCGCGAAATGCACGATTGTAGGCGGACGATTAGTGTACAGTTTATAGCGCGGGAAAAGTCGCGAACGACCACGCTCGAATTGGAGTGACGTGATGAGCAAAGCCAAGACGAATGCACTCGATGCACTGCGCGCATTGATCGCAGAACGCCAGCAATACGAGCAATGGATCAGCGCGCTCGAGGCGAAACGCGAAGGGACCCCTGAGCATGTGTTCGAGCGGGTGCAGGGCGACTATCGCACGCGCCTCGATAAAGTTGTCGACGAAATCAAGGGGTATTCGGAGGAGCTCCAGCTCAGCATTTCCACTTTGTCAGCGCGCCTCGTCGAAGTCGCGCGAGACGAAGACACGCGCCGTGAGGGGCTTCAGGAAGCCGAGCTTCGCGCCGCGGTTGGCGAATACGAGGCGGGTCAATGGGAGCAGATCCGCACGGAAGCGGAGTCAGCCCTGGAGAAAATTGCGGCGGACCGTGTGTCACTCGATGGCCAGCTAGCCGAGCTTCGCGCGATTCAAAAGCTGAGCGAGATGACTCCTGATATTCCGGCTGCCGCGCCGGCTCCAGTTGCGTCAGCGCCTCAGGCGGTGGAGACGATCTCATCGCCGGCGCCCG
>DATEDH010000012.1:0-2164 GCA_035281765.1 Gemmatimonadaceae bacterium
GCGTTCCGGCGTTCGGCTCGCGCCCCTGTTCAAGGCGGCGCTCGCCGCGAAGCCGCTCGAGCATCATCTCATTCAGATGCAGACAGGCGGGCTGAAGGCGCTCTCTCAAGTGGGCGGATGAGTTTGCCACAGGGTCCCGCAAGAAATAACTTTCGTAGTGTAAGTCACCACAAAAATTCAAAGAGAAAATGGTCAACAAGATTACGGTCGTAGGCGCCGGCAACGTTGGCGCGACGACCGCCCAGCGCATCGCTGAAAAAGAGCTCGCGCGCCAGGTAGTTCTCGTCGACATCATGGAGGGGGTTCCGCAGGGCAAAGGACTGGATCAGTGGGAGTCCGCGCCCATCGAAGGATTCGATTCACGCGTAATCGGAACCAACGGATACGACGAGTCAGCAAACTCCGACATCGTCGTCATCACCGCAGGCATCGCACGCAAGCCGGGCATGTCGCGTGATGATCTTCTCAATACCAACGCCGGCATCGTGAAGCAGGTCGCCGAGAGCGTGAAGCAGAGCTCTCCGAATGCGATCATCATCATGGTCTCGAACCCGCTCGACGTGATGTCGTGGGTCGCAAAGGAAGTCACTGGCTTTCCCCGCGAGCGCGTGCTCGGCATGGCAGGTGTGCTCGACACCGCCCGCTATCGCTCGTTCATTGCGGAGGCGCTCGACGTCTCGGTTCGCGACATCCAGGCAATGGTGCTCGGCGGACACGGCGACACGATGGTACCTCTCATCTCCTACACGAGCGTGAGTGGCATTCCAATCACGCAGCTGATGCCGAAGGATCGTCTCGATGCGATCGTCGATCGCACTCGGAGCGGCGGCGCCGAAATCGTGAAGTATCTCAAGACCGGGTCTGCGTATTACGCGCCTTCGTCTGCAGCGGTTCAAATGTGTGAGGCAATCGTGAAGGACCAGAAGCGCATTCTTCCATGCGCTGCATGGCTCGAAGGCGAGTATGGAATGTCAGGCTTGTTCCTTGGTGTTCCGTGCAAGCTCGGACGCAACGGCCTGGAGAGGATCATCGAAGTCTCACTCACCGATGATGAGCGTGCCGCACTGGAGAAAAGCGCTGAGGCTGTCAAAGAGCCAATGAGCGCAGTGAAGCTCTGATTCGATGAACCGCATTGCGCGCTTTTACAGTGCCGCGATAGGTAAGAAAATCGTGATGGGAGTGACGGGCCTCATCGGGATCGGGTTCGTCATTCTCCACATGGCGGGCAACCTGCTCGCCTTTCGTGGACCGGAGGCCATCAACGCCTACGCGCATTTCCTCGCGAGCACGGGCGAGCTGCTATGGCTGCTGCGCATCGTTCTCATTGTGTCGGTGATTCTGCATGTGATTGCAGCGTATCAGCTGACGATGCAGAACAGGGCTGCGCGACCGGCGGGCTATGTAAAACGCGAGCCACAGGTCAGCACGTGGGCCGCGCGGACGATGAGATGGGGCGGTGTTCTGCTCCTCATTTTCATCATCCTTCACATCCTGCACTTCACCAATCCGGGATGGCGTCCGGAGGGTGTGTTCGACAAGGCCGACGTGTACACGAACATCGTCATGAGCTTCCGCATCTGGTGGATCACGCTGTTCTACGTGATTGCGATGATGTCACTTGGATTGCACATATATCATGGCGCATGGAGCTCAGTTCGGTCGATTGGAATGTCGCAGCCAAGACAGCGTCCTCTCCATCGCACAATCGCACTTGGTGTTGCTCTGATTTTATGGCTTGGTTTTACCGCGGTGCCGGTTGCCGTATTTGCGGGGTTGATTGGCTGACATGGAACTGAACGCACGCATTCCCGGCGGACCGCTCGAGCGCAAATGGGATCGCCACCGCTTCGAGATGAAGCTTGTTAATCCCGCGAACAAGCGGAAATACACAGTCGTCGTCGTCGGATCCGGCCTTGCGGGTGGCGCTGCTGCAGCAACGCTCGGCGAGCTTGGCTACAACGTAAAGTGCTTCTGCTTCCAGGATTCTCCGCGCCGCGCGCACAGCATCGCTGCGCAGGGTGGAATCAATGCAGCAAAGAATTATCAGAATGATGGTGACAGCGTTTATCGGCTGTTTTACGACACGGTAAAGGGCGGCGATTTCCGGGCGCGCGAAGCGAACGTGTACCGACTGGCGCAGATCAGCGTCCACATTATCGACCAG
>DATEDH010000013.1:0-5144 GCA_035281765.1 Gemmatimonadaceae bacterium
CGCGATGCTCCTTTCGTTCCTTGTCACGACTGTGTATCTGGCAATTCGCTTCGAGTGGCGCTTTGCGCTGGCAGCATTGATTGCCACGTCGCATGACGTCATTACAACGCTTGCTTTCATCAAGATCATGCATCTCGAGGTGTCGCTCACGGTAATCGCGGCCATCCTTACAGTTATCGGCTACTCGCTCAACGACACGATCATCATTTTCGACCGCGTGCGCGAAGATCTGCGAAAAGGAAGAAAGGAATCGCTCTACCAGACGCTCAATCGCGCGATCAACGAGACTCTTCCTCGCTCGGTCCTGACTCACGCGACGACATTTGCAGCGACACTTGCACTTCTCATCTTTGCTGGAGAAGTGATTCGACCGTTCGCGTGGGTGATGGCGTTCGGTATCTTTACCGGAACGTTCAGCTCCATTTACATCGCAGGACCAACGCTTCTCTGGATCGAAAGGAAGTGGCCGAGGAAGATCGGAATCTCACGCGGTACATCGACAGCCACGCGCACCTCGCCGACCCGGCGTTCGACGGCGACCGCAGCGCGGTAATCGCAAGAGCACGTGACAATGGGGCCGCGGCAATAGTCTGCATCGGCTCCGGAAGCGGCGCCGGGGATGTCCTCGGCGCCGCTCGCGCATCTGCTGCCGTCGCTGCGCAGTATCCTGGATTTATTTTTTACACGGCGGGAATTCATCCGCACGACGCAATCGGATTCAACGCGTCCACCGATACCGATGAGCTTCGCGTGCTGCTCGGCCAGGGAGCTGTCGCGGTAGGGGAATGCGGGCTCGATTATCACTATGACAACTCACCGCGTCTCGAGCAGCGACGGACATTTGCTGAACAGATCGCTCTGGCGCGAGAGACCCACAAGCCGGTCGTGGTACATACACGCGATGCTGAGGACGACACGAGATCGATGATCACGGAAGCCGGCGCGAGCGGTGTGACCGGTGTTCTGCATTGTTATACCGGGTCGCACGCGCTCGCCGAAGCTGCAATTGCGCATGGCTGGTACGTCTCGTTCAGCGGGATTGTCACCTTTCGCAAGTGGAGCGATGACGATCTGATCCGGCTTGTTCCTCAGGACAGAATTCTCGCCGAATCCGATTCCCCTTATCTCGCACCTGTTCCGAATCGGGGAAAGCGTAATGAGCCCGCGTGGGTGAGCCACACGGTGGATCACATTGCTCGCGCACGGGCAATGGATGCGCGGGAAATGGGCACGATCGTTTCGGAGAATGCGCGCAGGCTCTTCGCGCTGGCGTGAAGTATCTCGAAGCTGGTAACATTGCCAATCACCTGACACCAAATGAGGCGGATAGTGGAGCAAGTGAAGACAGACAACGCGCCCGCAGCGATTGGGCCTTACTCGCAGGCCGTCATTTCCGGCGGGTTTCTTTTTTCCGCAGGCCAGATTGCACTGGATCCTGCCAGCGGCCAGATAGTGGACGGCGGAATTACGGCGCAGACTGAGCGCGTGATGGCAAATCTTTCCGCTGTGCTTTCGGCAGCGAATCTCGGATGGAGTGACGTCGTCAAGACGACAGTCTATCTGCACGACATGGCAGATTTTCCGAAGGTCAACGAGATATACGGGAATCTTCTCGGCGAGGCGCGCCCCGCGCGCTCGACCGTGCAGGTGTCCGCTCTTCCGCGCGGCGCGTTGGTCGAGATCGATGTCGTAGCTGCAGTGCGAAGCTGATCCTCAAACGGAGCAACAATGAGCACCTCGAAAACAAGAGAAGAGCTGTTTCGTCTCACCGCGTTCGCGAGGTGCGCTGGTTGAGCGTCTAAGATGGGTCCGGGCGACCTTTCCGAGGTGCTCGCTCCATTGCCATCGTCGAAAGACCCGCGTCTGCTGGTTGGACGTGAGACGTTCGACGATGCGGGAGTCTATTTGCTGTCTGACGACGTCGCCCTCGTTCAGACGGTCGATTTCTTCGCGCCCATAGTCGACGATCCCTATGAATTCGGACAGGTCGCGGCCGCGAATGCATTGTCCGACGTGTACGCGATGGGCGGACAGCCGCTCACGGCATTGAACATCGTCGCATTTCCGACGGGCCAACTTCCGTTGAATGTTCTCACGGAAATTTTGCGCGGCGGTCAGGACAAGGTTCACGAAGCGGGCGCGCACATCGTAGGCGGTCACTCGATAACCGATGCAGAGCTCAAGTACGGCCTCTCCGTTACCGGTCGCGCGCACCCCGCGTTTCTCCTGACGAACGCCGGAGCGCAACCAGGTGACCGACTCGTTCTTACGAAGCCAATCGGGAATGGAATCCTCGCGACGGCGCTCAAGAAAGGGAGCATCTCCAAAGAGGATGCGACCTCGATGATCTCGCATATGAAATCGCTCAACGGTGAAGCGAGCCGCGCCGCTCTCGCGGTAAAGGCAAAATGCGCGACCGACATCACGGGATTCGGATTGCTTGGCCATGCTTCGCACATTGCGAGGGCGAGCAATGTCACGCTTCGCATCCACTCGTCTCGAGTACCGCTGCTATCCGGAGCGCTCGATGCGTGGAAGGCGGGGGCGAGCAACGACGGATTGAAGCGGAACCGCGCTTATCTGGAGCCGCTCGTCGAGTGGCAGAACGTAAGCGACGAAATCGCGGCCATCATGTGCGATCCGCAAACGTCAGGCGGATTGCTTGTCGCTGTGCCTCACGACCGTGTGTCGCACTATCTTTCGCGTGTGAATGGATCGCACGAAATCGGAGAAGTTGCCGAAAGAGAAAACATTGCCATCGTGGTTGACTGATCACGGGGGTGGATGGGGCCTGGTGGCTTCCCCAGTCTTCAAAACTGGTGTGACCCGACTTTGTCGGGTCGGGTGGGTTCGATTCCCACACTCTCCCGCCATGGCGCTTGTCGCCCTCGCGCTGATCGTTGCGCCGTACTGCGTGGAAGGGCAGCAGCAGGAGCCACCGCAGGTGCGCCCTCCCAAACTGGACAAGGTCACAGAGTGTCTCCCGGTGCCGCAGGATACATCGCGCGCCGTGCAGGTACCGAGCGTCATCCTCGGGCCAGTCGCTCCAAAGAGCGGACCGCCGCCGTGCAAAGTGCCAATCTCGCCCGGCAGTGCATTCGTGCGCTCGGCTCTCCTGCCCGGTCTTGCACAGCTCAAGCTTGGAAGGCCAAAGGCAGCGACGATTTTTATCGTGAGCGAAGTGGGAACGGTCGGAATGTCGGCGAAGTCGTGGTTCGATCTCAAGAAGGCAAAGGACGCGCGCAAGGACACAGTCATGGTTGTCGCGACCGACGAATCAGGCCAGCCGATCGTCGATCAGGTAACCGGTGACACGACTTATACATCGGTACCAAAGAATCCGAATCTCGTCGGCCGCATTCGCGCCCGCAGAACGCATCTAGAGGATTGGATTGCTGCAGTCGTCTTCAATCATCTCTTCGCGGGAGCAGATGCATATGTCGCTGCGCATCTCGCTGACTTCAACACCAACGTGCAGGCGAACTACAGCGACGGTCGCCTGAAGGTCCTCGCCCGCGTAAGCTGGTAGGCAGATCTGCAGCAATGAGCATATCGAGCAGCGCACCGATTGGAGTGTTCGACTCCGGCATCGGAGGTCTCACAGTCGTTCGCGAGCTGATGCGACAGCTTCCCAATGAGAGCATCATCTACTTTGGCGATACGGCGCGCGTCCCCTATGGTCCAAAAAGCCCTGACACCGTCATCAGGTACAGCAGGGAGATCGTCGACTTTCTGAAGCGTGAAGGCGTGAAGGCGATCGTGGTCGCGTGCAATACTGCGACGGCTCACGCGCTTCCTATACTTCAGGAGGAGAATCCGCTTCCAGTGATCGGCGTGATAGAGCCTGGATCACGCGCTGCCGCAAAGGCAACACGATCAGGAAAGGTCGGCGTAATCGGCACGCAGGGAACCGTGAACTCGCGCGCGTATGAGAGTGCAATCGCCGCCGCTGCGCCGAATAGCCGGATCACCGCACAGGCATGTCCGCTGTTCGTTCCCCTCGTGGAAGAAGGGTGGCTCGATACCGAAGTCACTAGACTCGTCGCACAGGAATATCTCAGCCGGTTCGACTCGGAGGACGTGGATACGCTCGTGCTCGGGTGCACTCACTATCCACTTCTGAAAACCATCATTGGAGAGACAATTGGTCGCGAAGTGCGACTAATTGACAGCGCTGAGGAAACCGCTGCTCAGACGGCGAAAACACTCAGGGAAAAAGGACTCGCGCACGAGCAGACCGACGATGCGCGCTACCGGTTCATCGCGTCAGACGCGCCCGATCAATTCCTACGAGTGGGCGGACGCTTTCTCGGCGCCTCGATCGATCGAGTCGAGACAGTCACCCTCGGCTGATCCTGTCGCCGAGCGAAGCTCGATCCGTTCGGGTGTGATGCGAAGGTATGTGGGAGCGTCGAGCCATGATCCTGCATTCGCGAATACGCCGCCTCCAGGTGCTTTCTCGAGTGCGGCAACATGAGAGTGACCGTAAATGAGAAGCTCGATGTCCCTGTTTCGCTCGAGTTCCTGCAGCGCGATGGCTCTCAGGCCACGGCCTTCATCGCGCGATCGATAAGTGCGGCTCGCGCCGGAGCTCCCGTGAGCGAGCGCACTCGCCCAATCGGGGTGCAGCGCTCGAAATGCCTTGATCGCCAGCCGGTTTCGCATGATGGGCCGCACTAACCTGTATCCACGGTCTTCCTTCTCGCGCAATCCGTCGCCGTGCTCTATGCGTGTCTTCCATCCCGCGAGACTGCCATCCCACGTACCCGCGAAATAGTCGACGCCGATGTCTTCGCGAAGGACCTCGTCGCCCCAGCAGTCGTGGTTTCCGGCGATCCATAATATTGGAAGTCCGGAATCTCGGAGATCAGCAAGCGCGGCGAGTGCGCGGAAACTCTTGCGGGGAATAACCGATTTCCATTCAAACCAGAAATCGAACAGGTCGCCGTTGATCACGAGAGAGCCGGCCTTGCCGACAAGTCCTCTCAGAAAGGCCACGAGCGACCGCTCGATGTCGAGCGATGCTACGCCGATGTGGGCATCCGAGATTACGTAGCAGGGAGACTCGAGCACCCGCCAATTGTAGCGAGCATTTATCTTATTCGGCAATGTCCACGGGAAAACGCGAGAAGATCACGAGCGAG
>DATEDH010000014.1:0-8807 GCA_035281765.1 Gemmatimonadaceae bacterium
ACCCCTGATCCGCACTGGGTTACGGCGCACTGGCTGAGCGAGGACTACACTACCAAACGAGAGCCGACTCTTTCCTCGAACTTCGTCGTTTACAGGAACGACCCGGAAAGCCTGGCTGTCGAGCTGAGACGCGCGCGCGACAGGTTCAATCCTCAGCAGACACGCAGGACCCTGGAAGAGGTGCAGCCGCGGATGTTCAGGGGCGACACCAATGTTCTTCGCGGCTTCCTAGATCACGTGCAGTCCGGGCAGATTCACTCGGGTCTTCATCGGTCGTACTCCAGGATCGGACGAGCCTCGGCCTGAACTCAACGGCTTTAACCAGCTGACCTCAACACGCCGCCTTATGCGCCTGATTCGCTCGCAGGACCGCTGGGAAAGGGCATTCATCGTAATCACGCTGGCGCTGTCCGTAATCGTGCTGACCACCTTCCGTGATTATGGCGTTTCGTGGGACGACGAGTTTTCCCGCGCGCAGGGCGCCGACTTCATTCGCTGGTGGACGTCGGGCTTCAGGGATCGCACGGTATTGAGCACGATAACGAGCGAATACATCTATGGCGCGTTGTTCAGCGCACCGGCAGCGGCGCTCGGCGAAATCCTGCCGTTCGGCAAATACGAGGGAATTCACCTTGCCATCGCGCTCACCGGAATTCTCGGCGTCGTAGTGACGTTCCTTACGGCGCGCCGCCTCGCTGGCTCGCGTGCAGGATTTTTCGCGGCGCTCATGTTGATGCTCACGCCGGTGTATTACGGCCATTCGTTCATCAACCCGAAAGACCTGCCAGTGGCTGCATTCTATATCACCTCGGTCTACGCACTGCTGGTCCTTTATGATGAGCTTCCTCGCCCGGGCGCGAGGCGAATCGTGCTCACTGGGCTCGCACTCGGTCTTCCGATATCGGTGCGAGTCGGCAGCATCATGGTGTTCGGTTACGCTCTCCTGCTCGCTGTCGCGTGGATTTTCACGCAGCGTTTCAAGTCGCGCGCGACGCAGCCACTGAGCGGCCGCGATATACGCCGCATCCTGGCCGCAGTCATGGCAACGTGGCTCATTGCATGGATATTCATGATCATCTGGTGGCCGTTCGCACAGGTCAACCCGATCATGAATCCGGTAAGCGCGATTGTGAGAAGCGCAACTTTCAATGGCGCGGGCTTCACGAACCTGTTTCGCGGACAGTTCATTTTCTCGAGCATGCTGCCGAGAGAGTACCTGCCTGTGCTGCTCGTAGTGACGTTGCCTGAATTTTATTTCGTCGGACTCGTTGCGTTCGTCGCCGCAGCCGTTCGCCGTATTTCTCGCGGCGTGCGCAGCGATCCGGAGGCTGTCGACAGGCTGGCGAAGCTCGGCTTCTTTGCAATGGTCGCGGCGTTCCCGATCATCGCGGCGGTAGTGCTGCGGCCAACCGTGTACGACAGCACCCGGCTCTTTCTTTTCGTCATTCCGCCGCTTGCTGTCGTCGCAGCGATCGGCGTGAACTGGTTGTTTTCGTTGCGAATGCCAGGAGCTGTGAAGGCGGGCATTGCTGCCGCCCTTCTGGTCGACGCAGGATTTGTTGTCCGGGACATGGTCGCGCTGCACCCGTACCAGTATGCGTTCTTCAATCGCATATCGGGCGGCGTTGGTGCTGCATATGGCCGCTTCGATACAGAGTACTGGGGCACATCATACAAGGAAGGAATCGAGTGGCTCGCGCGTAACTATGAGCCGGATGCGCCACCGGGGTCGATTGCGGTCGCAAATCCCAGCAATCCATTCCTGACGTACTACTATCTGCATACTGCAAAGCCGGAAGTACAGCGATTCAAGCCGGTGGACATTGTGGATCACCCCGATGTTGTCTTGTCCCTCACCCGCTGGAACCAGCATCTGGTCTACGGCCGGAGTGTACTTCACATCATTGAGAGGGAGGGCGTGCCTTTTCTGTACGTGCTGAAGGCCAGGTCGCCCGATAGCGCCGAGGACTCGACTATGCGAATCGCAATCCGGTCGCTTTATACGATGCGGGATCCGCGCGCTGCCGAGAATGATTTCCGGAAGGTTCTGAGCGTTGACCCGGATCATTATGGGGCGATGCAGGGACTTGCGATCGCTCTCGATCAGACAGGCCGGTCAGACCAGTCGCGGCCGCTATGGCAGAAAGTGTTGCTGCTCGCGAGAGCATCCAACGATAATCGGGTGGCAGATCTCGCAGGACAAAAGCTCGCATCGCCTCGTTGACATGCCGCAGCGAGGCTCCGCGCAGGTAGATTTCCAATCCAGCTGCCGCATTACCGCGATGACGAGATCCAGGCTTCCCTCAATCGCACTGACCGCCATCATGCTGCTCACCCCAGCCGCCGTGGCGCACGCGCAGCAGAAGCGCGACTCAGTCGAAGCGCGCCGCAAAGCCGTCTCGGCGCAGGCACGTTTTGAATTTGTCCGTCGGGTAAATCTTCCGCTCGAGTATTCGGGGGGCACCGACTGTGATGCGCGGGTCGGACGCTTCTGCCAGTACAACAATGCAGATGACACCGTCGAAGCACGAAAGCCACGCGTCATCAGCCGCGCCCGCGCAACTCTTATTGCTTCGCTCGATCAGCTGCAGAAAAAGTCGCCGCGCGATGGATGGATTACCGGCCAGCGCGTGCGATACCTCATCGAAGCAAAGAACGACACGGCAGCGTTGCGTGTTGCACGCGAATGCCAGGCAGCAGCGTGGTGGTGTAACGCGCTCGAAGGTCTCGCGCTGCATGAGCTGAGAGAAATCCCTGCGGCTGACAGCGCATTCAATCGTGCGCTTGCAACAATGCCCGCGGTGGAGAAGTGTAGATGGACCGACGTCACTCCCCTTCTCGACCCCGCACTTCGCAGCAGGTTCAAGAAGGTTGGGTGCGGTAAGAACGAAAACATTGCAGAGCGCTTGTGGTGGCTCGCAGATCCATTCTGGTCACAGCCGGGCAATGATCGGCGCACAGAACATTACGCGCGCCATACCATGGCCAAGATCCAGGAGCCCGCACGCAATGCGTACAACATCTCGTGGGCAAATGACCTTCGCGAGATGGTCGTGCGCTATGGATGGGCGCGGTACTGGACTCGCGGCCACGCATCAGCGCTCTCACGTAATGACGCGCCGGTCTCAGGACACGAAGCAACTCCCAACTATCATTTCGTGCCCGTCTCGCTCACAACTGACACCGTTCCGAAAGTGAAGTTCGATATCGATCTCGATGAATCGTCTGAGCGTTATTCCTCAGTGATCGCGAAAAGAGTTTTCGAGATTCAGCCGCAGGTCGCGGTATTTCGGCGCGGTGATTCGGCTAAAGTCGTTGTCGCCTACGACGTCGCTTTGCGAAGGGAGCTCGACTCCATTCCCGTCTGGGGATCTCTCGCGCTCGCACCTGATGAGAATTCACCAATCGTATCTTCGCCCGACAGCGCCGACAGAAAAGGCGCGTTGAGCGTTATGGTTACGCCCCGATCCTACGTCGTGAGTCTCGAGGCAATTGACACGGTTGCCCACCGCGGTGCGGCATGGAGCAGATCGGTTCTCCAGATCACACCACTCAAGCCAGGCGATGTCGCGGTTTCTGATCCCCTGTTGTTCGATCCGGACGACTCGGAAATCGGCGATCTCGAAGCGGCGATGCGCCGAGCTCTTGGAAGCAACACCATCAAGCGCGGAAAAGTCGGACTCTACTGGGAGATCTACGGCCTCTCGCAAAGCGACAGCGCCCGCCCGATTTCTCTCACTCTCACACGCATCAACCAAAGCGCGCTCAGAAAGCTTGGCGAATCGATTGGACTCGCATCGCATGCGAGCCCGCTCAAGATTCAGTGGAACCAGTTTGCCACCGGTTCAATCGCATCCCGCTCGATTGGTCTCGACCTCTCGCAGATTCCGCGCGGTCGTTACCTGCTCCGCATCGAGGCGGGCACTGCGTCGAGCACCCGGGAAGTCACTATCGACTAGCTGCGGAATCGCGCCTTGAGCTTGAGGAACTGCTTCTCATAAAGGTGCCAGCTCAGGAAAGCGAGCAGCGTGGTAGTGCAAAGTCCTACGATTGTGAATGCAATCGCTGCCGGAACACGCGAGCCGCCGACGAGCGGAAACGTGGCAATCGTCACGCTCAGACCTTCGAACGCGACGATGACAGGAAGGTGAAGCACATACATCCCGTAGCTGTACTTCCCGAAAAAGCGCAGCACGCGTGACTTGAACATCCGCTGATACCACGACCATCGCTTGCGAGCCGCCATCGCCAGCACAAGGAGCGCTGCTGACGCAACCGCGAGCAGCGGGAAGCCAACTGTCTGCATCACCGGCTCGAATCCATCGAAACGCAAGTCGGGCAGGTTCAGGAGCAGAAGACTCGCGATAGAGATTAAAAAAACGCGCGGCGCAAACTGCTCGATCCTGCTCCGCAACAGTGGGTCACGCAACGCCGACGCGAGCCATGCACCAATTCCAAGCGTCCCGATACGAGCCGGAGTGAGCACGTATCCGGCAGTGTGAGCATACGGCGTCGTCATCAGCCACATCCGGAACGCGAGACTCAGCGGAATGAGCAGAATGCAGATCGTCCGGAGACGCTTCGTCGAAACGAGCATGACAACAGCCGGCCATACGAGATAAAACTGCTCTTCGATTGCCAGAGTCCAGAAGTGATTCAGCCCGTGCGGAACTACGGCGCCGTTTACGACACTCAGGTTGTTGGACATGTAAGTCCAGAACCAGAGCTGCGTCTCGCGGCCTCGCGCGAACGGTCCATTCGGATCGAGACCAATCAACGCCGGGGTAACCCAGAACCACAGAAACAGGAATCCGTAGTACAACGGAAAGATTCTCAGCGCCCGGCGCGCATAGAAATTCCTGAAGTAGTGATCCTTGCCCTTTGCGTCGAGGAGAATTCCGGTGATGAGAAAACCGGAAAGAACGAAGAACAGGTCGACGCCGATCCAGCCATTCTGCAGGACGTTGTAGAGCGCCTGTTCCGCAGTGTCCGTCGGCCCTGCGCCGAGCCAGAAATGGCCCAGCATTACCATCAGGATCGCAATGCCGCGCAATCCGTCGAGCTCGGGGATGTGCCCGTGCAGGCGAGAACCGGCAGGCAGAGAGCCTTTCTCGACCGATAATTTCCGACCAGCGCGCTTGTCGTCGCTTATCGATCGCCCCGGCCGCGTGTCGACCAGAGTGTTTCTGCCTGCCCCTATCTTGGCCTTTTCCTGTGGTTGCCTTTTTAAAACCTAGTCGATCCGGACGTAACTCAAAGCGGTGCCGGCAACGAGGCCGATCGCGTAACCGTAAGGCAGCCCCGCAGCAATCAGCCCCACGATCACGACGATCAACAGCGATCTATAGTCGCCTGATTGATCTCGAATCATCGCCATCAGCGCCGCAGCTTCGAAAAAAAGCAGGACGCCGAGTATCGGCAGCGGAAAGATCTGCACGAGCTGCTGGAATCCTGAAGAGAAGAACAATCCAAGAATGAGAAAGATCGATCCATAGATCATGATCGATCCACCAGTGCGCGCGCCGAAAGTGTAATGCCCGACAAGTCCGCCCGATCCATGACATGTCGGCACGCCGCCAAGGAATGGATTGACCAGATTCATGAGAGCATACGTGTAGCTCAGCTTGCGAACCGTAACGTGCCGATCGGGGAACAGGTCCTCGGCAACTTGTCTCGTTGCGAGAATCGAATTGCCCAGCGACAGCGGGATCTGCGGAAGTGCGAGAAGAATGAATCCCGATGCGATGTCATCGAGCCCGACACTGCGGGGCACCGGAAGCGTGAATCCGATCGCGCTGCTGAAATCGGTTCCGCTCAGCTTGAATGCAAACGCGTAAATCATTCCGAGCACTATTACAGGAATCGCGGGCGGAAAGCGGCGATTTCCAAACAACGCGATCACGACGATGAACCCAACTCCTGCAAGCACATATCCAGGCATTCCATCCGCCTGCACATAGTCCTTGAGAGCAAGCATCGCGAGCTGGATTCCCAGTCCCAGCTGCAATCCGCGAATGACGGCTTTCGGGACAACACGCGCGAGCCAGGTAATGCCGCCGCTTAGCGTGAGGATGAGCATCGCGATCCCAATCGCGAGCCCGCCGCCATATAGAACCGACGGCACAACTTTCTGCGTAATCACGAGAACCGCGACGGCCTTCAATGGCTGCACCGGCATCGGCATGCGATAGCGCACAGCGGTGAACCACTGCATCAACCCGAACATGACGAGCACGCTCGCGCTGTGAAGTCCGGACGCGAGAATCATCCCGACAATGAGCGGCAGATCAGTTCCGATATCTCCGAACGCACCTGCAAGCTCATTGCGATCGAGCCTCAAGCCGCCAGACCGGTCAATTGTGCCTCTCACCTCGCCTTCAGTCCGTCCGATCACCGTTTCAGGGCTCGCCATTCGTATATTGTACGGCTGCTATTGTACAGCCGCAGGGTTACTCGAGACCAAATGACTGACTTTGCCATAGAAATCGACAATGCGGTGAAGCGTTACGCGGAGCATGTCGCAGTGCGCGACCTCTCGCTTCGCGTTCCGCGCGGCGCCGTCTATGGTCTGCTCGGACCGAACGGAGCAGGCAAGACGACGACGATCCGCATGATCCTCAACATCATCGCACCCGACTCGGGCACGATAAGAATACTTGGCCGGCCTGCAACCGATTCCACAATCACCGACAGGATTGGCTATCTCCCCGAAGAGCGCGGACTGTATCGCAAGATGCAGGTGCGGCGCGTGCTTCGCTTTCTCGCCGAGCTGAAAGGGATGAACGCTCGCGATGCCGACGCGCGCATCGACAGCTGGCTGGAGCGATTCGATCTCAAGACTGCCGATAAGGACTGGGGACTCTCGAAGATCGACGAGCTCTCACGCGGCATGCAGCAGAAAGTTCAGTTCATTGGAACGCTTCTGCACGATCCTGATCTTGTCATTCTCGACGAGCCGTTCTCCGGGCTCGACCCGATCAATGCGCAGGCGCTGAAAGACACGATCATCGACCTCAAGCGGCGCGGCAAGACAGTGATCTTCTCGACGCACATCATGGATAACGCCGAGCGCATCTGCGATTCGGTGTGCATCATCGCGCGCGGGGAAAAAGTTCTCGATGGCGCAATCAACGACATCAAGGATTCGCAGGGGTCCCGCAATGTTGCATTGGGACTCGCCGGCGCTCCCACCACGCAGGTTGCAACAATTCTCAACGACAAGTCGCTCGTAAAACGGGTCGATGACTCGAATCGCTACTTCGAAGTCGAGCTTGCCGATGGTGCTGATGCGCAGGCGCTGCTTCAGCGTGTCGTGAGCACGGGCGCGACGATCAACAGGTTCGAGATCGTCCGTCCATCATTGCACCAGATTTTCCTCGAGCGCGTTGGCGCTACGGGCGTTGAAGCGGGGATCAGCGGACATGGCTAAGCTCTGGGCGATCATCAAGCGTGAGTACCTCGAGCGCGTGCGCACGCGCTGGTTCATCTTCGCGACAATTTTTGGTCCGATATTTTTTGGAGCGATCATCATCGTTCCTGCACTGATGTCGAAGAAGTCGAAGGGATCCCAGGACTACAGCAACACCCGCATTCTCGACGCGACTACTGCCGGGCTCGGCAATCGGATCGCCGAGTCGATCCGCCGCAACACGGTTGAAGGCGGGGTGTCGCCACAGGTTGTGCTGCTCAAGCCGGGGGATCTCACGGAGGCGGAAAGCACTGCAACTCGCGATGTGATGCACAAGCAGATCACAGGTTATCTCGTTGCCGACGAGGCGACTCTGAAAGGCGAGACGGTGCGTTATGCCGGACGCAACGCCACCGCGATCGGTGACATGGAGCGGCTGCGCTCCGCCGTGAGGCAGGCCGTGCTCGCGCAGCGACTCGAGGCAGCGGGCATCGATTCGAGCAGAGTGAAGGATATGACGCTGCTTCCGCTGCGACTGAGCTCGGACAGGATTACCGACAAGGGGCGAGGTGGATCAGGAACGGTGAGCATCATCTTCGCCGGTGTTGTCGCGTTCCTGTTGTACATGACGATCGTTCTCTATGGACAGAATGTCCTGCGAGGGGTTCTCGAGGAGAAGACAACGCGCGTCGCTGAAGTTGTGGTATCGAGCGTTCCTTCCGAGACGCTGCTCGCTGGCAAAATTCTGGGAGTAGGTGGAGTAGGGCTCACTCAGCAGATTCTCTGGCTCATCACGACAGTCGTGATGTTCAAGCTGCGTCAGCCGATTCTCGAGAAATTCGGAATAGCGACGATGCCGTTTGCGCTTCCCGACATCTCGATCGGTCTCGCTCTGCTTCTTCTCCTGTTCTTCCTGCTGGGATTCATTTTCTACTCGGCGCTTTACGCTGCGGCCGGTGCATCGGTGAATACTGAGCAGGAGGCACAGCAGGCAGTTCAGCCGATGCTGCTGCTGCTCGTTGCGACGGCGATCTTCATCAATCCGATCCTGATCAATCCGACGTCGACGCTTGCGACGGTGATGTCGCTGCTTCCCTTCTCTGCGCCGATCATCATGCCGCTGCGCCTCGCGCTTGGCAGCGTTCCATGGTATGAGCTCGCTATTTCTCTCGCCGGTATCGCGCTGGCGTGTCTGGCGGCAACGTGGTTTGCGGCGCGGATTTATCGGGTGGGACTATTGATGTATGGAAAGCGGCCGACACTGCGCGAGATGATGCGCTGGGTTTCCTATTCGCGTTAGCGTGCAGAAAACCAGTTAACAGGGAGCGCAGTGAGCACGGTGAGGTTTGGAGGGGGTTGTCTGAGTGTCTACAGTGGCCGGCCCAATTGGACGGCCACT
>DATEDH010000015.1:0-6516 GCA_035281765.1 Gemmatimonadaceae bacterium
TGCGCCAGGCTTCGTCAGATTCACGACGATGAGGCCGATCCCGAGAGCGATTGTGCTGACGACTTCGAAGTAGATCAGCGCCTTGGCACCAACGCGGCCGACTTTCTTCATGTCCTGCATGCTCGCGATGCCGCTGACTATCGTGAGGAAGATGATCGGTGCAATGACCATCTTTACGAGGTTGATGAACATGTCACCAACCGGCTTCATCGACTTCCCTAATCCAGGGGCGAGCGCACCGAGCAGAATCCCAAGACTGATTGCAACGAGGACTTGAACCGTAAGGTTCTGCCGCAGCTTCATTCGAACCGCGCGCTGCTCAATCTGGTCGATGCGTGTCTCACTCATGCGGCCTTACAATGTACCGGGCCGGCTTTTCGCGCAAACAAAATAAATGCGCTATCTCGGCGAACCGGGCTGTGGCGGGCCCGCAGTAATTGCGAGCGTGAGACGCTCGACCTGGCGCGGGTTCTGACCGAGAAAAACCGCAGCAAGATTAGCTGACCGAATGAAGATCGGAGTCGATGGCCAGGATGCGGCTGCTCCCTTCGGTGCGGCGGCAACCGTGTCGATCTTTTGCAGATCCTTTGCGAGCTCGGCTTCACTCTCGTAAAAAAATGCCTCGAGTCTCGAGGAGCCCAGCATGTACACAGCCGGGCTCGGAGAAAATCCGGCGCGCGACACTTTTTCGTCGACTCGCTTCACGACAAAACCCTGCTGCTTGAGCCGCCTCTCGAGCGTGCACTCCGACCATTCGCCAGTGTGCTCGCAGCCAGGCTGAACCGGCTGCGCTGTCGGTGCAGGTGTGCTCGCCGCCGGTGGCGGGGCAATCGTGCTCACTACGGTATCCGGCGATTTCGCTTTTTCATTCCTGCAAGCCGCAGTGATCAGCGCGATCATTAGAAGAAATCCTGGTCTCATTGGGCAGGCCGCCGGGTGCTCGGATAGTCGACAATGTTTTCCCACTCGCTTGCATCCGATCGCGCAACAACTGCAACGACTGGCTCGGTCTCGCTCATGTTGCACACTTCATGGGGAATACCGGGCTCGATGAAAATGAAATCACCGGCAGTATTCTCTACACTCAGTGTGAGCCCCGGGCCGTATTCATGACGGACGTTTCCTTCGAGGATGTAGAGCATTACTTCGAAATCGACGTGAATGTGCGCATACGCAACTCCACCCGGCGGAATCGTTGCAACGTTCATGGAGAGTTTCTTCGCGCCGACGTTCTTTTCCGAAAGCCCCGTTTTATACCGGATGCCATTCCAGCCGCGTGTTGTTCCCGCGCCGCGAATTACGAGTATACCCTCGGTTCCTTCAACGTCTGACGAGAGATCGATCGCGTCGCTCATTGCATGATCTGGTTCTTGAGAAAACGGCTTTTGCCATCGATGCCCGCCGGCGGCACAATGCCGAGCAGGTCTGTCATCAGCGAATAAACGTGGATGTTCTCGAACGGGGAAATCGTAAGTCCATGCCTTATGCCCGGACCCGTCGCCAGGAAGATTGCATACATCGACGGCAGCATGTTGTCGAACCCGTGCTGGCCGTGGCTTGCTCTGGGGTCGCTACCAAGCTGCCAGTGCTCATCCATGATCACCACCAGGTCGCCGATTCGCGGATTGGAGCGATAGTGAAATCTCTCCGGAATGTCGTCAACGAGGTACGCGCGACCGTGCTGGAGACGGCGATTGAGTGAATCCCGGAGAATTACCGCGCGGGATTTTCCCCCGGCCACGTGAAGGTTTACGACAGGGCCGCCCTCCGCAACGATCACTCCTGCAGTGTCGATGAGATTGCCGATCTGCAGGTATGTGTCGCGCGAGACCTCCGTCATGCCGTGATCCGCGACCACTATCACATAGGTCTCAGTCGCTATGGGCAGGCGTGCAATTCCATCGAGAACTCTTCCGAGCATCGAGTCTGCCACGGCAATCGCCGAGGCCACCTGCGGAGTCCATGGTCCATAGTTGTGACCGGCATGATCCACATCCGAATTGTAGACAGCTATCAAGTGAGGTCGTATTGAATCCGGCAACGCGAGCCATGCAAGTACGGAGTCTGCGCGGTTCGCCATCGTAGTGCGGGCCTCGTATCTCGTGAATCTCGTCGGGCGCACGCCGCTGATCGCTGCATCTCCGCCGGGCCAGTCCAACGATGCGGTGACCATTCCCTGCTGCTCTGCGGTCACCCATATGGGATCTGCGCTGTACCAGGTTCCGTCTCCCATCGATTTCTGATCGCCCAGCGCATACGCGCTGTGACGCGCAGGATCCCAGAAACGATTCGACACGATTCCGTGTTTCGCGGGATAAACGCCGGTGACGATTGACAGATGATTGGGAAAAGTCTTTGAAGGAAAAACGGGAATCATGCCTGCCGCACGAACTCCCTCGCGCGCAATTCGCGAAAAGTTCGGCGCGTCATACTTGCCGAGATAATCCGCGCGAAATCCATCGACCGAGATCAGAACCACATACGGCTTGTGGAGCTGGGCAGGCGCGTTCCTCCCGCCGGATGAACGAAGAGGCGCAGGTGCTCCATTCGATGTAACGGCCGGGGTGCCTTGGCACGCGGCGATGATGCAAAGCGCGACAGCGGCTGGATATCTCAAGCGGTCAAAAGTCGCCCATTCGGACACATGCGCAAGAGAGTCGCAACTGGGTCTGGTCGAAACCGCGTCGGCATACCAGTATAAATGGCAACTCACTAAAGGCGACTCTCGATATGCTGACACGTCGTATGAAAAAGCGCTTTACCGTCTTCGCGGGGGCCGCAGCAATGACGGCGCTCAGTGGCTGCCTCGATGTCAACGATGATCCAACTCAGGTTGCTGTTCTCGCGATCGTAAGTGGAAGCCAGCAGAACGTGCCGGTTGGAACGCAGGCTCCGCTGCCGCTCATCGTGCGCGCGTACAATCACTCGGCTCTCACACTCGAGGGGAAAGATGTGGACTGGGTCGTCACAGGCGGAACGATCAGCTCCATGCGGACCGTTACGGACGATACGGGTACGACTCAGGTGACCTACACCGCGCCTAACCTGGCGGGCACGGCGCAGATCCGGGCAAGCTCCGACGGAATAACGGTGACGTTCAATCTGACAATCGTGCCGGCATCGGGCTGACGCCCGACCCACGCTGATTCTTGATGACGCAGAGCCCCGTCAGGAGCTCTGCGTCATTTTTTTCGCGTAGTCGCCAACAGTCGCCATCTCGAATGCGTACTCGTCTGACAAGGGCATCGGCTCCGCATCGAGTTTTGAGAGGCCGAGCATCAGGCCAGCGAACGTTTTCTGAAAGGGATTATCCGATGTCTTCCACTGCTCTTCAAGAGCTTGCTGAGGCACTGCGGTGACGTTGAGCGGTTTACCTATCGCCTCCTCGAACACCTTCACGGCCTCACGTTGAGTTACGCCTTGAGGTCCGCTGAATACAATCGTGCGATTGCGGGCAGACGGTATGCGGACAGATCTCACCGCGACTTCCGCGACATCATACATGGAAACGTAAGGAACCTTCCCCTCTCCATTTCCAAAGATCTTCACCTCTCCTGTGCGCGGATCACCGAAAAGCATTGGCCCGAGCCATATCTCCATGAACGGCGGCGGCTGGAGAATCGTGTAGTCGATTCCACCTTCGGTGAGATGCTGCTCGACGGCGCGCTTTGCGTCGGTGAGCGGCGTGTCGGGGAATCTCGATGCCTCGAATGAAACGAAAATGAAATGCGATACTCCTGCGTGCTTCGCGGCTTCTATCAGCGCGATCGTTCCAGCGGCATCGGTATCCTGGAATGAATCGCCCGGCTGCGCGGTGGTGATGGCGGTGACAGTTGATATCACGGTGTCGATACCTTTGCATGCCGCTTCGAGAGATTCCTTGTCTCTCAGATTGCCGGTATACACCTCCGCGCCGGCATTCCTGAGTGCCGCGATTTTTTCGGGGGCCGACGTTGCACGGACGAGGCCACGGACTTCCTCGCCTCGACTGCGGAGGCGTCGGACTATCTCGGAACCAAGATGTCCGGTTGCACCAGCGACCAGAATCATATCTACCTCGCGCGTTACGTGATCGGGGATTTCATAATGTTCTCCGGTTTTTTTACCCGCAAGCTCCTCCCCCAAACCGAGTGTCTGAAATGACCCGTAAAACGATTCTAAGAGCTTCGATCATTGCGCTTTGCGCAGCGTCTGCAGCGTGCCGCACCGATGCACCACCTTCACGAGATCCTGTCGACACCGCGTTCGCTGCACTTCAGCAACGTGGACAGATGGCAATGGGCGTCGACCAATACACATCGCAGCATAAATTCGAGGCGACGAGCGAAGGAGGACGCATCGAGCTCCAGCGGGACACTGCCGACTCACTCGGCATCGCGCAGATTCGAGCTCATCTCAAGCTCATACAGCATGCATTTCAGGCGGGAGATTTCTCTACACCGGCGTTTGTACACATGCGGGACATGCCCGGCACGCAGGTCATGAAAGCGAAGCGCGACGTTATCGAGTATGGTTACGCAGATTTACCACGCGGCGGGGAGGTTTCTATCAGGACGAAGGACCCCGACGCACTTGCAGCGATCAAGCAGTTCATGGATGCACAAAAGATGGATCACCGCGCGCACTGAGGATCACATGATTCGCAGGATCGTACTGATCGGCCTCGCATTTATTGCAATCTCGACAGAAGTAAGATCGCAGGCCGCTGCGGAGAGACTGTTCTACTATGTCGATCGCGAAGACAGTTACAACTCGCTCGTCAAGCACATCGATCAGATCACCGTGCTCGGGCCACAGGTATTTGTCGTCGATAGTCTTGGCATCATGTGGGGTACGCTCGACAAGCGAGTGGACAACCTTGCGCGGCAGCACAATGTGAAGATCATGCCGCTCTTTACGAATGAAGGGTTTCAGCAGCCGGGGCTGAGAAAGCTTCTTGCTGATACTGCTGCACGACGCCGCTCGATCGAATCGATGGTCGCGCTGTGCAAAACGCACAACTACTGGGGAATCCAGTTCGACGTCGAGAATATCAACATTGCCGATCGTGACCGGTTCACCAGCTGGTACGAAGATGCGGCGCGCGCGCTTCACAAGGCGGGTTACAAGATCAGCATCGCAGTCGTGCACAAGACTCAAGCGGGCGCTGGGCCGACGGCATACGGACGCTTCATGGAAGACAGCTGGCGTGGAGGCTACGACATCGCGGCGCTCGCGAAAGCAGGTGATTTCGTCTCGCTCATGACGTACAGCGAGCACACGCGGAGAACAACACCGGGGCCCGTCGCCGGACTTCCATGGACGCGCGAAGCCGTCGAGTATTTTCTGCAGTTCGTTCCACCCGAGAAATTATCTCTCGGCATCCCGACTTATGGCGGACGGTGGTACACGCGTTATGACGGATCCGGTACCGAGCGAGCGAGCTCTACCAGCGAATCTGTCAGCTGGACCTGGGGGTCAGGTCACGCCGCGCGAAACGGAGCGCAAATTCAATGGGATCCCATACAACAGGTTCCGTTCGCGAGTTATATGGTCGGCGGACTCAACGAATGGCTCTTTCTCGAGGACGTTCGCGCTTTCAAGGCGAAGCTCGATCTCGCGAAGGAAAAGAAGCTGCGCGGATTCTCCGTATGGGTGCTTGGACCCGAAGACGAGCGCATATGGGACGTCCTTCGAGCTGAGCGTCGTTGAATCTCCACCGACAGTAACTGAGTCTTCGAGAGTGTCGCGCGGTGGAGGAGTCGGCTCCTGCACCGGCGGCCGGGGCCTCGCAGACGAATCGACAGGCGGTCGCACGACAGGCGGCCGCACTTCCGGGGGTGTAATCACCGGCGGTCTTACACTGACAGTATCATCGTCGAAGTCAGCTTCCGTTGCAGTGTCGACCATCGACATGTCCGCGAGATCCGGATCGTCGACCGCTTCGATCTGATTGTAGGTCTGATCGAACTCGGGCATTGCCATGGAGTCGTTGAACACTCCCGGCTCCATGTAAATCGTGAGTGACTGCGATCCATCATAGAAGCCGCCGCACGGATCCCTGGGCTCGGTTCCTTGAAGGAATGCCTCGACGACACTTGGTCCGCATCCGGGCTGCCACGCTCTTCCAGTTGCTGCTTCGACTTCGACGACAGACACTCCCTGCGGTGCACCGATATCCTGTTTGCTGTGCGGAATGCGCGACATGTACCAACCCCACATGGGAATCACTGCCTCACCCGATGACATTCGAAGCGGTGTGCCGTCATCGAACCCGACCCAAGCGGCGGTAAGAAGGTCGGGCGTGTAGCCGACGAACCACGCATCCCTGTAATTGCTGGTAGTCCCGGTTTTCCCGGCGACGTAGCTCAGGCCGTACTGATTGAGACCCGCGGCAGTCCCGCGGATCACAACCCCGCGCATGAGCGCATGAATCACATATGCCACCGCCGGGTCGATCGCTTCACGGCGATCAACTTCGTAGCGATAGATCTCATCGCCATCCGCTTCGGTTACGCTCTCGATCAGATGCGGTTC
>DATEDH010000016.1:0-3514 GCA_035281765.1 Gemmatimonadaceae bacterium
CATCAGAAACGATCTCGTTCCATTTTGGCTTTATCGCGTCGAGATCGGCACCGATCCCCTCGCTCAACATTGCGCGATCGACGTCATCGGCTTGAAACATCTCGCCCGTGAAGCGCCACAGATGGTCGACTGCTTTCTGCGCTCGCCCGTGACTCTCTTCTGTTCCATCTCCCATGCGCACCACCCACTCGCTCGAGTGTCGCACATGATATCTCACTTCCTTGAATCCCTTCGCGGCAATTCCGGCAATCTCGCTATGCTTGCCCGATTGAAGCTGCTCGAGAACGTGATAGCTGAACACGTCGAAGAAAAACTGGCGCACCATCGTCATCGCATAATCGCCATTCGGCAGCTCGACCAGCTGAACATTCCGGTAATCGATCGCGTCGCGGAAATAGGCGAGATCATCTTCACTCCGGGCTTTTCCTTCGGTCTCGCCTGCAAGCTTGAGATACAGAGTCGCCTGCCCGATCAAATCGAGCGCAATGTTGGCAAGCGCGATGTCCTCCTCGAGAATCGGACCGTGACCGCACCATTCCGACAAACGATGGCCGAGTACAAGGCGATCGTCGGCGAGTCGCAGGAGATACTGAAAGAGATTGTCGGTCAAAATCCTTTGAGGCCGCGCGGAATTTTGTAGAACTGCGGATGGCGATAGATCTTGTCCGCGCCGGGATCGAAGAATGGCCCTGCCCAGTCGCTCGCAGATGCAGTGATCTCGTTCGATGGGACCACCCACATGCTCACAACCTTACCGCGACGGCCATATACGTCGCGCGCATTTTGAAGTGCCATTTCCGCGTCGGCCGCGTGAACACTTCCGGCATGCTCGTGCGGCGCACCGCCATCTTCCTGTGTGAACACTTCCCACAGCGGCCACTGCGATTCGGATTTCTTCTCGGGCATTTCCTTGTCGTCGTAGCCCGCGCCGACTGATACGCTCGATGCCATGCGCTTTACGCCGCGTTCGATTGCGTGTCCGGCGCGTGCTTCGCTGCGTATGCCTCGGCAGCTTCGCGCACCCATCGTCCATTCTCATGCGCATCGCGGCGCGCTTGCAGGCGCTCGCGATTGCATGGGCCGTTGCCTTTTACTACCTGCCAGAATTCATCCCAGTCGATCTCGCCGAAGTCATACGCCTGACGCTCGGAATTGAACTTGAGATGGGGATCGGGAAGTGTCAGTCCAACTGCTTCGGCCTGCGGAACCGTGAGATCGATGAAGCGCTGGCGCAGCTCGTCGTTGGTCTTGCGCTTCACACGCCAACGCATGAGCTCTGCAGTGTTCGGCGAATCGGTATCGCTTGGGCCGAGCATCATTAGCGACGGCCACCACCAGCGATTGACCGCGTCCTGCGCCATCGCTTTCTGCTCGGGGGTTCCTTTGGCAAGAGTCGCGATGATCTCGTAGCCCTGCTTCTTGTGGAAGTTCTCTTCCTTGCAGATGCGGATCATCGCTCTCGCATATGGACCATACGATGCCTTTGCGAGAACCGTCTGATTGACGATTGCCGCGCCATCTACAAACCATCCGATCACACCGATATCGGCCCACGTGAGAGTCGGATAGTTGAAGATGCTCGAATATTTCGCTTTCCCAGTCAGCAGCTGATCGACAAGCTCGGCGCGATCGATGCCGAGTGTCTCCGTTCCACAATAGATGTAGAGCCCGTGACCGGCTTCGTCCTGCACTTTGGCGAGCAGGACCATCTTTCGCTTGAGACTTGGGGCGCGCGTGATCCAGTTGCCTTCCGGCAGCATCCCGACGATCTCGGAATGGGCGTGCTGGGACATCATGCGGATGAGCTGAGTCCGATAGCGATCGGGCATCCAGTCCTTGGGCTCGATGGTCTCGCCGGCGGCGATCCGGGCCTCGAACTGGGCGTTAAGCGCTTCTTCGCTGGCTGGTACGGTGTTCGGTTCCATACTCTAAACGTATCGGGGGCGACAATGAAAAGTTAGGCAATCAGCCTGCCATGCGGGGCCGGGCGGGTGCACTTTTTGGCATGCGCGCGCCGACCAAACGAGAGATCTGGATTGTTTCTACACTTCTCGCCGCAATTCTGGTATGGAGCGGGCGATTTGTCGTCAATCCGGATGGAATCAGCTACCTGGACCTGAGCGATGACATCCGCGCCGGGCGGTTCATGAATGCGGTGAATCTCCACTGGAGTCCGGGATATCCATATCTGCTGGCGTGCTGGCTCTCTCCGCTGTCGCCGGGCTCCCCGTTGGAATCCACTGGGGTTCACATTCTCAACGGAATTCTCTTTCTGGGAGCACTGGCGGCGTTCGAGCTTTTTCTGAAGGAGCTCGAGAAGTCCCAGGGCAACAACAAGCGGCTGGCGGTGCCACTCAACACAGCATGGGGACGATTTGCGGCGTACACGATTTTTCTCTGGTGTGCGCTCGTGCTCATCACGATCCGGACGATCACGCCCGATATGCTCGTCGCGCTCTTCGGATTTATTGCAGCAGGGTTGTTCGTTCGAATTCGCTCCGATCGTGCGGGCACCGGGTCCTTCGTTGCATTCGGGGTCATGCTGGGACTCGCGGCACTATCGAAGTCGTTCATGTTCCCCGTGGCGATCGTTATGATCGCGCTCTCAGCCATACGAAGGCGACCGTACACGCGACATTTGCTCGCTCTTGCAGCGTTCGTGATCGTGACAGCGCCTCACGTAGCTGCGCTCTCGCATAAGAGCGGCCGGTTGACGATTGGCGAGAGTGGAAGGCTTGTCTACCTGCTCAAGGTCAACGGGATACCCAAGCTGCGCGAAGGGATTGTCTACTTTCCCACCGATAAGGCAAACCGCACATATCCTGCCTGGGACGACCCGACAATACTATATAAAGGGATGTCGCCCGATATCAACGCGACGGATCAGGCGGCAGCGTTGAAGCGCAACCTCGTCATCCTTGCCGGATTTGCTCTAAAGGTGCTCGGCCCGCTTTTGATAGTTGTCGCATTCAAGGACAGAAAGGTGCAAATGCGGAATCGCGCCTTAGCTGCGACGGCCGCGGCGGTGATGGTCGTGTATCTCCTGCTGCACACTGAAACGAGGCTCGACGGATTCTGGGTCGCGTTGTTGATCGTGAGCGTTCTTGCCGGAGTGACGCTCGATCCGCGCGAAATGAAATTCAAGATTGGACGCGGCTTCGTTCATGTAATAACCATCGTCTCGGTGATTTCGTTCGTGACGTTCGTTCTCGACCAGGCCGGATCATCGCGGCCTGATCGTGGACTAGCCGGCCGCAATACGCAGGCGACCGTGGCACGGGAGATCGAGCGGATGGGAATCACCCGCGGCTCGCGCATCGCACTTGTCGGAGATGAATCGGATATCTACTGGGCGCGACTGGCCGGAGTGCAGATTGCCGCTCAGATTCCATTGCGCGCAGCGAAGAGTTATGAGGCCCTTCCTGAACCTGCGCGAAATCAGGTTCATGAGCAATTTCGAGCGGTTGGGGCCCGCGCAGTCGTTGCGTCATGGACGCCTTCGCCCGCCGACTCG
>DATEDH010000017.1:0-26072 GCA_035281765.1 Gemmatimonadaceae bacterium
CAACCTTTCACAACAAAGCCTTACAGGGTCAGGAAAGGTAGCTACAAGGATCCAGACGGAATTACCCACCAAGCGCCGCGATTCGGAATAGTTCAAATGCAGCGCGGCGGCCAGCAACAGCATCCGGAACAACTCCAATTCAATCTGGAGGCGGGGTATTTCTATCGCATCTAAAGTAAGCGCCGTAGATGCTTAGCAACTGCGTAGGAAAGCAGCGGAGGCACGGCGTTGCCAATCGATGACCGGATATCACCTGCTGTGCCGACAAACTTGAAAGAGTCAGGGAATGATTGCACCCGAGCAGCCTCACGTATTGTCATCGACCGCGTCGCTATCGGGTGCACATTATTGCACCCGGAAATCATTCCGAAAGTAGTCTGAACTGTAGCCGCTGGCTGATTCCAGACCTGTCGCTTGTAGGTGGTGTTGTAACCCGAAGGCGGGCGCAAGTCAGGATCTGCGTTCTCATGAGCGCTATGGCCCTCTGCCACATCCCATAGCCAATCAACTACATGTTGTGGGTGGGCAACCGCACTATGAAGTGGGTCTATCGATTCTTCACCAGACTCAAGATACGGCAGATCCGAACACGCATCGCCGAATGTAACATACTCCCGCCGTAGGGAAAAAAGGTCGTTCAAGGCTCCATGGGTTGGTGCTGGAATCGATGGCTTGAACCCCAAATCCTTCCGCACTGCGACAAATAATACTCGCTCACGGCTTTGGGGCACTCCGTACTGTTGAGCGTTTACTAGAAATAGTTCGCTGTCGTAGCCGCACTCCGAGAAGGCTCGCATTATCTCGTCTTTTACATACGTGCCGCCAACGGTCTTCATTGATGTTAGGAGCCGCACGTTTTCGATGACAGCAATCTTCGGTTGAAAGCCGGTTACGAAATCCATGTAGTGCCGAAAGAGCTCATTTCGCGGATCATCAGTTTTTCGCTTCCCTGCGAGACTGAACCCTTGGCACGGAGGGCCTCCGATCAGGATGTCTACCTTCGGTATGGACTTAGAAATACCAACGATTTTTGTGTTATCGAACTCGCGAATATCATCACCGAGATCGAGCGACCGCGCGAAATTCTCCGAGTATATGCGTTTGAAGCCGCTATTAATCTCGACATGGCCTAGGATTGAAAACCCGGCTGCAGAAAATCCCAAACTGAAGCCGCCGCAACCCGAGAATAAGCTGACTGCTGTCAGGCCGGCATCCTTCTTTTCGAGGTGCCCCTGCGCCAACATTTCTAGCCGTTTGAGGTAGTGCGGGTTTCCCGGAGTTCTTCTTGCCTTTTCAATGCGGTCGGGGTCTCGCTTGGCTTCGGTGAAACGATGCGTTCTATAACGCTTGCGACGTGTCGCAACCGCTTTTAAGTCGTGAGGTTTGTACAAAGCGTCCAGGACGAGAGCCTTGTACTCTCGGCTAAGTTCCTCCTTCCCCAATTCGTACGCAGACAAGACGTGCTGGGGAACGCCCGTAACTTCTGAGAGTTTGCTTTGTGAAAGTCCGAGATTCTGTCTTAGTGCTCGGAGTTCAGATCCGCTGCCAAGCTCGTGTGGAAGAACCATGTAAGTCAGTTAAGAAGTTGCGATGAGACATAGAACGAGTGCCGAGTAAACTTAACGATTGGCCCCGCGATCCCCCCAGTGACTGCTCACACTAATCCATCCGGAAGTTATCGATCTAATGCGCTGACCGAGGATGCGAAAAGACTGCGACTGGTTTCAGTCCAATAGCCTGCATGGCACAACGCGCCTGTTCGGCTTCCTCATCGTCGCTTTTCGCCTGTCGCGCTGCGGCAGATTCAGCCGCTTCAGCGACGTCGCGGATTCGCGCGCGCTCAGCGGCCTCTGCCTTGGCCTTCATCTGCTTTCGGCGCGCTTCCCATTCCTGCCGCGACTTCGTTTCCGCCTCTGAATGGCGATGACGCAGCTCGTCGTTCGCTGCCGTGAGAATTGAGCCTGACAGCCGAACAACCTCCGCAAGCTGCTCATTGCTCATTGCGGTCGCCTCGCCAGCTACCGTTGCCGCCTGCCGCAACATGTCTAACTTCGATTTTGCTTTCATCGTTCCCTCATTGATGAGTCGTTGAGCCTTTCGGCTATCGCTTCGATTTTCTTGATGAACCACGCTCGCACGTCCCGCCTCGTGCGGTACTGCGAGTAAAATCTTTCGACTAACTCCTCATCTGCCGTGCGTCCGGCGTAATCAGCTCGCAGGATGGCGCCGCTGCCGAGCTGATCGCGTACGGGCACGCCTCCGGAAAGGCGCAGCTCAGCCTCTTTCACGTCGCCATAGGGGATAGGCGGCTGCCGCCCGACGATCGCCTCAAGAGACTCTAAGCGGCGCTCTATCGACATTCTGCCCTCCAAGCATTCTCTCCACATTTGTAAGCCGCGTTTCCCACTCGCCCGCTTCAATTGCTCTTAGCGCGAGAGTCAAAACCGAGACAGCCGCCGTCGCTCGGCGCGCGGAATTAGCGAGCATTTTCACATCCGCGAGCGTCTGCTCTAACTCACGTCTCACGTCGTCAGGGTCTTTCAAAGACGGCAGCTCGCCAGTAGCGCGCACTCGTGGAGCGCCTGCTCGTCCTCCGCGTCTCCGCGCCTCCGCGCGTTGAGCGGCGACTGTCGGCGAGTGATTCCAACAGTACGACTCTCCAGTAAGCGGAGGCAGCGGGCACGGCTCGCCGCTGCGAGTGCTCGCGGTGCAAGTCGTCGCGCGTGGCTCAGGCATGGCCGATCTTCGGCAGTGCGGCTTTTGAAGGCCTCGAATAGGTCTTGCTGATATACGCCTCCGCTGCGCCAAAGCGGCGACGCGCCCAATCCTCCGCTGACTCCGCATCGCGCAGCATCGAGCGCGGTACGTCTCTCACAATTTCTGACGCGAGCACTGCAATCTCCATCTTCAAGTTGCCAGCCTCATCGAACGCGACTCTATCCGTGATAGACTTATCGGCAAGTAGTCCGCGCACGGCAAGAGGATGCAGGCCACGCTCTAGTAGCTCGGCGCGCAATTCCGCAAGCGCGAGCCTGATTCTCAATTCAGTCATTGTCTGCCTCGTTAGGTAAGATGATTTCATAGCCCGGATTCACCGGACGCGGTGATGAGCAATGGCTCGCTCGATGGCCAGCAACCGCTCCGTGAAAGTGCTCCTTTCCGCAGAATGGACACTTGATGACAGCCTGCCCTTTGCGGATCTCGGCAAGCACTCTTGGAGGATCAGAGAATTCAATCACGTCGCAAACTCCTTTTAAGGTTCGTTCTTTGGGATCAGTGTTTGGGCTCACTCTCTCCCCTATAGGGAGAGAGAGATGTGAGCCCAACCGGACACTTGGGCTCAGTGCTCATCTGAGCCCTCGCTGGGCCTTGTGAGCCCAAGAGCTTGTGTTCCTGCGTCCGTCACGTGGTATTGGCGATTCTTGACGCGCAGGTACTCGTTAGCCTTCAGCCAATTGAGCGCTCGTTTCAACGTCGCGGTTTTAAGCCCAGTTGCGTGCAACAGCGCGGTGTATGTGCGAGGTGAGCCCTCGTGAGCCTCCTGCAAAACGAGCCGCCTATTTCCGTTCAGCATTCCGCTGTTTGGGCTCACCTCCTTTAAGGCCAAACTTCCGGCGATTGGTACCGTTTCAAAGTCCCAGCGCCAGCCGTCAGCTCCATTGCGTTGATGCGTGCATTCGAGCGTTACGCGGTCTGCGTCACGGTTGACCATTAGCCGTGTATCCAGTGCGCCGTCAAATGCACTGTGGCCGCGGCCTCTGGTGTCGTCACTCAGAGGGGTGTGATGAACAACTATTACGCACGCTGAAAACTTGTCGCGCATCTCGTAGCATCCTGCCATAAATGCGTTCATGCCCTTTCCATCTTCGTCGCCATCAAGGTTCGCGTTCAGGGTGTCGATCACGATCACCTTTGGCTGATTCTCTCGTCGTTCGATTTCATCGATGAGCAAAGCCATCTCTGCAGGATCGTTGACCGCGATCCGTCGGGGCAGGAATGCAATTGGCAAGGAAGTGCGGTCAATCTTCTCGGCGTCCTGATATTCGATAAACCGACACGCAGCATTGAGCCTCATCTTCGCTCCGTGCGGCCCTTCGGCGTACACATACAAGATCGAATTGCGTTTTGCTTTCTTCCCATGCACAGTTCGACCGAGTGCGATGCATAAGACGAGATAGAGCGTCACGAATGTCTTTAGCGTTCCCTTCGCACCAAGTAGTCCTACTATGCCCACAGTTGGAAGCGCGCCGTCAATGAGCCACTCGGGTTCAGGCAAGGCATCTAATTCTGCGACTGAGTAAAGACGATAGGGACGCGAATGCCTGGCCTCCAATTTCCGAATGCCGATTGCTTTTTTCTGCTGGTACTCGCGCTCACTCTGAGCGTAGGCTGCCTCTGCGAAACCCATTGGCCGAGCGAATAAGTCGCGCACATTTACTCCCATCGCCGAGCAGATAGCGTCCACGTCGCATCCGGCAAAGCATTTGAGCAGCACGCGACCGTCGTCACCTTCGCTAACGCTGAGCGACGGCTTGCGATCATCGTGAGCTGGACAGCGCGCGGAGTAACCGTGCCCATTCTTTCGCACGCCATCCAGTCGCGAGAGAATTTCACTGATCGTCACCGCTTGCCTCTATCACTCGGCGTGCTTCGCTCAGTGCAGCCCGGCGGAGGAACGCACTGAGCGACTCGCGTGTGATCTGTCGCGCCTCATCGAGTGCGAGTATCTCACGTTCGCGAAAACGCACAGCTCTAAGCGCGTCCAATACTTCGGAGCTAGCCATCGCCGGGATCACTCGTGCTGCGTCGCAGTTGCCCCGCAAGGAATGTCTCAATATCCGACTGACGATAGCGAACGACTCGCCCTATGCGAACGAATGGCGGGCCTTCGCCTGTAACGCGCCAAGTATCGACTGTGCGCGGCTTGAGCCCGAGCATGGAGGCTAGCTCTCGGGTTGTCAGCAGTTTTGTTGTTGGATTGTCGCTCAATTGCTCCTCGCCTTCGCGTCAGGCAGCATGAAAAAAAAAAGACAGAGGACGCCCGGAATTTCCGGAAATACTCTGTCAATGGTGCCGCCTGTAATTGCGTTTCTGTTTTCTTACGCGATTAGTCTTTCACGCCACTCCTGCAGTTATACGATTGTTGAACGAATGATAGCGATGGCCAAACACTACCACAATCGGTAGCTAAGTGAGCGCCAGTAAGCACTTACGATATCGGTTTCCGTGTTCCGCTCTTACGTACGCTAGCTTGCGCGCCGCGTCGCAATGTCGATCACTCTCGCGCCATGCTTCTCAAGCGCGTCGCGTATTGCTTCCGATCCAAGGTGAGCATAGGCGCGCTCGGTAGTGCGCGTCTCACTGTGATTCAAAACCTTGCCGACCATGAGCAGGCTTGCACCGTCTTGCGCCATCATGGAGCCGACTGTGCGCCGCAGATCATGCAACCGAACATCGGACAGGCCTGCAGCTTCACGCACGCGACGCCACGGCTTTTTCAGATCGGCCATGTGTCCGCCGTTCGCAGCAGGGAACACGTGCGGATTGTTCAACTCACGCGGCAGCTCTGCGAAGACTGCGCGAGCTGGCGATGAAAGAGGCAGCGTGTGCGAGCGTCCTGACTTCGTTACCGGAACGTACAACGTGCCTTCGGAAAGATTGACGTTGCTCCACTGCAGCGATAACAGCTCTGAGCGACGTAATCCTGTGAGCAGATAGAGTCTGAATGCGGCGCGGTGAAACGGATTCCTTTCAGCATCTATCGCAGCGATTAGCGCAGGCATCTCAGATGGCTTGATCCACCGCTCACGGCTCCGCTCGCGCTTGATGGCTGTCCCGGCGCCATGAGCAGGATTTTTCCAATCGGACGGAACGCGGCCCCACTCAATTGCCTTGTTGCACATTACTGACAGCAGAGCCCACACGCGGTTTGCCTCGACCGCATGCTCCGCAGCGAGTGACACGATAAGTGCGTTAACGTGCGAGCGCGTGATGGAGTCAATGCGCCGCGTTCGCCACTTTGGGAGTATGTAGGTGTCAAGGCGTCGCTGATCTTCCTTCCAAGAGCGTTTACGCGGCCTTGCGTGCAGATCGATGTACTCGCTCGCAAATTCGCCGAGTGTCGGCAGCTTGCGCCGCGCTCGTCGCTCCTCGACCGGATCGTGGCCGTGTCTCGTGTCTCGCAGCGCATCGATTGCCAGCTCGCGAGCTTGCTGCAGAGTCAGCTCACCGTATTTGCCGAGTGTGAGAAGTTTCCGCGAGCCGTTCGATCCGTACCGGAGCACGAACGACTTGTTGCCGTTCGGATAGACGCGCACACCAAAGCCAGTCAGCTCGCCGTCATAGAGGATTTGCTTTGTGGCGCCGTCGGGGTTGAAGCGGAGCGCATCGAGCTGCCGTTTGGTGAGTGCCATTGATCTGAGAGTGAGTGCCCAAAAAGTGCCCAGCAGGGGCTGCCTGCCAACCGCTGTCAAATATACAACGAATGGAGCGTTTTCATAGGGAAAACTCACACAAAACTGCTAGCTCATAAACAGTGACAGTAGGCGCCGTCCTAAGAATGGGGTTCAGGGGGCCGCGGGTTCAAATCCCGCCGTCCCGATATGAAAAAACCCTCGGCTTACGCCGGGGTTTTTTCATTTCGGGCCGCCGGTGCTTTGCCGACGGCGCTTCGGCTGCGCCTCGCGCCTTACGGTCAAATCCCTTCCTCGCTCCGAACGTTCGTCAGTCGGTCTTCGCCTTCGGCTCGACCGGGGTCGGGAACTCACTTCCCGTCGGTCGGCGTTCCAATGCATTGCGGTTTCCAGCACCAATCACATCTTACGAATAACGATTAAACAGGGGAGCGCCATGATTCGTCCTTTGTTGGTGCTGTTTGGGCTAGTCGCGATGACAGGATGTTCCAACGCGATCGATCCGGCCACTGACGTTCTTTCTGCCCACGCCGAGAATCACCGGATCACGCTGGTCAATTCCTCCGCGGATCCCGTGTACTATTTCGTTGCGGACAGGGATGCACTCGCACTGCTCGACTGGGCCGTCTGCCTCGAGCCATCCCGATGCGCTGCCGTGCCGCCGAATTCCACGAGGTCGCTCGCATACTCGGAGATCGCCGCTTACCAGGAGGGTTCGAGTAGTGCGGTCGTCTACCACTGGCGTATCGTCAGCAAACCGACAGGCGGTAACGCCTACGACACGATGCGCGAGATGGTTGTCAGGCTCAAGTAGTCGAGTGCTGAGCTCATAATGAAAAGGCCCCGGCTATCGCTGGGGTCTCTTCATTACTGGATCAGCTGATTCTAGCGGTTTACGACAATGCTGTTCGTGCCGCCTGGATCTGTTGGGAAACTGGCCAGCAGGATGCCGTCGATTTGCCTGCTGACACCGTGAAGCGTAATGGTCGTACGATTGTTCGTTCCCGCAATGTCAGGCGGTCCGGCTTTCCAGGCACCGAAGGCTTCGAGGTCAATCGGCTCGTTATCGGTCGACTTCGACCCCCACAGCTCGACGTGCAAGGATGTTGTTCGACGTCGCGTTAGCCTTGACTGTAGAAAGACCCGCAGCAAGCTGCATCCCTCCATGATCTATTTCCGAAATTGGCTCCGTATTGCGAACGAATTGAGTTCCGCGGCCCTCGAACGTCGTCGTATTTGAGTTAGCGACTCCGGTTGTCGCGTTCATGATTAACGCGCAGCAACTACCGCGGACTGCCACTGCCTGAGATTCTCATCCTCGCGGTACACAGTATCGGTATCGACAACCACCTCACGTCCCTCCAGTCTCATCGCGTACCTGTCGAGATTGCGCGATCGACGACCTGAGACGTGATCACCGTCGATCCCGAAACGCGCTTTGTGCTTCGGACAGAATATCCGGGACTCGGACTCGTGCCACACGAGCCCGGCTCCCTTGTGCGGACACCGGCGCGAAAACGCATATACCTTCCCGCCGGTGCGTGCGATGATGACGTCGTTGTCGACATCCACCATGACGGCGTCGCCAGCTGGAATCGTATAAGTGCGAAGCGCGCCCTTCGATCGGAGCGGCCTCACATCCGTCACGAGGCTCGCGAGTGCAGCTCCAGGCCCCAGCCCGCTTGCAATCAGCGCCGCGGTCACTGTGAAGCCGACATCGCGCAGGAATGCGCGCCTTCCCACCGCGATGGGACACGCAGAACATTCCTTCGCGTCATTGTTATGAGCATGGACGCCACGCATCTCAGTCGTCCTTATCGTGAGACTTGACGGCGCGGGAGTCAGTCGCTGCCATGTTGGAAGGAGCTCCGGGAGTCGCATACGCGCTCGCTGCACCGTGCTTGTAAACGAGCTGTCCTCCCGTGTGTCCGACATATGCCGCGCCACCAACTAGTGCGATGGCAACGGCGAGACTCGCAAAGCGTGCAACACCGCCTGCTTTGCCTTTCGCCAGTCCGGCGCCGGTGATCAAGAGAACGACAATCGACGCGGTCAGGAAATGTTCAGCCGCGTCTTCGTGTGTATCGAGGGGCTGTTCAGCGACTACCTGTTCCACACGCTCGTCCTGATTCTCGCCTGTTTCTACGGATAGCCACGACGAGAGCGAAAGGGCGCCGGCAATGGCAAGCGGAACGAGCCACGCCCTCGTCACGCGAAAGCCTTTGCGGATTGTCCAGACGGCAATTACGGCCGAGATTGGTAGCAGAAAAGCAAGAACGAGTGGAAAGTGGACGATTGCAGGGTGAAGCGGATTGGGCAGCATTGCATCTCCGTTTTTGAATACGGATGCAGAGTCGCTGCAATGCCTTTCTTCAACCATCCGGCGTTTGTATTGAAGGCATCCGGCATTTGCCGGATGTGCACTTCAACATGCAACTAATGCAAAACGACGAAGTCGTATCGGATCGCCGCCTGCGCATTTTGCTCGCTGCCGTGCTTCTCCTTGCCATCATCGGCGGAGCGATCGATCTCGCGCTCGACGCACCGGACACCTGGCTGTCGTTTCACGTCATTTACGAAGTCGCCCTCATCATCGGCGAAATGACGGTGTTCTTTTTATTGTGGCGCGCGTGGTTTCAGGCAGAGCACCATGTCACGTCGGTGAAGGCTGAACTGGAAACACAAAGGGCCGAGCGCGACGCGTGGCGCGCAAGTGCGGAGTCAGCGCTTGCAGGGTTCGGACGCGCTGTCGAGGAGCGATTCGCAACGTGGGGACTTACACCCGTTGAGCAGGAAATCGCGCTCCTGCTTCTGAAAGGCAAAAGTCACAAGGAAATTGCGTACTCCACGAATCGCAGTGAGCGCACCGTCCGCCAGCACGCAGTCGCCATCTACCAGAAATCACACCTCGGCGGACGTGCCGAGCTCGCTGCGTTTTTTCTCGACGATTTGCGCTTGCCGCCGGCGCGCGAATGGAATAATGACGGACGCACGGTCGATTCTGGCCGGACTGGTTGAACCGCATTCCATTCGCCGTTTAAAAACGGTCATTCACCGTACGGGCAAGTCCTCCATCGATTGCGTGACACGCATCGTGCGGACGTTCAGCACCTTGATGAATGAACGCCACTCACGAGCCAGGAGGATACGAATGAGACCGTTAGCAGTGCTTGCGTCAGTCGTCGCGATTGTCGCTTGTTCGTCAGAGCAGAATGTGCCGACCGAGTTCGAGACCACGGTGCCACTTTATGCAAAGGGTGGAAGTGCACCTGAAGTCATAACACCCCATTTGTCAGGTGATCAGGAAGTGCTCGCAGGCGAAATCACGCCAGCTCTGTCGGAAGCGCAGGGGCAGGCGATCTTCCGGATCCGCGGAACAACGCTCGAGTTCCGCCTCATCGCGTCGAACATCCATAACGTCATCATGTCGCATATTCACTGCGACGTGCCGGGCGCGAATGGTCCCATTGCACAGTGGCTCTTCCCGCAGACCACTGGTGGTCCGCAGCTGCCGAATCCGGGAATCGTCGATCAGGATGGAGTTCTTGCTTCCGGCACAATCGATCTCGCGGGTGTCAATTGCCCGATAGACACTGCTGCTGGCGGCGCAGACAATCCGGCGAACGGTGTTCCTCTGCTGACGGCAATTCGAAATGGCTGGACGTACGTCAACGTACACACGAATGATGGTGTAGCGCCGGCGAATACAGGTCCGGGCGATTTTCCGGGCGGCGAGATTCGAGGACAGTTGAACCGCTGAAAAAAAACCCCGCGAATTCTCGCGGGGTTTTTTCTATTTCTCCTGGACGATGTCTATTCGCCAGAGTCGCCTGTCGACACAGGCAATCCTACGATGCGCGCTGCCGCGCGGGCGGATGACGCTGCCTGAAGACAGAGCCCGCTGTCGTGTCTACGTCGCTTCGCTTGATGAATCCGAGTTTATTGAGAATCGTCGCGAGGCGTCCGTCGGTCGCTCCATAAAAGAAAAGATCTGCTTCGAGATCGTCGCCTGAATGCCAGTTGCGAATGAGAATCGCCGCCGGGCTTTTCTCGCTCAGCACGGGAACGAACAGCTCGAGCTGCGGACCGCCATAACCGAAGCTCTGCTTGATCAACACCCTGCCTTCTGTCGTCGGCACCGGGATCGCTTTCGAGAAATATTTGGCGAGTTGGTCCATTGCCTGGTGATCTTCGCTTCGCAACGCCCATGGAACTGGAGGAGCGCCGCTGGAGAGACATCGCTGCACTTCGATCTTGCTCAGTACCGAGCGCTCCAATTTCGGTTCTGCAGGCGATTCATTGTTTTGCGGTTGTGCGCGATCACGGAACCACATTGAGCCTCCCGGCGAGTAACGGCTTGACCCTGTTTCATAATTGACGACCGGGAGGCGAGCGCATCACACCGGCTCACGTGGTTACGTTTTGACGCGCCCCCGGACAGCTTTGTGCAGATGTAACCACCGGGCAAAATCAACCGTACGAATCCTTATGCAGACAGCCGAACAGACAGCACAGGGACAGGCGGCCACCACCGCGCCAGCGCTTGCAGGCCCGACCTTCACGATCGTTGGGCCGGACGGTAAGCCGATCACGCTCACCGCGCCGACAACCATAGAACAGATGCAGGCCCTGCAGGCACGTCGGGAAGCATTGGCTGATCAGCTTTCGAGCGCGGCTGACCGGCGCGCTCAGATTGCCTCGGAGATCACCACTACCGAGGCTGGCCCCGCGCGAACGGGATTGGAGGAGCGGCTCAAGGTTCTCGACCAGCGGATTGTGCAGCTCGAGACTGATCTGGCTACGACGGGCCAGCAGCTGGCAAACGCGCCTGGTGATCTGGCACGAGTCGCGCAAATCGCGCAGCACTCCCAAGGCGGTGGCGATCAATTCGATGAAGGAGTGCTTGCCGGGGGATTTGGTGTCTCCTTCGCATGGGTCGCGGTACTCGGATTCAGGTGGTGGAGACGAAAACGCCGCGGCCCGAAGCCCGCGAAGAAGATGGCCGACGACTCGACGCAGCGGCTGGAAAGACTGGAGCAGGGAATGGACGCGATCGCAATTGAAATCGAGCGCGTATCGGAGGGCCAGCGCTTTGTGACGAAGCTTCTATCCGAAGCGAGTCCTCTCAACGGGCGACAGATCGCGCCCGTCGAGGAGAGAGTCGAGGCGAATCGTTAGTCGGTGGCAGTCGCCGCAATCCACGGATCGTTGGCGAGCCACTGATTGTCAGGCGCGAAAAGGAAAACCATTCCGCCATTGGCGAGCTCGGGAAGGAGCCGCTTCGCGCGCGTCTGCTCCATCGCCGGACAGCCTTCGCTGCGGCCTGCACCCTTCGGTGTCACGTAAGGCGCCCCATGCGCGACGACTTTTCGCTCGCGCGCATTGTCGTTGAATCCTTCCGATACACCCTGAAGCTTGAGCCCGACTGACCCGTACGCGTGACCCCCGGTCTTGCCGTGGAACGAATACGTCTCCTGCGCGAGATACAATCCGAGTGAAGTCGCATAGCTCCCCGGCGCGTTGGAAAATCGCGTCGGCACTCCCGCCTTCGTTGCGGATGAGCCGCGGCCGTGGGCAACCATGAAAGGTCCATCCACGATTCGCATCTGATCCATGTCGAACACATATCCGCGCGGCGTATTGCTCGGCAAACCGTAATCGACGAAGTACAAGTAGGGCTTCTTCACATCTTCAGGATGTACCGACTTGTACGCGAAGTAACTGCGGAATGCGTCGCCGAGCGCGCGCGACGAGCTGAGCGGTCGCACGGTATTCTGGAACGACTCGAGCGCGAGAGTCACCTTCGATTTCGAGATCGGAGCTGAATCGGTCTTCATGGTATCAGCGTGTGCACCGGCAACGACCGAGATCGCCTTCGTAAGTACGGGACCATTCTGATCGTTAGCAGGCATCATGCGGGTGCCTCCGAAGAGGACCGCGACGCCACCGATGATTGCATTCTGCAGAGACTTCTTATGGATCATTATTCTCCTTTCCGCCGTGTACGGCGGACAAAAAAGCGACTGCGGGTTCTGACTGGTCAGAACCCGGCGGCCGAACGTTGAATTGTTGGGGATTCATAAGTTTAACACTTTTTGGCCGCGATGTAAATGCTTACCCCAGCGCGACTTAGGCAGTTCCCACCGGTTATCGCTCGCTAACGAGGCTTAACCTCTTCCAAGCCGAATTTTCTTCCTTTTCTTGAGCTTTTTTCGGCACTGATCGGGTAAGGGCCGGGCCGTCCGGGAAAAGATGCCGCGCGGTGTTTTTACTCTGGACAACTTTTGTGCACGACCATGTATTTTGTGGGCAATCAACCCAATCGATGCAAATGAGACGTGTATTCCTGTTTTGCGCCGGCATCATCGGCATGTCGCTGCTGTTTTCGCCTTCTAACGCGGACGCGCAGCGCATCAATTCGATCAAGACTGAAGCGCAATCATCCGCTGCCGGCGTCACACTGGATGGCATCGTGCGTGACCGCGAGGGGCGTGCGCTTTCGGCAGCTGAAGTGATCGTCGATGATACGCATCGCACCATCACCAACTCGCGCGGCGAATTCTCCATCCCCGGACTGTCCACCGGGTTGATCGAGTTCACAGCGCGACGCATCGGATATTCACCGGTGACGAGCGCAGTGCAGGTCGATGTGGGACTTCGCGCAGTTCACATCGCTGTAAAGCTTGTGCCGATTGCAATCGAGCTCGGGACGATAGTCGTCGAAGGAAAGCGGATCAACAAGACGCTGTGGCAGACTGGATTCTATCGTCGCGCGGAGCTCGGAAATGGGGCGTACTTCGATGACGCATACATGAAGACGTTCCAGGCAAGCATTGCGTCGCTCATGTCCACCGTCAGCACTGTTTACGTTGACCGCGCAAGCAACGGAGTTGCAGTTGCACTCGGCAGGCTTCCCAACGGCGCAAGCTGTCCGCTCTCGGTTTATGTCGATGGCAATTACATCTCGTGGGCGAGAGAGCAGGGGCTCGACGACGTTGTGAACCGCGACGACATACTTGGCATCGAGGTGTATGCGCGCGCGTCCGAGATGCCCGCGCGAATCTCCGGACTCGGCGGCGCAACGGGTACGGGATCGATCGGCACCGTGACTATTCGAGGTGGGTCGATGCAGGGCGGACAGGTCTTCGGAGAATGCGGAGCGATTCTCATCTGGACGAGGCCGCTCGGTAAGCGATAGAGCTACTCGCGCGCTATCGCTTCGATTGGCGAAAGCCGCGCTGCGCGGCGGGCTGGATAGGTTCCGAACACGACGCCTACTGATAACGCGGAGATAATTGCCAGAATCGCTGTGAGCGGCTTGAACACCGGATAAATCGGCGCGCCGGCCCACATCCTGAAGACCGCAGTGCTGCCGAATGCGAGCACGACGCCTGCGAGAAATCCGAGAGCGCTGCCTGCGCCTGTGATCGTTATCGACTCCATCAGAAACTGCGCCTGGATATCGCGCGGTCTCGCGCCGACAGCCTTTCGAATTCCGATCTCTCTAGTGCGCTCGACGACCGCAGCGAGCAGCACGTTCATGATTCCGATTCCACCAACTGCGAGGATGAGCGCGACGAGCACTCCAAGCAGCAGCTTCGACAGGAGAATTCCCTGCTTTGCGTTGTGAAGTCTTTCTGTTCCGATTTCGACTTTCAGTTTTCCCGCTTTGAGGCCATATCGTTCCGCAAGCCAGTTTTCTGCCGCAAGCTTCAGGGTGTCAACTGCTTCAATGCTGCGTGCCTTGAGGCGAAGAGTCGCAACCGGCCGGCTGCTCGACGGTTCGAGAATCTCGAAGCCTCCACGTATTGGCGTGAATGCAACGAGGTCGGGCTCGAGCCCCGATTCCGGTGTGCCGAGTATGCCGATCACTTCGCGTCTCGAGGCGCCTGTGCGAATTGTTTTTCCAATAAGCCAGAGCGCATCGCGCGCGCCGGCGAGCTCCTGAGCGAGTCGTCGCCCCAGGACAATGACCGGGGCGGCGTGCGCAACTTCGGCTTCGGTAAAAAATCTGCCTGCTTCGATTCTCAGTCCTGAGAAATCAGCGAGACTGGCCGTGCTGAGTATGACCTGCGGTGACGCCCGCATGTCGAGGTATTCCACCTGGGATGTGCCCGAGATCATGAGAGTCGTCTTGACTGCGCCGGGAATTTCTGCGCGAGCATTGTCTGCATCGGCTGCATCGAATGTCGGATACCCGCGCACCGGGAAGATTCTGCCTTTTACGACGGTGCGGGTGACGGGAGTGATCGTGACGTCCTGAACGCTGGATTCGCGCATGATGAGCTGGCGCGACCAGACATCGACGCCATCGGTGATGGCGAACGCAGCCACGAGCGCAGCGACGCCGATGATGACGCCGGTAGTAGACAGGACAGTGCGCATCGGGTTGGTGCGGAGCGCGTCGGCTCCGACGCGGGCTGATTCTACGAGCGCAGCGGCGTTGAGTCCCCGAGTGGCCGGGTCATGGGCTCCCATTTGATCTCTTACGGCGAAAAAACATATGCGTTTCGAAGCTTGATTTTTTCGCCTTTTACGCCGGAATTGCAACGCCCGCAGGAACCCAGTCAGGCAATACCGGTAAAAAGATGTTTCCCAAACGTTGGGGGCGCTTTTTCTCGTGACCCCGGACGCGCCGGTGCGTCCCTGGATCGGTGGGCTTTTCACATTTTTCCCTGAAGTCGATGCGAATCTCTATTTTTGCACTATCCGCTGCTGCGCTCGCGGCTGTCGGTTGTAAGGAAGCTGCAGTAGCACCGGAAGCACCCCCCACGTATCACCTGAGCGCCACGTTCACCGAGAACAACACCTGCCAGGTGTCGGTGCTCGGCAACGAATACAGCTCGATCGGGCAGATTCGCGGCGACATACCCAAGCAGTTCGTCGGCACGGTTGCCGACAAGAGCTATCACGGCTTTGGATGCTGGGTTGCGAAGAGCGGTGGAGACGGTGACGTGATCGTTCTTTTCTCGGGAAACAATCTCGGTAAGGCGCTTGCACCCGGAACGTACACGCTCACGCACAACGTTCTCGACGATACGCCCGAGTGGAAGGCGACCGTCACGTTCCGCACTTCAGAAATTGGTGGCGACAAGCTGACGCCGATGGAAGGCGCGACGGGCAGCGTGATTGTCGAAGCCACCGAGACCGGCGGCCGGGTCATCAAGGTCGAAGCTGACCTCGTTCGTTGGCGTAACAGCGCCTTCTAACTACTCCGTTCGCAGAGTGCGCGTTACGCTTTACGCGCAACGCGCACTCTGAGTAGTTCGGCCCTACGCGGTCGATCGAAGCAAATCATCTGCATCGCGGATATCACGCAGCTCCTGCCCTTCGGTGAACTGCTGACGAATCGCAGTCACTAATCTCTTCGCCTCGCCGAATTCGCCGCGATCTACAAGCTCGCGAGCATATGCAACAGTCGACCTGAGCTCGAATCCTTTCGCCTTCTGCTTACGCGCAAGGTCCACGGCTGCGCGAAAGCACGCCTCGGCTGAAAGAGTCGACCCCGACCGCGTATGCGTTGCCGCTTCGATTTCGCCGCTCTTTGCAAGCATGCGTGCACTTTCACCCATGATTCGATAGAGCTCGATCTTGGACGCGACTTCGCCGTGACGCTCGGAGATCTTCAAGCCTTCACGCGCCGCGTCGCGTCCCGCGATATATGCGCCCTTGAGATTCAGGCATTCAGCGAGCTGTCTCAATGCAAACGTGAGATTGAGCTCCGCATGCCTGCTTCGCTGAATGGCGATGCTTGCCTCGATCTCCCTGATGCCCTCATCGGGCTTGCCGCTGTGCGCGACCGCCCAGCCATGGTTTGCCATCGCCCACACGCGCTCCTGCGCAATACCGTGCTCGTCGCAGATCGCAATGCATGTCGCCGAATGCTCGAGACACTTGTCGATTTCGCGTCTCAGCTGATGGAGCACCGATGCAAAGAGATGAGCGAACGCGAGGCTTCGCGGATCCGGATTGTCGGCGCCGAGCTCTAACGCGGCATCGCGAGCGGAGAGCGCCGTATCAGGCTTCCCGATGATCCACAGTGAGCGTGCGCGCTCGCTGTTGAGAAAAACTCCCGGATCCATGCGATAGAGCGAGTGATACACAGCCCTGTTATTGCGGTCGTAATACCCGGAAGCCTTGTCGCAATGGGCAACCGCGGAGGGCATGTCGCCGATGTACATCGCCGAGATACCGTTGGCGATGTGTGCTCCGATCAACAGCGTCGGGTCGCCACTGGCATTTGCAACTCTCAGATACTGATCGGCAACAGTGCGCGCTTCAGGGATGTCGCCACTCACGAGGTAATAGGCGAACAATCCCCAGATGATCGGCCCGAGCTCTGGTTGTTCACCCAATTCCTCAGCGAGAACACGCGCGCGCGCCATCGCAACGAGCACGTCCGGAGCGGCATAACCCTGAGTCGCCGCGAGGGTGCTGCCGAGCACAGTTTGAAGAGCGAGCTCGCGACGCTGACGCTCCGGACTTTCTTCGACTTTTGCCAGCAGCGACAAACCTTTTCGCGCTAGCATCGCAGCTTCCTGATTCGCAAAGACTCGTGCAGCGTTGCGCGCTGCAAGTGCGAACAGCTCGCTCGATCGATTTGAATCGCGTGCCGCTTCAAAAAGAAATCCGAGCTGCCCAGCAAACGGACCCGGTACACCTCGCTGCGCCTTGAGAATTGTTTCCGCTACTGCCTTGCTCAGCTGCACGCGTCGTGATACCGAGAGAGAGCCGTAGAGAACGTTCTGATAGAGAACGTGAACGAACCGATATCGTGTAGTGATCGTTCCATCGGGAAACTCATGCTCGTCCCGGCGATGCACGAAGTTGTAGATGCGCTCGAGATCGACGAGCCTCTCCTCGACATCAGCCGGCTCGGCGCCAGTCGCGGCGGCAACAACCGTCGAATCGAATTCGTATCCCTGGACCGATGCTGCCACAAGAAGCTGACTGTCGCTCTCACTGAGCTGGCCGACTTTGCGCTGCACCATGCTGCGCATCGATTCCGGAAGATCACGCTCGAGATCGGGGAGCGAGCCGCTCATCGTCCATGCTCCATCGACCTCACGGATTACGTCTTTCGTTTTGAGATAATCAGCGAGATCGGCAACGAAGAGCGGGTTTCCTTCTGTGCGCGCGTGTACGATTCGCGCGAGCTCCGGAGGAAAGGACGACCCGGGGAATCTCAGCGCGAGCAGCGCGCGAACTTCGTTCTCGGTGAGAAAGTTGAGCGGAAGCTCTCTCGCAGTTCCTCGCGTCTGCATGTCGAGCTTGAGGGCGAGGAAGGGGTGCTGCGCGAGATGCAGCTCCGAAGGCCGGAACGTGATTATCGTGAGCAGTCGATGCGATCCAAGACGCGTAAGCACGTACGCGAGAAGGTCGATAGTCGACGCATCTGCCCAGTGAATGTCCTCGATGAATAGAACGAGGGGTGACGCATCACTCACTTCGGCAATGAATGCTGCAAGCTCGCGCTTCAGGCGCTCCTGTGATGGAGCAGGCGGTGCCGCGCCGGGACCTGTGTCGAACGGTGCAACCTGACGGCGCCATGAGGGTGCGTGCTTCTCGAATGCAGCGTGAATTACTCCGCCGGGATCGTCGCGCAGGAGATCCTCGATTGCGTCAAGTATCGGCAGATACGCTTCTGCGCCAGCAAGTCGCTCGGAACATCGGCCACGCGCGACGAGATGCGCAGGACCGCGCCCCAGCTCGGCGAGAAAATCCTCGACGAGAGTTGTCTTTCCAATCCCTGGCTCACCCGAGACGCAGATCATCGATGCGTGGCCCGAAACGGCGACGGAGAATTCATCCCTCAGCGCAGTTTTCTCGAGCTCGCGTCCGACGGTTTCACCTCGCGAAGGCGGAGCGCCGGCCGGCGATGCAGCGGTGCCATGATCTGCAATGGCGCCGAGGAGCGTCGCGACCTCGATTGCAGTCGGGCGAGTGGCGGGATTTTTCGCAAGCATGCGCGCGAGGATGTTGTCCATCTCGCGCGGCATTCTCGGATTGATGCGAGACGCGAGCGGCGCATCGCGCAGGATAATCGAGCTCAGCACAGCCATATCCGAGCTCGCTTCGAACGGATGCCGTCCCGTCGCGAGCTCGTAAAGAACTATGCCGAGTGAAAAAATGTCACTTGCAGGTGTGACCTCTGCTGCTGTCGCCTGCTCGGGTGACATATAGCGCATCGTTCCGACAACCATGCCGGGGCGCGTGAGGCGCGTTTCTCCCTCTGATTCGGCTTGCTCCGGCTGCGCGAGCTGCGCGATGCCGAAATCGAGAACTTTCACGTATCCATCGTCGCGGACCATGATGTTCTCGGGCTTGATGTCGCGGTGAACGATCCCCGCTTCATGAGCGACTGCAAGCGCGCGCGCTGCCTGTGCTCCCGCTTGCGCGACTGCTGTGATCGCCGGTCGATCCTTGCCGAGCTGCCTGAGCGTGCGGCCCTTGACGAGCTCCATCGCGATGAAGTGATTCGTATCGGCTTCACCGATGGCGTAGATCGTGACGATGTTGGGATGATTGAGCGCGGATGCTGCGCGCGCCTCGCGCACAAAGCGCTCGAGGGCGTCAGTGTTGAACTGCGCCCGCTGGGGAAGAACCTTGAGCACGAGCTCGCGCTCAAGCAGTGGATCCCGGGCGCGATAGACCTCTCCCATTCCGCCCGCGCTCATCCTCGCGATGACTTCATAGCGGTCGAGCGTGTTTCCAGACTGAAGCGTGTCTCTGTTTGCCATAGATGCGCTTCAAAATAAGGCGGGCACCAAGCGCATGCTCCCGGTTCGGGATCTGAAATCGTTAAAACCCTTTTTAACAGGGAGCGCAGTGAGCACAGTGAGGTTTGGAGGGTGGTCCGAGTGGCTATGCTGGCTTGCCTAATGCGACGGCCACTCTCAGTGCGACTGAAAAAACCTCAAAACCTCACTGTGCTCACTGCGCTCCCTGTTAAAAGGCGTTTGCCTGCCAATCCAACGGCCACTCTCAGCGCGAGTGATACCGAAACCTCAAAACCTCAAAACCTCACTGTGCTCACTGCGCTCCCTGTTAAATGGTTTGGTGATATGTACGCTACAAACAAATAGCGCGATTCAGGGGAATCCCATATTTTCGGCCGTTGTGATTCTCATCATGATGCCGCGCCGAGATTGACGAATTCCTTCATTGCTTCCTGGCGAAAGCGCCCGGAAGTCGCGCGCGGATACGTTGTCGCCATTGTATCGAGCGTGGCGGCAGCACTCGTGGGCTTCGCGCTCCGGACTTATCTAGACCGCAGTGTCTTCATCCTCTTTACTGCGCCGATTGCACTTGCATCATGGTACGGAGGGAAGGGGCCCGCACTTCTCGCGACGATACTCGGTCTCGTCGGCGCGGATCTCGTCTTTCTCCAGCACTCTGCTTTTCTCATTCCGACTGACCTGAATGAGGGCATCGCGAGCGCTGTCTTCTTTCTTGTCGGCCTGATCATCGTTCATCTTGGCTCGCTGCTCCGCAAATCGCGCGACGAGGCGCATGAGAATGCGAGCACTCTTCAGGATCAGGCGCTCGAGCTCGAGCTGCAGAAAGCCGAGCTGGAGCAGCAGAGCCAGGAGGCACAGACACTCAGCGAAGAGCTCGAGGAGGCGAACGAAGAGCTCAAGCTCCGGACGCATGCGCAGCTGGCGGAAGCGCAGGCACTCGCGCGACTCGGAAGCTGGGAATGGGACGTCGGCAGCGACAGGATTACCTGGTCAGATGAGATGTATCGTCTCTACGGTGTCGAGCAGGGAACCGACGTCGATTACGAGCGATATCAGTCGCTGCTGCATCCGGAAGATCGCGAAGTGTCGCATGATGCCGTCGCGCATTCGATGAAGACAGGCGCTCCATTCTCATTCGATCATCGGGTGATCCGCCCCGATGGAGTGGAGCGGATATTTCATGCGCGTGGCCGCGTTGTGATGAACAATGACGGCAAGCCCATCCGGATGTATGGAACCGGGCAGGATGTAACGGAAACGCGCAAAGCGGCTGCCGCTCTGCAAACCGCAGCGGAGTATGCTGCGCGACAGGCAACAGCTGAGGCTGCAGCGCAGCATCTCAATCGTGTATTCGCCCAGGCTCCGGTTGTGATCGCCGTGCTTGCGGGGCCCGAGCACCGGTTCGAGCTCGTCAACGAAAAGGGCTACGAAATCGTCGAGCGATCAATGCTCGGCCGAACGATCAGCGATGTTCTGCCGGAATTGATCGAGCAGGGATTCGGCCAGCTTCTCGATCAGGTATTCCAGAACAACGAGCCGTTCATCGGCAACGAGGTCTTCGCGAAGCTCAGTGACGGTGCGGAAGGCGGATATTTCAATTTCGTTTTTCAGCCGCTGAGCAACGACAGCGGAGTGTACGCTGTGCTTGTCGTTGCAACTGACGTGACTGCTCTCGTGAAGGCGAGGATGGCAGCGGAGCATGCACAGAAGGAAGCGCTCGCTGCGAGCCGCGCAAAAAGCGATTTCGTTGCGCGCATGAGTCATGAGCTCAGGACTCCTCTCGCAGCGATCATAGGCTACGGTGAGCTTCTCGCTGATGGAATCACAGGTCCGGTGAATGACGAGCAGAAACGGCAGCTCCAACGAATTCGCTGGAGCGCGAATCACCTTCTCTCGATCATCGACGAAATTCTGACGCTTGCGAGAATGGAGGCAGGCAAGGAGACCGTCGAGATCCGCGAAGTCGAGGTAAGGGAGCTCCTCGATTCAGTCGCATCGATGGCGGCGCCGCTCGCCTCTGCGAAAGGTCTCGACTTCGAGATGAACGATGCCGATCACGAGATCGTCGTGAACACTGATGCAGTCAAGCTGCGTCAAGTTCTTCTCAATCTCATCTCGAATGCAGTGAAGTACACCGACAAAGGGCGCGTATCTGTCGCAACACAGGCACGCGACGGGGTTGTCGAGTTTCTCGTTTCAGATACTGGCGTAGGCGTCAGCGAAGAGCACATCGAGAAAATCTTCGAGCCGTTCTGGCAGGTCGAACAGACGACTACCCGACGCGCAGGCGGGACGGGGTTAGGGCTTGCCGTGACGCGTCAGTTCGTCGAGATGCTTGGCGGTAAGATTCAGGTCGACAGCACGCTGGGGGAGGGAAGCACTTTCAAAGTGTCCATCCCCCGATCTTCACCAGCCAAGAACTAGGGCGAACATGAGTGGCGCGACAATGCTCGCGTCACTTTCCACGATGAACTTCGGCGTGTCGACCGCGAGCTTGCCCCACGTGATCTTCTCGTTCGGAACCGCGCCCGAGTACGAGCCGTAGCTCGTTGTCGAATCGGAGATCTGGCAGAAGTAGCCCCACACCGGGACGTTTTCTCTCTGAAGATCCTGATGCAGCATGGGCACGACGCAGATCGGAAAATCTCCCGCGATGCCGCCGCCGATCTGAAAGAATCCAATCGTGCTGTCGTCGGTCGCGTTGTTCGTGTACCAGTCAGCGAGTGTCGTCATGTACTCGATGCCCGTTCTCACCGTGTGAACGTTTTTCACGTCGCCGGAGATGCAGTGGCCCGCGTACATGTTGCCGAGCGTCGAGTCTTCCCATCCGGGAACGAACATCGGGAGATTTTTTTCTGCCGCAGCGATCATCCAGGAATTTTTCGGATCGATCTGATAGCTGCCCTCCAGCGATCCGTTCTTCAGGATGCGGTACATGAACTCGTGCGGGAACAGTCGCTCGCCGCGCTTGTCGGCAGCGACCCACTCATCGAGCACAACTTTCTCGATGCGCCGCATTGCCTCCATTTCCGGAATGCACGTGTCGGTGACGCGGTTCATATGCCGGTCGAGCAGGCCCTGCTCGTCCTGCGGGGTGAGGTCGCGATAGTGAGGGACGCGCTCGTAATAGTCGTGCGCGACGAGGTTGAAAATATCCTCCTCGAGATTTGCCCCCGTACAGCTTATTGCCTGTACCTTGTCCTGCCGGATCATCTCGGCCAGGGAAACCCCGAGCTCGGCAGTGCTCATCGCACCGGCGATGGTCATCAGCATCCGTCCGCCATTGTCGAGATGCGCGACGTAGGCATCGGAAGCGTCCACCAGCGCGGCAGCGTTGAAGTGCCGGTAATTGTGCCGGATGAACTGGCTGACGGGTCCGCCCTGCCGGATTGTGACCGAAGCAGGGTCGCTGGGAGTCTTATTATCGCTCATCTCGCATACCTAACCGATTACGGAGGATCGTGTCAAGAATCCCGCGACGCAGCGCATCACTGACTGTGATCATTCCTGCATTTAACGAGGCAGACTCGATCGCGGACACGATCCAGAGCCTTCTTGCACAGACCGTACTCGCGGAATCGATCATCGTCGTCGACGACTGTTCGACTGATGCTACGGGCGATGTGGCTGCTTCGCTCGGTGTGAAGGTCGTGCGCCCCCCGGAGAACACGGGCTCGAAAGCGGGCGCGCAGAACTTTGTGCTGCCAGCGATTCACACGCGTTATACGATGGCGATCGATGCGGATACTACGCTTGCGCCTGATGCGATCGAGAAGCTCCTCGAAAAAATGAGTGAGCCCGGTGTCTCGGCAGCATGCGGTTTCGTGATTCCACGAAATGTCCGCACGATATGGGAGCGCGGTCGCTACGTGGAGTACATGTTCGCCTTCACGTTCTACAAGCAGGTTCAGGAATACTACGAAAAGCCGTTGATTGCATCGGGATGTTTCTCGATGTATCAGACAGATGCGCTGGTTGCCCATCGCGGCTGGGGAGTACGCACCCTGGCCGAGGATATGGACCTCACATGGTCGATGTATCGGTCGGGGCAAAAAGTGCGATTCGTTCCCGAGGCGGTCTGCTATCCGATCGAGCCGCACACGTTCAGGTTCATGAGCCGTCAGCTCAAGCGATGGTCGCACGGGTTCGTGCAGAACGTGCAGGTTCACTGGCGCGGGCTTCTCGACGTTCCATATCTCAGGTCGGCGGTCGCAGTGTCGATGTGGGATGCGACACTGGCCTCATTCATATATCTGGTTCTTCTGCCCCTGCTGACACTGTACTTCAGAACGCCCTGGATGCTGCTCGGCTATCTCATCGATGCGCCCGCAGTTGCAGTCCCAGTGCTGGCAGGCGCGGCAAGGCGGGGGGAGACGGGCAAGGCACTGGCAAGTCTACCGGCATTCTTCGTCCTCCGGACTGTGAACGCCGTGTTCTTTCTTTCCGCGGTGTGGAGTGAGCTCGTGATGGGCCGCGGTTTTCACCGTTACGAGAAGGGACACTGATGACCGTGGGACTTCCCGGTGCCGGGATCGGCGGCCTGTTCTATCTGATCAGTGCGCTTGCAATGCCGTTTCATGCTGTCGCGAGAAAGATCGGTGCGCGATCCAGGCTTAAGAACGATGAAGCTGATCGCGCAATTCCCTGGACATTGATTGCGCGGCAGGTTGCAATCGCGGCGGGAATTCTTCTCGCACTGTGGATCACGGGCTGGATACTCGCGCGGCTGCTTGTCGCTAATCCGGAAGTGCTCGGGCGCGCGCAAGCGACTGCCGCCGGCGAAAAGCTTCCTAACGTGCTGCGCGCTGCAGCGGTAATTGTTTCTCTCATTACGCTCGGAATTGTGCTCGTTGCGGTGCAGATTGCGCGGCTGGTCATCGGATTCAATCGCCGGTCTCTCAATCGAGTGACGGAGCCCGTTGCAAAGATCGCCGCGACACTGCTGTTCGTCATGATCGTTCCGCGTGCGGCCGCACAGTCAACCGATAGTGTTGCCGTTCGCCATCTCGCGGTTGCTGACAGCGCGTTCGACGCTGAAGACACTGCGACCGCGCGCCGTGAATACGAGGCCGCACTCGAGGCAAACCCCGGAGCTACCCGCGCGATGTATCAGCTGGGTCAGCTCGCTAAACGCAGTCCTCAGAAAGCGGAATCGTATTTCCGGATGTACGTGCGCAACGAGCCGAACGACGCGTGGGGATGGATTGCGCTCGGCAACGTTCTTTCACAGCAGAAAAAATTTGGCGGAGCGATGGAGGCATTCGATCGCGCGCACGCGATTGCTCCTGATGCAGCCGAAATCGCACAGGGACGAGCGAAAATCGCAGCCGCGAGAGGCCGCACAGCTCCGTCGGTAGAGATTTTCTCCGGCGGCTCCCGCGATTCGGAGGAGAACGGGTCAGCGCGCGTCGGCGGCGCGTTCAATATCCCTCTGTCAGATCGAGCGAGTGTGCGCCTTGCCGGGGGCAAGAGATGGCTCTCGGGGTTTTTCGACGCGACAGTTACCGAGGGCAGCATTGGTATTCTCGCTCGCCCGATTCCGACGTTCCGCATCGAAGCAAGTGGCGGCGTTGCGCGGCCGCATTCCACCGTCTCGGTGACGGATACGATTCCGGCTGAAACGCCGACACCTGTGGAGCCCGGCAACGGAAATGGGAATGGCAACGGTAAGGGCCGCGGACGCGGTGGAAGCGGAGGGGCTCCACCAGTCGGAACGATCATCCAGACAGAATCAGTTTCCGCCGCAAATCTTTTCGTTGGCTCAATTCGCGGAGTTGCAAGAAAATCCGGCACGCGCAGTCTCATCGATCTGCGCGGGACGCGAACGCTGCTCGATGCGACTCCGGTGCTCGCCGCCAATCGTGTCATTCGCAGCGAAGTTGCGGGACGTGGAGATCTCGAGATAGTACGACGAGTGAAACTCCGCGGCGCTGCGCGCGCAGGCCGCTACACCGCGACGGGCGATGAGAACACGCGCACGGCGCTGCTCGGCGGACTGGCGGTCAACGCGACCGATGCAATCGAAGTGAGCGGAGTCTTTCAACGCCTTGCTTTTTCTCATGCAACAACGAGTGGATACTTCGCGCCGCAGGCTGCGCAGCTTGCTGAAGCTGCGACCTACTCGGAGTTCGAGTGGCCGAGTGGATTGTTGCTGATCGTCGATGCAGGTGCGGGCGCGCAGCGGATTCAGGAATTCGGCGCGGCGATGAGCAAGTGGGAGCCATCCTACCGTGCATTTGCATCGCTCGATGTTCCTTTTAGACCCGCGAGCGCGATTCACCTCGAGCTCGACAGCTACGATGCGCGCATAGGGAGCGACGCGCCGTCTCTTTCATCGAGCTGGCGGTCTTTTTCATTCAGCGCATCACTGAGACTGGCGCTGAGGTAGGACCGGTCGGAAGTTTGCAGCAACGAAAAACAAGATTCGAATGACTGCAACTGCCGATACTCAGCTCGTAACTCTCCAGGATCTCCGCCGCGCGCAGGAGATACTCGCGCCTGTGGCCGTTCGCACGCCGCTCCTTTTCGATGATGTGCTGAGCGAGAAGCTGGGCGCTGAGATTCGTTACAAGCCCGAATGTCTTCAGCGATCCGGCTCGTTCAAGTTTCGCGGTGCATACAACTACCTGAGCTCTCTGCCTGCGGACGTTCGCAGTCGCGGCGTCGTCGCTCCATCATCTGGTAACCACGGCCAGGGTGTTGCCATGGCTGCCCGTCTTTATGGGATTCCCGCGACAGTCGTAATGCCGACCAACGTGACTTCTGCGAAACGCGGAGGCGCCGAGCGGCTCGGTGCGCGCATTGTTCTCGCTGGAACCACAACGCACGAGCGCGCAGACAGAGCACGTGAGATATGCGATGCGGAAGGTCTCACGATGGTTCATCCATATGACGATGCGATGATCATCGCGGGGCAGGG
>DATEDH010000018.1:0-4123 GCA_035281765.1 Gemmatimonadaceae bacterium
CATGAATTCATCGGTCGCCGGCAGGGACATCATTTATAGAAAGCCCATCAACATCGGCGTTGCCGTTGCACTCGACTGGGGACTCATCGTTCCGGTAATACGAAACGCCGAGAATCTTTCGCTCGCAGGAATCACGAAATCACTGAATGATCTCGCTGCGAGAGCGCGCGCAAAGAAGCTCGATCCGCGAGAGGTGCAGGATGGAACGTTCACCATCACGAATCCCGGCGTATTCGGCTCGCTCATGGGCGCGCCGATCATCAACCAGCCGCAGGTCGCGATACTCGGCATCGGTGCAATCGAGAAGCGGCCAAAGGTGATGACAGGACCGGACGGCGAAGACACGATTGCGATTAGAACGTGCGCGTACTTCTCGATATCGTTCGATCACAGGATCATCGATGGTGCGGTCGCCGATCAGTTCCTTGCCTTCGTCAAGAAAACAATCGAAGAGTATCCCGAGAGCGGAGTCTGATTTTGCCGCATGCCTTGACCATTCAGCGAACGACGGTTCCCGCGTCGGAGCGCGCGAAATACTTCGAGAAGATCCGCGCATCGAGCAGTCACTACACCGCGGCCGGCTGCAGATTCCGCGTTTTCGAGGAAACCGGCCTGCCTGGCGCTTTCATCGAGTTCGTCGAGGCAGACGACGAGACCACTCTCACTGTCGCGCACGCAAATGCACCGCATCGCGTTCTCGATCCGGCGCGCATCTATAACGAAACGGAGATCGGCAAGAATGCCGGCTAGAAGAATCGAAATCGAAGGCAGGACGTGGAGCGTCTATCCCTCCGGGTTCATCACGCAGTACGATCAGGATGAATTCGGTCTCATCTTCGCGCACGGCACCGGCGAAGACAGGTTGATTCGTGTCACGCGTTACTCGCCGCAGGGTACGCTCTCACGCGAACAGTCGTTCGCCGAGCTGACTGACGAAAAGATCCGCACGCTGTTCGACCAGTCACAGCCGAGCTTCACCTCTCCCGAGGCCGGCTACAGAACGTGACAGCCGGGCAGGCGCACAGCCAACCCGGCGAGGTCGATCTTCATATGCACTCGACGGCTTCGGATGGGGCTCTTGCGCCCTCCGCAGTCGTTGCTGCTGCGCGCGACGCCGGGTTGGCTGCGATCGCACTGACTGATCACGATACGCTCGCCGGACTTCAGGAAGCTGAGCTCGCGGCGGAACCGTTCGGAATCCGCGTGGTTCCAGGCGTCGAGCTGAGCGCTCATGACGGGCCGGGGGAAATTCATCTCCTCGCACTTCACATCGCCGATCGCGAAAAAATCGAGCATCATCTCGTGAGATTTCGCGATGACCGCTTGATACGCGCGCAGAATATCGTCGAGCGCCTGAAGGGTCTCGGAATCGATGTCGCGCTGGAAACGGTTCTCCAGGAAGCAGGGGGCGGTGCGGTCGGAAGACCTCACGTTGCGCGCGCGTTGATTCGCGGCGGTCACGTGCGCGATTCACGCGAAGCGTTCGACCGTTTTCTTGGCGCTGGCAAGCCGGGGTTCATTCCCAAGGCGCGACTCGAGATCGCAGAGGCGATCTCACTCGCGCACGCTGCTGGAGCGATTGCGATCTGGGCGCACCCCGGGCAGGAAGGACGCCGTGAGCGCGTCGAAGCATTTGCAAAGCTCGGCCTCGATGGAATCGAGATCAAACACCCGAGTCATTATCCAGACGATGTGAAGCGTCTTACTGCACTCGCTGATTTCCTTGGACTTGTGCCGAGTGGCGGAAGCGACTGGCATGGGTCGAGGGAGGGGCCTCGCACGATTGGATCCATGCACGTTCCGCCTGCATGGCTGCATCAGCAGGATGTCCTCGTTGCGCGAAGGCGCGCTGCGGAGGTTGCATGAAGCTCGAAGGCCGTAATGCGATTGTCACTGGTGCAGGGCACCGCGTAGGTCGCGCACTTGCGGTCGCGCTCGGCGCGGAGAAGATGAACGTCGCGGTGCATTACAATCGTGCATCGAAGGAAGCCGACGAGACTGTCGCGCTGATTAAAAAAGCAGGCGGCAATGCGACATCATTCGCCGCGGATCTGACTGATGGCGATGCGCCGCAGAAACTCGTAAACGCGGTTGTCAAAGCGTTCGGCGTTATTCACGTGCTCGTCAATTCGGCGGCCGTGATGAAGCGTCAGCCGTTTGGAACTGTAAGCGCTGCTGACTGGGCAGAGACGATGACGCTGAACCTGCGCGCGCCATTCATGATGGCGCAGTCGGCAGCAGCTCAGATGTCAGAAGGCGGATCGATCGTAAACATTTCCGATCTCGCCGCATTCGAAACGTGGCCGTCCTATATCCCGCATTCGATTTCGAAAGCGGGCATCGTGAAAATGACAGAAGGTCTTGCCCGCGTGCTCGCTCCGTCGATTCGCGTGAATGCAATTGCGCCTGGCGCGGTTCTTCTGCCCGATGAATGGGGTGAGCAGACAGGCGAGCGACTCGTCGATACAACTCCACTTCGAAGACTTGGCGATCCCGGAGACGTCGTCGATGCCATGCTGTATCTCCTGCGCTCCGATTACGTCACAGGCGAAACCATCGTAGTCGATGGAGGCCGGCGCATTCGCAAGTGAGCGCTCCCGCCCCTTGCACGGTTTCGTAGGTTTATAGGTAACAGGAAAGCGAGATCGATTTGTCTGAAATGCCCGTTCGCGACGTTGTAATAATCGGCTCCGGTCCGGCTGCATGGACCGCGGCAGTGTACGCAGCGCGCGCGAACCTCAAGCCGCTGGTATATGAAGGAGAGCCCATAGGGACTGAGATTCCCGGTGGTCAGCTCATGCTCACAACTGAAATCGAGAACTACCCGGGATTCCCCGAAGGAATCACCGGCCCTGAGCTCATGGACCGGATGAGAGCACAGGCGATCAGATACGAGACCGAAGTGAGATCGGAGCTCGTCAGCTCGATCGACATGTCGAAGTATCCTTTCGTGATCACGTCGTCGTACAGCGAGCCGGTTGCGGCGCTGACAGTGATTGTCGCGACAGGCGCGAAAGCGAAATGGATCGGACTCCCGAACGAAATGCGTCTTGCTCAGCAGGGCGGTGGAGTCAGCGCGTGCGCAGTCTGCGACGGCGCCCTCCCGGCTTACCGCAACAAGATTCTGGCTGTTGTCGGCGGCGGCGATACAGCTATGGAGGAATCGCTCTATCTCACGAAGTACGCGAGCGAAGTGGTGATCATTCATCGCCGAGATTCGTTCCGCGCGTCGAAAGTCATGGCTGATCGCGTGCTTGGTCACAAGAAAGTGAGAGTGCTCTGGAACACTCGTGTTGCCGACGTCATTGGCGACAATGAAATCCAGAGCCTTCAGCTCGAGGACACGGTGACCGGTGAGAAGTCGACACTCGACGTCGGCGGTTTGTTCATCGCCATCGGACATGAGCCGAATACGAAATTTCTCAACGGACAGCTCCATCTCACTGATCATGGATACATCAAAGTCGATCCATGGCGCACTTCTACGAGTGTTGGAGGAGTTTTCGCTGCAGGTGACGTGATCGACGATTACTATCGCCAGGCAATTACGTCCGCAGGCACAGGGTGCATGGCTGCGCTCGAGGCAGAGCGCTGGCTTGCGCATCACGCGGGCATCGGTGAGTCGCCGATTCTCGAAACCGCAGAAGGTCCGATCGCTGCGACTCCCGATCAGGTCGAGGAGCCACCTGCGGATCGTCGAGCCAAACCGCGTGCGCGCGGTGGAAGTGGAGCAGCAAGATGATCGTCACTCAGGTAACAGTCGGCGCTTTTCAGGAGAACTGTTATCTCGTGCGCGATCCGCACACGAATGCACTCGCCATCGTCGATCCTGGCAGCGAGCCCGAGGCGATCATTGCTGCAGTCGAGGAGACAGGCGGACGTCCTGAAGTGATATGGATCACGCATGCGCACGTCGATCACATCGGCGCGATAGCCGCGCTCAAGCGTAAATGGAACATTCCCGTGTGGCTCCATCCGAATGATGAGCCGCTGTACCGGATAGGGGGCAGGCAGGCGGAATTATATGGGATCCCATATGAAGAGCCGCCTGCGCCCGATCATGCATTCGCCGAGGGCCAGAAAGTTAAGCTCGGCCACCTGGAGCTCGATGTGATGCACACTC
>DATEDH010000019.1:0-9687 GCA_035281765.1 Gemmatimonadaceae bacterium
ATGAGATTTACGTTCGAGCTGGTTGCTTCCTTGTCGCTCGCAATTGCAACGAGCGGCTCCTTGTTGTCCGGAACATCGTAGAGCGGACGCTTTTCCGCATTTGGCGGATTGGTCAGACCCGAGAAATGTTGCTTGATCTTCGCTTCGATTGCCGCAGGATCGAAATCGCCTACGGCAATGACCGCCATCAGGTTCGGCCTGTACCACGTGTTGTAGAAAGTGCGAAGCTTTTCCGGCGTAGCTGCCATGATGCTCGCTTCAGTCCCGATCGGCAGCCGCTCGGCGTACCGTGAGCCCTTGAATGCAACAGGGAGCCACTGCTGGAGCATGCGATCGCCTGCGCCCTTTCGTCCGCGCCATTCCTCGCGAACGACACCGCGCTCATTGGCAACCTCGGTGGGATCGAATGTCTGACCGTGTGCCCAGTCTTCGAGAATCGTGAATGCCTGGTCGACGATTCTCGCAGTATCGGTGGGAATCGGGAGAATGTAGACCGTCTCGTCGAAGCTCGTGTAGGCATTGAGGTCGGCGCCGAATCGCACCCCGATGGACTCGAGATACTTGATGAGATCGTTCTTCGCAAAATGCTTCGTGCCGTTGAACGCAGTGTGCTCGAGGAAGTGTGCGAGGCCGAGCTTGTCCGGCGTCTCGAGAACTGACCCGGCATTGACGACCAGCCGGAGCTCAGCGCGGTTTTCCGGGCGGCTGTTCTGGCGGATGTAATAGCGAAGTCCATTCGAGAGCGTGCCGATTTTTACCTTGGGATCGACCGGCAGGCGCGTCGAGAGGGAAGGTGCTGCAGATGACGCAGGAGTCTGCGCACCGGCATAGCCGGAGAAGGCCGCCAGCGCGGCAAGAGACAGTGCTTTGAGTTGCATTGATTGTGGGATTGGGGCCAGACGAGCAGGCAAGGGACAAAGCTACCGGTTCCCGGAACCTGATACCGGGAGTCGTGGCACCTGCCAGCCTTTCAATATGAGGGTTTTACCCCTGAATATCCCACATTGGTTCGAGAGCCGGCCTGTAAGAGTTTCGTATGGCCCGCTCTACGAGTCGTGCTGGAGCGTCAGGCTCTTTTTTCGACGACGATTGTGTAGCGGCCGGCAAGCGCAGCGATTGTTCCGATCGCGATCCAGACAGGCGCGAGGACGACGCCGACAACGCCAAGCGTGAGCGGGATCTCGAGGAGCGTTTTGCCCGCGTCGCTTTTTATCGTGATTTTGCGCGCGTTTCCTTCACGGACGATCTGCTTCACCTTGTTGAGGAGATCGTCGCCGGAAACCTTGTGCTCTTCGGTCTTTGGGCCGCTGTTGGGTGTCGTCATTGGAAGATTGTTCGGGTTCTGCATCGACCGTACGGTTTGAGTGAAAAAAAGTGTCGATTCAGTTGCGACATCTCTATGTTACACGCGTCGAGCCGTCCGTGCACGTCGCATGGTGCTCCTCGCCGAGACCGTTTAGTTTGAGATCGTAAGTCGACAGAAGTTAAAGAGACCCGGTAGCTCAGTTGGTAGAGCAACGGACTTTTAATCCGTAGGTCGCGGGTTCGAGACCCGCCCGGGTCATATCTTCCCGCTTTCTCGAGAAGCGCTCGACGTCGCGCATTTTATCCTTTTCTACGTCACCCTACGTATGTATCGTAGGGCCGTAAAGCCGAAGTTAGTGCTCACGGCTTACGGGGAATCACGATGCGAAAACTGGTTTTCGCCATAATAGCGCTGGTATCTGTTCCGGCTGCGGCTCAGAAGCCATCGATGAAGATCGATGCTGCGCGCCACGAAGTGGCATTCATTGCCGGCCCGTTCAATGTCCCTCCGATGGACATGCACATGCACGGCGCGCATGCGTCGATGCAGATGGGACACGACGAGAAGGTGCACACCTTCTATCAATACGAGTGGCCTGTTGATGGATACGCGAAGGGGTTCCGCGTCGAGGTGAGAGACGCGCGCGGCAATCTCCTTCCTGCGTCGCTGCTCCATCATGTCACCGGTGTCACCATCGACCGCAGACAATTCATCTACGAATCATCGGAGCGGCTGTTCGGTATCGGAAAGGAAACCGGCGACGTCATGCTCCCCGGCAACCTCGCGGTTCCGCTTAATAAAGGTCAGCGACTCGGTTATTACATCGCGTGGAATAACTCGACAGGAAAAGAATTGAAGGGAGTCAGTGTCCACGTCGTCATGACATGGGCGCCGCCGCAGGTGACAAAGCAGCTCATTCCGGTATTGCCGATCTGGATCGATGTGAACAACGAAGTTGGCGGCACCAACACGTTCGATCTTCCTCCCGGGAAATCGTCGAAGTCATTCGAGTTCACCGCGCCCGTTGGTGGGCGCATCCTCGGCATCAGCGGACATCTCCACGATTATGGTGTCACAGTTCGTCTCGAAGACGCCGAGAGCAATGCTGTTCTCGTCAATCTTCCTGCGCAGAAGGATGCGGCTGGTCACATCCAATCGATGGCAAAAAAATTCTACGCTGTGAATGCACTGCGATTGAAGGCAGGTCACCGCTATCGCGTGGTTGCCGAGTATTACAGCCCTCTCAAGGAAACCGTTTCGAAGGGCGCAATGGGCGCGGTCGTCGGAGTTATTGCGCCGGACGATCTGGCCAGGTGGCCGTCGGTGAATCCCGACGATCCGCAATTCAAGCGGGATATGGCGTCGCTCGGGCTTACGTCGAGCGGCAGATCCGGCACCCAGTGACCTCCTGAAGGGCCGGTCGTCAATACTGGAATCGCGTGAGTTACCGTGATGGTCTAATACGGCCTGGTTGCGTCGACAACGACTGACGTCCGCGCGCACGCGCCAGCCTGATGAACGCGCCCTAACGGGCGCGTTCTTTTTTTGTACCTTCCTGCGCGATGCCTGACTCACACCCACAGCGCTGGCGAACACTTCTGCTGCTCTCAGCAGCTGAGCTGCTTGGCATGTCGCTGTGGTTTGCGGCGAGTGCGGTATCAGCTCAGCTTGGCGAACGATGGAGTCTCAATCCGTCGCAGACGGGTTGGCTGACGACGATCGTGCAGCTCGGGTTCGTCGCTGGAACTGCGGTGTCGGCGATGCTCAACCTCGCCGATGTGATTCCATCCCGCAGGTTATTCGCGACATCCGCATTAATTGGTGCTGCTGTGAATGGAGCGCTGCTCATCGCGCCCTCGTATTCGGTCGCGCTCAGTTTGCGCTTCCTAACCGGATTCTCTCTCGCCGGAGTTTACCCGCCCGCGATGAAGATGATCTCGACGTGGTTCAAGGAGCAGCGCGGGCTCGCTATTGGAACGATCGTCGGCGCGCTGACAGTCGGGAAGGCAACGCCGTACCTGGTGCACGCGATTCCAAATATTGGAATCGATGCTGTCATACTGACGGCGTCAGTTGGCGCCATATTCGCTGGATTGCTTGTCGCGATGGCGTTTCATGAGGGTCCTTATCCGTTTGCTCCCCGCCCGTTCTCGTGGGGACTTGTCGCGACCGTCGTGCGCGTCAAACAATGGCGCCTCGCCACTGGCGGATATCTTGGGCACATGTGGGAGCTGTATGCATTCTGGGCGTGGATCCCGGCATATCTCGCGGCGAGCGCGGCGATATCCGAATCGGGAAGGGAGCCGGCAAATATCGTTTCGCTCATTGCCTTCGGAACGATTGCGGTCGGAGGTCTCGGCTGCGTGTGGGGTGGTCTTTACGCTGACCGGCATTCGCGCGAGCGTCTCGTCACTATCTCGCTCATCGCCAGCGGAACGTGCTCACTCATCGTCGGATTGTTTTTCGGCAAGTCGATTTTAGTGCTCGCGCCCGTTGCGCTCGTGTGGGGATTCTTTGTTGTGGCCGACAGCGCGCAATTCAGCGCGCTCGTGACCGAATCAGTCCCAGGGCACGCGGTTGGAACAGCGCTGACTGTTCAAACTTCGATCGGCTTTCTTCTCACGATGATCACCATGCAGCTCGTTCCGGCGATTGCAGCGCGCACCGGATGGCAATGGGCATTTGCGCTGCTTGCGGTCGGGCCGCTCGCGGGGATTGCCTCGATTCGCGCGCTTACGCGGCTGCGAGCCTCGCCCGATACGAGCGGCGCCATTCGAAGTACCCCATCGCCGAGAGGATGAGGAAAATCAGGTAGAGCACGGCGGTGACGTACAGCGATTTATAGATGTACATCCCGATGTAAATGACATCCACGGCAACCCAGATGATCCAGTTCTCGAGAAGCTTCCGGGTCATCATCCATTGCGCCACGAGGCTCGTGCTCGTCGTTGCCGCATCGACATAGGGGAGGGCGGCATCGGTCTGGCGGTAGAGAAAGGTACCGATCGCGGCGGCAGCAGCTGTTCCGATTGCAATCAGGAGGAGCCACAGGCGCGCGGAAGTTCTGCTTACCGGGAGTTCGGTACGATTCTTTCCTCCGTAGAGCCAGTGGTACCAGCCGTACGCATTGAGGACGACGTACACCACCTGCAGCCCGGTGTCGGCGTAAAGCTTCGACTCATAGAAGACGAATATGTAGAGGCCCGTGTTCACGATCGCCGTGGGCCAGCTCCAGATATTCTGTCTTACGCTTAGAAAAACACTCACGACGCCGAAAACGGCGGCAACAATTTCGATTGGATTCATGATATGAGGGTGACCAATATAGACGGCATTGGCGCGCGCCGTATTTTCTGCTCATGATCCTGAGACTCATCCGCATCGCTGCTCTCGCCGTTACACTCGGCGGATGCACGCTGATTCAGCGCAAGCCGCCGGAGCCGGTAAATACTCCTGAGCTTCCTGTTGGAAACGACGACGCCTTCGATTCACTCATGGTAGATCTTCAGAAAGTCGACACAACGATCGTGATCGATCTCCGTTATGCGACGCCGAACAATTTTACCGGCGCTCCGCTTCCGGGATACGAGGGAAACCGCGCGTTCCTGCGGGCCGAGGCGGCGGCAGCATTGGCGGTAGTGCAGGAAGACCTGCGGCTGGAGGGAATGGGGCTCAAGGTATTCGACGCCTATCGGCCGGTGCGCGCGAGTGAAGCAATGGTCGCATGGACTCAGAAAGCCAACCGGCCGGATCTCCTGCGCGACGGTTACATCGCGTCACGCAGCAGGCACAATCTCGGAGTTGCGATCGATCTCACGTTGATCAATCTCGCAACGAAGGCGGAGATCAGCATGGGAACGCCGTTCGATCATTTCTCGCCTGCTGCCTTCACGAAGAACGCGAGCGGTGTGATTGCAAAGAACCGGCAGCTGCTCAAGCGAGTGATGGAGCGCCAGGGATTCGTGAATTATGAGAAGGAGTGGTGGCACTTCTCCTACACAGTTCAGAATCCCTTACGCTTCGACCACGTCGTCAAATAGCGCCATCGTCGTCCATTTCTTCCGTGTCATCGCCTGCCGAGCGACCGTCGGCAGGTGATTCGGTTTCAGCGGTAGACTCGACTATTGGTGCAACGCCGCTTGCAGCGAGCTCGCGGTTGAGCGACGGCAGCTGCTGCGCAATTGCCTGCCGGATACGCTCGAGCTGCCCCGTAAGCTGTCGCGACAGGATGTCGAATACCTGAATGGTCTGATCGGTAGGTCGTGCATCTGTGCTCGCAGCAACGCCAGCGAGAGCAGCGATCTTGTTGTTCAACCGGATCGGATAGTTAAGCGGGTCCTGGCCTGAGCGGTTCTTCGTCTGGTAAATCGCCATCTCGGACTGACCCAGTATTTCATTCAGCCCGCCTGAGCTGACGCGGAACGCATCGCGCTTTCCCTCGGGAAGCTTCGTGAGACGATCTGCAATCTGAGCGCGGATATTTCGCACGAGCTTGACTGCATCATTTGCCTTGCTCGTTTCATCGCGAACTCTCATGAGAAATGCAAACTGTGCCTCGAGGTCAGCCTGTGTTGCCTTGGATCGGGGATCCTTCACGAGCTTGAAGGACTCTGACTGAGTTGTGTTTCCGATTTTGAGCCGCACAGTGTACGTGCCCGGCACTGCGACAGGTCCCTGACTGCCGGCCGCCCACATGATGAGATTCTCGAACGTCGATGCTTCGGGATATCTCATATTCCATGCGAACGTATTGAGTCCAGCCTTGTTCGAAACGCGAGGCGGCGCAGGTGCGCGACGCGGACCGTCATCTGGAGTCTCCTCGCTTCGCGCTTCCGAGCGCTGCGCCGAATCGGGCCGCCCGGTTGCACGGCGAATGCTGTCGGCGCGCGCAGCGTTGCGCAGTGAATCGCGCGCGGCGCGCGGATCCTGATTGCTCGTAAAGCTGCGAATCACCTTGCCCGACGCGTCGAGGAAATCGAGAGTGACTACCTGATTGGGATTTTTCAGCCAGTAATAGACAATGGCGCCCGAGGGTGGATTCTGTCCCGTTGGATGATCTCCTGACGCACCGTTGCCTCCACCACCTCCGAAGTTCGCGCGATACACGTTGCGCGGCTTGAACAGGTGAGCGCTCTGAGTGGTGATAGTCGGCGTCAGCTGACGCAATGCAGAGAGATCATCGAGAATCCAGAAAGAACGGCCGTGCGTTGCGGCGACGAGATCGCCTTCCTTTACGGCGAGATCGTGAACCGGAACGATCGGAAGGTTTCTTCGCAGCGTCTGCCATGAGTCACCATCGTTGAAGCTGACCCATACGCCCTTTTCGGTTCCGGCATAGAGCAAACCTTTACGAACCGGATCTTCACGGACGACACGCGTGAATTCGTTCGCTGGAATTCCGTCGACGATGAGCTTCCACGTCGCGCCGTAGTCGGTCGTGCGATAGATGTACGGTTTGAAGTCATCCATCTGATAATGATTCGCCGCAACGTATGCGGTTCCTGCTGAATGATTCGACGCCTCGATGATCGAGATGCGGCTCCACTCGGGCATTCCTCGCGGAGTGACATTCTTCCAGGTCTTTCCATTGTCACGAGTGACGTGAACGAGGCCATCATCGGAGCCGGCCCATATCACTCCACGAGTGACAGGTGATTCGGCGATGGTGAATACCGTCGCGTAATACTCGACGGATGTCTGATCCTTGGTGATCGGCCCTCCTGATGAACCGAGTGTGCGGGGATCATGTCGCGTGAGATCCGGACTGATCGGCTCGAAGCTCTGACCGTTGTTGCGTGAGCGGAATATCACGCTGCTGCCAACGTATAGAACTTCGGGATCGTGCGGTGAGATCACGATCGGGAATGTCCACTGAAAGCGGTACTTCGCATCGGCGGCATCATGACCCATCGGATTGTCGGGCCACGGATTTACGTTGCGCTCGAATCCCGTTCGCTGGTCGTGACGCGTGAGCAGTCCGCCGTATGATCCTGCATAGATAATGTCCGGATCATCAGGACGCACAGCGATGTATCCGCTCTCGCCTCCGCCGACATCGTACCACTGCTCGATTCCGATTCCTCCTGGGGCGCGTGAAGGCCCGCACAAGGTCGAGTTGTCCTGCTGAGCTCCGCACACTCTATACGGGAAGTGATTTGTCGTAACGACGTGATAGAATTGCGCGGTCGCCTGATCCTGCTCCGTCCACGTGCGGCCATTGTTGAACGAGACGTTCGCTCCGCCGTCGTTAGCGTTGATCATTCGATTGTTGTCGAGCGGCGAAATCCAGAGATCGTGATTGTCGCCATGCGGAACGGAGATCGATCGGAATGTCTTGCCGCCGTTTGTAGAGCGATACATGCCGGTGTTGAGAGCGTACACCATGTTCGAGTCCTTGGTGTCCGCGTAGATGCGCGTGTAATACCATGCGCGCTGCCGAAGATTTCGATCCGAGTTGGTTTTTGTCCACGTCGCGCCTGCATCGTCAGACCGAAACACTCCGCCCGAATCGGCCTCGATCAACGCCCATACCCGCTTGGAGTTAACAGGCGATACTGTCACGCCGATCTTGCCGATAACTCCTGAGGGCAGTCCCTGATTGCGAGTGATGTTCGTCCACGTCTCTCCGCCGTCGCTGCTCTTGAAGAGTCCGCTGCCCGTTCCGCCGGAAACCAGTTTCCATGGTTGCCTGTAGGCGTGCCAGATCGCGGCATAGAGCGTATTCGGATCGTTTGCATCCATCGCAAGATCGACCGCTCCTGCTGAATCACTCTGATATAAAACCCGGCGCCAGCTCTTGCCTCCGTTCTCCGACTTGAAGACGCCACGCTCGGTATTCGGTCCCCATACATGCCCGAGCGCTGCTACATAGACGATGTCCGGATTCTTTGGGTGAACGCGAATGCGTCCGATCTGTTGAGTGTCGCCGAGTCCGATGTAGTCCCAGGTTTTTCCGGCATCGGTGGTTTTCCAGACGCCATCGCCGTGCGTGACGTTGCCGCGAATGTCTTCTTCGCCGGTTCCGACGTATACGATGTCAGGATTTGATTCAGAGACTGCGATGGCTCCAATCGAGCCGCCGAAATATTTGTCAGTGACGGGCGACCATGTCATGCCTCCATCCATGGTCTTGAACACGCCGCTTCCTGTCGTGCCGAAGTAGTATTCCCACGGCCTTCCGCTCGAGCCTGCAACGGCGTCGGAGCGACCGCCGCGAAACGGTCCGATCTCGCGCCACTTCAGTGCGGCGAATGCAGCGGTGTCATACGAAGCGCGCGCCGGTTGAGGTGACGGCGTTTGCGCGGATGAGAGTGCAGGAATGAGAGCAGCGAGTGCTGCCGGAACAACGCGAACGATACGATTGAACACAGTACTTGCTCCGGGTGGGGGACCTTAGGCGCTTAACTAGACGCTTTGAGAGGCCACTCGGCAAGGGTGTCAGTCGCAACGGGACGCGTTTTGCATAGCATATGGTCGTTCACCCAATGAGGAGCACAGATGCAGAACGAACCGCGCAGCGACCTGAACGATATGCTGGACCCGCACCGTCACGAGGAGATTGCCGACGCAGCAGTCGAAGTTTCCGGCAGGCTTTTTCAGAAAGGAATCGAGGTGAGCTCGGATGAAGATCCTGCGCAGCTCGCAGACTTGCTGAGTGCTGTCGAGAGGTTCGAGCGCGCCGTAGTGAATCGCGGTGGCGATCTCATGGTGAACATGCCGAACTCGACTGACCCGCAGGATCCGGCTTTCGTGATTCCGGCGAGGCGTGCTGATGAATCGATTGTCGATTACACCCGGCACGTAAACGAAGCAGCCGGAATGCTCGAGGAGCCGCGCCGGGTTTAGTCGCTCTCGCGCGTCCAGCTGCCGGACGCGCCGCCCGATTTCTCGAGAAGCGCAACCGACACGATCGTCATTCCGCGGTCGATCGATTTGGCCATGTCGTAGATCGTGAGAAGCGCAACGCAGGCAGCATTAAGTGCTTCCATCTCTACGCCGGTGCGGTCGGTCGTCTTTGCCTGCGTTTGAACGCGCACGCCGGGAAGTGAATCGTCGAATGTGAATTCGACTCCGACGCTGGTAAGAGCGATTGGGTGACAGAGCGGAATAGTCGCCGCGGTATTCTTTGCCGCCATGATTCCAGCGACGCGCGCCACAGAAAGAACATCCCCTTTCTTGAGAGAATTCGTTCGAATTGCTTCGAGAGTAGCGGACGCCATGCGGATCGCTCCGGCCGCGATCGCAATTCGCTCGGATGGACTTTTCGCGGTGACGTCCACCATGCGCGCGGTTCCGCTGTCGTCGGTGTGCGACAGCTTTGTCATCGCAGCGCGCTCGACAGATCGCGAAGCAGGCTTGCCGTCACAAGCTGCGGATTGACG
>DATEDH010000020.1:0-4705 GCA_035281765.1 Gemmatimonadaceae bacterium
ATAACGATCGCGCTCTCTGTAACGCTTCGGAAGTTGAAATAAAGGAGAAGAAAAATCAGTACGAGAGTGAGCGGCACGATGACTCTGAGGCGCGCCTCTGCCCTCTTGAGGCTCTCAAACTGCCCCGACCACTCAATTCGATATCCTGTCGGCAGATTCAGCTCTCGAGCGAGCAATTGCTTTGCTTCGCCAACGTAGCTTCCAATGTCGCGTCCGATGACATCGACGTAGACGATGTTGTTGAGATACGCGTCCTCCGACTTGATCAAGGTCGAGCCGCGAGTCACTCTTATCGTTGCGAGCTCACGCAACGGAACCTGTGCACCATCTGGTGTTGCAACCAGCGTGTTCGCGACCTGCTCAGGGTTGTCGCGCAGCTCCCGAGGATACCGCACCAGCACACTGTATCGTTCGCGACCCTCTATCACTTCGCCGGCTGTCATTCCGCCAATCGCGGTGGCGACAGCATTTTGCACATCGTCCGTCGTCATTCCGTATCTGGCAGCAGCTAAACGATCTATGCTGATATCCAGATATCGACCGCCCACCGCCCGCTCGGCGAAAACAGTGTTCGTTCCGCGTATGGCTGGGAGAAGCTCCTCGATGCGCCGTCCGATCGCATCGAGCTGAGTCAGATCCGGTCCAAATATCTTGATCCCAACCGGGGTCTTGATTCCTGTTGACAACATGTCGAGCCGATTCTTGATCGGCATCGACCACATGTTGCCGACGCCGGGCGTCTTCACCGAGGCGTTCATTTCCGCAATGATCGAGTCATACGTCACGCCGGGCCGCCATTCATCTCTGTCCTTCAGTGTGGCAATCGTTTCGATCATCGACATAGGTGCCATGTCCGTCGCCGTCTCTGCTCGACCGATCTTTCCAAGAACCGTTTCGATCTCAGGGATCTTCGCGAGAGCAGCATCGCGCTGCTGTAAAATCATTTTTGCCTGTGCGGTTCCGACTCCCGGAAAGAGAGACGGCATATCCATAATGCTGCCCTCATTGAGCGGCGGCATGAACTCGGAGCCCAAACGCGACCATGGATAAACGCTGGCAACCAGCACGGCGGTCGCCGCAAAGATTGTTGTCCATCGATGTCGCAGTACCACGCGGATGACTGGCCTGTACACCCGGATCAGAAGGCGATTCACCGGATTCGCGCTCTCGGCCCGAACACCACGTTTGATGAAGAGGCGCATCAGCACTGGTACGACGGTGAGTGCGAGAAGAGATGCAGCAGCCATCGACAGGGTCTTCGTCCAGGCAAGTGGCTTGAACAGCCGACCTTCCTGATCCTGCAGCGCAAACACTGGCAGAAATGAAACCGTGATTATCAGAAGCGAAATGAAAAGCGCGGGTCCGACTTCCTGCGCCGAATCAATCACCATTCGCCGGTGAGAAATTCCCGTCCGTTCACGCTCATTTCTCTCGATGTGCTTGTGCAGGTTCTCAACCATCACGATTGCGGCGTCGATCATGGCGCCGATCGCGATTGCAATTCCACCCAGCGACATGATGTTGGCCGTAAGGCCGAGGGCGCGCATTGCCAGAAACGCCATCACTATTCCGATGGGCAACGTCAGTATTGCGACAAGGGCGCTGGATGCATGAAGGAGGAAAATCACTGCCACAATCGCAACGATAATCGACTCTTCGAAAAGTTTTTCACGAAGTGTTGCAATCGCCCGGTGTATGAGACTCGACCGGTCGTACCCTTGTATGAATCGGACGCCTTTTGGGAGCGACGGCTCGATCGATTCCATCCGCTGCTTCACGCGGTCGATGACGGCGAGAGGATTCTCGCCGAATCGCATTACCACCCACCCCGTCACGATCTCACCCTTTCCATTGAGATCTGAAATGCCGCGTCTTATCTCAGGTCCCACCTGTACGTTCGCAATGTCTCCGACTGTGATTGGCGCTCCACTTGGCCCGGCACCAAGAGACACAGATCGAATGTCATCGAGATTGGCGAACCTTCCGCGACTCCGAACAACCAACTCATTTCCGCCCATCTCGAGTACGCGGCCACCGACGTCGGCATTCGATGATCGGACCGCATCAACGACCTTCGTGAGTGGGAGGTTGAACGCAACCAGCTTCGCAGGATCGACCTCGACTTGGTACTGCTTCTCGAATCCGCCAAACGACGCGATCTCAGCGACACCCGGAACCGCAGTGAGAGCGGGTCTCACGGTAAAGTCCTGAATCCCGCGAAGTTGAGCGAGATTGAGGCGGCCTGTGGTGTCTGCGAGGATGTATTGCATCACCCATCCAACCCCTGTCGCGTCCGGCCCCATCATCGTCATTGCACCTTCGGGTAGTCTGGATCGAGCGGCATTGAGGTACTCGAGCACACGTGAACGCGCCCAGTACAGATCAGTGCCGTCTTCGAAAACGATGTAGACTGCCGACAATCCGAACTGGCTCATCCCTCTCACGAACTTCGTTCGCGGGACCTTGAGCATTTCGGTCTCGAGCGGATACGTCACTTGATCTTCTACTGTCTGCGGCGCTTGCCCCGGCCAGTCGGTCATAACAATTACTTGAGCATCGGAGAGATCAGGAATTGCGTCCACGGGCGTCGTGACCGTGGCCCATACTCCAAGCGTAGTGAGAAACGCGGTAGCACCGATGACGATCCACGTGTGGCCAACAGACCACTCAATGATTTTCTTGAGCATGTCTATCTCTTTGTTGCTGGGGGCATGTCCATGCCTTTCATGTCGGCGCCCTTATCAGAGCTCACTCCCTGGCCGATCATGCTCCGCATCACTTCGCCGAGGTTCGATTCGGAGTCAAGCAGGAACTGCGCTGACGCGACGACCTGCTCACCTGCACGCACTCCCGCGATGATTTCCGTGTAGTTACCTGCACTGCGTCCGATGCGGATGTCTCGCGGACTCATCTTGCCGCCATTCAGTCGGACGAATACGTACACACGATCGCCAGTTTGAATCACTGCCGAGGACGGCACGGTCAACGCGTTCGCCATCGGGGTGGTAATGCGCACCGTTCCATACATACCAGGCTTGATCCGACCACCAGGATTTGGAAGAACAATTCGCGCTTTCACTGTGCGCGCTTGGGGCTCCAGAGTTGGATAGATGTACGAGATGCGACCACCGCGGGTCTCACCCGGAAATGCGGTGAGCTCGATCGTGGCGGGTGACCCTGATTGCACACTCCCCGCATCTGATTCACGCAGCTCCGCATTGATCCAGATTGTCGACAGATCCGCCACCGTCATGAGCTGCATCCCCGGCATGACCGATTGCCCCTGCACGACATTTTTTTCGACAACGATTCCTGACGCCGGCGAATAAAGCGTCAGTGTCCGCTGGACTTTCCCGCTTCGCAGGATCTCGTCGATCTGACTTTCTGAGATGTCCCAGAGGCGCAGCCGCTGACGTGCCGCGGCAAGCAGACTTGGTCCGCTCGATTGACTTCCTGGCAGGTTGCTTTGTCCGGCGCTGCGATCGAGTCGTGCTGCCACCAGAAGCTCGTTTTGAGCGGACACGAGCTCGGGAGAGAAGATTGACGCGACCGGCTGTCCGCGGCGGACGGGCTGGCCAGTAGCATTCACGTACAGGCGATCAATGTAGCCGGCAAACTTTGGCGTGATCTGCGAAATCCGCGTCTCATCCAGCGTTGCGATACCTGTGGCGCGCACCTCATTCGACAATGTGCGGATCTTCACCGTGTCGAACGTCACACCGAACTGTGAAAGCTGCGCGGTTGTGAGCTCGACATCACCGGCTTTGGATTGCGCCATGCCTGGCATCACGTCGCTCATTGTTTGTCGAGCTTCAGGCTGCCGTGCGGTATTCGAGGAACCACGCCTAAAGACGAGCCATGCAGCAAGGGCAATTGCAAGTACCAAAGCCACGACGATTATCCCTCGGTTGCGAGTGCGGCGCGACTGAACGGCTTTAGTGGCAGTCATGGTATGAGCTCCTTCCCGACCATCGCTTCCAGCTCCGCAACTTTTTGTGCGAAGTCTGCGAGAGCCCGCTGATAGCTGACGTCGAGCTCGAAGAGCGACGCTCGTGCGGCAAGGACTGATGTGAGATCGCCGCGTCCGGATTGATAGTCTCCCATTGTCGCGTCGACAGTCGCACGTGCCTGCGGAATGACAGCATTCACGAGAAGTGCGAGCACCGTTCTCTGATGCGACACGTCACTGTAAATCCGCGCAACCTCGGTGCGGACGCGATTCTCGGAAGCCCTCAGCTCGAGTTGTGTATTGCTCAGCGTTGCGCGAGTCGCAGCTACTACTGCGCTTTGCTTGTTTCGACGCTGCACAGGGATTGGAATCGACACGACAACGGAGATCATGTCGGAACGCGGAGTGCGGGTCGCATTAGGCGTCATCATGTAACCCGACCGTTGCCCGTATTGGAGTGAGACATCTACATCGGGTAGATGTTCTTTACCTGCAAGCTCGAGTTCAGCTTCGCTGATGCGCACCATCGCTTCCCGCGCTCTGAGATCGGGATTGAGCTGGACCGCAAGATTTTGAAGCTCGGTCAAGGTAGGTAGAGGAGATCGCTCCAAGCCTGATCCCAGCTCACGTGAAACAAAGCGCGTCGCTGCCCCGGAGTCGATCGCGGCTTGCTTGAGCTTCAGCGGGATCGAGGGTGTTGAAACCGGAGTATCAGCTGACCGATCGAGCAGCTCATTGATCCGCGCTGCGGTGGCG
>DATEDH010000021.1:0-3758 GCA_035281765.1 Gemmatimonadaceae bacterium
AGCTACCAGCGCGCGTGAGCGCCGCGCCGTTGTAGTTGTAGTTGCATTACCTCTTCGGATTCTTAAACAGCGGCAGATACTTGCCGTACCCTTGAGCCGCCAATTGAGATACCGGAACGAATCGCATCGCCGCGGAGTTCATGCAGTAGCGTAATCCTGTCGGCCGCGGTCCATCGTTGAAGATGTGACCCAGATGAGAGTCGGCCAGCTTCGACCGCGCTTCAGTGCGCGGATACAGGAGCTTGTAATCGGTCTTCGTTTTGATATTCGCCGGCTCGAGGGGCCTCGTGAAGCTCGGCCAGCCTGTGCCGGAATCATACTTGTCAAGTGAGCTGAAGAGCGGCTCGCCCGAAATCACGTCAACGTAAATGCCTTCCTCGTGATTGTCCCAGTATTCGTTCCGGAACGGCATCTCCGTATCATCGTGCCGGGTGACCGAATACTGAAGCGGCGTAAGCTTTTTCTTCAGCTCCGCATCACTCGGCCGCTTCCATCCGCTTTGCGCCGCTGGCGCTGGCGTTTGAGCCGGGACCGGGAGCGATGTCGATGCTGAAAGCATCAGGGCGGGCAGCGCCCATACTATTGAACTGCGCATAGCTCGGTTGGTGAGGGGTTTTCTATTATACGCCGCAAACCGTAAAATGGGTTCTTCGCGACGTTACGTGATGATGCGCACGTTATACGATGTGCGAGGCTTGTCGGATGCTCGCAGCGATAAGATCCGCAGCCCTCATCGGGATCGATGCCTACGACGTGTTCGTGGAAGTCGACGCAGCCGCCGGATTGCCGCAGTGGACAATGGTCGGATTGGCAGTCGGTGCAGTAAAGGAGAGCCGCGAGAGGGTCGGCGCTGCACTCGTAAACTCGGGCTTCTCACTCCCGCCGCGGCGTATTACGGTCAATCTTGCGCCTGCCGATCGCCGCAAAGATGGCACAGCATTCGATCTTCCCATCGCCATAGGCATTCTCGCGGCTACTGGTCAGCTCGATCCAGCCGCTGCCGAAAGAACCCTCTTTGCCGGCGAGCTCGGTCTCGACGGAACGATTCGCGCAATTCGCGGCGCACTTTCAATTGCCCGCCACGCAGGGCAGATCGACGAAATCGAAACGCTCGTCATACCTCCCCCGAATCTTTCAGAAGCCGGGCGGGTCAGCAGCACCAGACTCTCTGCTCCACATACGCTTAGAAATCTCGTAGACGAATTGAAAAATGGCGGACTGTCCTATTCGACTTGGACTCACGTGTCCAATCGCGCATCGAGCCCGGTTCCTGATTTTGCCGATGTCGTCGGGCAGGAGACAGCGAAGCGCGCACTCGAAGTAGCGGCTGCAGGGTCACACAATCTTCTGATGATCGGTCCCCCTGGAGCGGGGAAGACCATGCTCGCGCGGCGCCTTCCCGGAATTCTTCCCGATCTCACCGAAGAAGAAGCACTCGAAGTCATTGCAATCCATTCTGTCGCAGGAACGCTGACAGAAAATTTCATCGGTTCCTGCGAGCGCCCGTTTCGCGCCCCGCATCATTCAATATCGAGCGCAGGATTGATTGGAGGTGGCAGCTCGCCGCGTCCCGGTGAAGTCAGTCTCGCGCATAATGGCGTGTTGTTTCTCGATGAGATGCTCGAGTTTCCGCGCTCCGTGTTGGAAGGAATGCGTCAGCCGATGGAAGACGGGCGCGTGGTCATTTCGCGCGCAGCAACGTCGGTGAGATATCCCGCGCGATTCACTCTGGTCGGCGCCACGAATCCCTGTCCCTGTGGGCGGCTTGGTGATCCAACAGGGAAGTGCGTTTGCTCGGGTGCTGAAGTGGAACGCTACTCGAGGCGCATTTCGGGACCACTGTCCGATAGAATCGATATGCACATTTCGGTCGGTGCTGTCGCGCTTCGGGATCTCGCGAGCCCGGCTTCGGCGGAGTCTACGTCGGATATCCGCGAGAGGGTTTCGCGCGCGCGGCTGCGCCAGACAGAACGATTCCGAAAGCTCCGAGGAGTGTCGTGCAACGCGCACGTGCCGGGGCGGTGGCTCGACGCGCATGGAGCCATCGCTCCGGAAGCGCGATCGGTTCTCGAGAGAGCTGCCACCTCGCTCGCCCTCTCGGCCCGCGGTTACCATCGAGTCCTCAAGGTTGCGCGCACCATTGCAGATCTTGATGGAGATGCAGAAGTGACTGCGAACCACATCTCCGAAGCCCTGCGATACCGTCCGTCCGGCGGCCGTTCCTGACGTCGTAACGAGATTGTGACTTGTGCGTCCATTGTATGGACAAGCTCTGTATAAGGCAGCGCAACCGCAAAATGTATGGGAGCCCATTGATTTCTTCGGGACCTGCACCGTCTCAAAAGTTCGGCAACGTGCGTTTCACCCCCGGTGAGACGCCCGCCATTACGCACGTCTCCCTCTCTGAGGTACTCGCGGCGATGTCGCGGGCGCTCGATCTCACAGAAGGGCAGTCGGTCGGCCACACGGTCCGTGCGACCGTCATAGGCATGCGCCTCGCCGAGGAGCTGAACCTCTCGCCTTTCGATAAGGTTGCCCTCTACGGTGCGCTTCTGCTCAAGGACTCCGGATCATCAGGGCAGGCGCGCATTCTCGAAGAAGTAAAGAACGATGAGCAGGAAGCCGCCTCGCCACGCATCTCACTGAGTCCCGCGAAAGCATTTTACGCCATCAAGACTGTCAGCGGCGATTCATTCCGGGTGTTCGGATCGCTTCTTCGCAGGTCACGCCGCTCAAAAGGCGAAATCAACTACATGCTGACACGGGCCGAGCGCGGCGAGAGCATGGCGCTGCGCATGGGGTTCTCGACGGCGACGGCCGACGGCATCCGGCATATCGACGAGCATTGGGACGGAACAGGCATCCCCGATGGAAAGATCGGTCACGAGATTCCTCTGTTCTCGCGCATCATCCTTCTCGCACAAACGCTCGACGCATTTTACACACAGCGTGGCCTGCTTGCGGCGATGAAGATGGCACGCGAGCGCAGCGGTGTCTGGTTCGATCCGCAGCTTGTCAGAATCGCGCGCAGCTGGCGCGAGGACATCGACTGGTGGGAAAGTCTCCACTCACCCGATGCTACCGCGATGGCTGTCTCGGTCGAGCCACAGCAGCACACGCGATTCGTGGACGACAAGGGTCTCGATGAAGTCGCGCGGGCTTTCGCCGAGATCATCGACGCAAAATCGTCGTATACGTATCAGCACTCGACCAATGTCGCCAAGTACGCAAGGGCAACTGCGTTCGAGCTCGGATTCGAGAAGCCCGACGTTGCGGTTCTCAACAGGGCCGCGCTTCTCCACGATGTCGGCAAGCTCGGCATCTCGTCGCGTATTCTCGACAAGGCCGGCCCGATGACTCCGGAGGAGCGTGCAGAGATGCAGCGTCATCCGGTCTACACATGGGAAATCCTGCAGCGCGTAGGCGCATTTGCGACATTCGCACGCACTGCGGCTCTTCATCATGAAAAACTCGATGGAAGCGGCTATCCCTGGGGTGTGAAGGCCGAGGAGCTCGATGTCGCAGCGAGAATTCTTTGCGTTGCCGACATGTATGAAGCGCTGACTGCGAACCGGCCTTATCGCGCCGGTCTCACGCGCGATGCAGCACTCAAGATTATTCGCTCTGGATCGGGCAAGCACGTCTGCCCACTTGCGACTGAAGCATTGACTGAAGCGACGCGTCACTTGCGCGTCGCTATCGCTTCCTAGGTTTCCCAGCCGCCATAGGCAACGAAGGACTTCGTCAGCCCGAGAAGC
>DATEDH010000022.1:0-4847 GCA_035281765.1 Gemmatimonadaceae bacterium
TTTCGATGCGCCTCGATCCAGTCATCGAATTGTGAAGGCGCGAGTCCATTCGAACACGACTGTTCCTGCGCCGCGCGAGTCGCGAGGAAATTCGCATACTCGTTCTGCGGCTGTCCGTTATGACCGCGCACCCAGTTCCACTGAGTCTCGAACGGCTGAACTGCTGCAACTGCGCGCTTCCACAGCTCGATGTTTTCGATCGCTCCGCCTTTGCGCCTCCAGCCTCTCGCAACCCAGCTCGCAACCCACGAGCGCATTCCTTCGACAATGTATCGAGAGTCGCTCGTGAACACGACGTGAAACGGACGATTCATCCGGGCAAGCTCACCAAACGCTTCGATGACCGAGCGCAAAGCCATCCGGTTATTTGTCGTCGACGGCTCCGACACCCAGTAATCCCAGCGAACTAGCTTACCCTTTTCAAAAAGCTCGATTACTCCGCCGGCACCGCCGGGATTTGACCCCTCACGACCGTTTCCGAGACATGATTCGTCTGCATATATGGCGACGATCTGCGGCTCGCGATCTTCGCGCTTTGTCTCTCGAGTCGTCTCCTGAACCGCAGGCGATTCTGCCTCGAACAAGCTGTAATTCACCGCGGGACAACCTCGAGGGTGTCGATCTCGTCGAGATAGATAGTGATCTCTTCGCCTGTTGTCGGATGCAGAATCGACATCGCCTCGCGATTTCCCTCCGTCCAGATCTTCTTTGGAACTCCGACGTATTCCGTCCCGCGGCGTCTTACAGAAATACGCCGGCCGTGGGTGATTGCACTCTCGAGTGCGTCGTACTGTCTCGTTGTCAGCTGCTTCAAGACTTCTCCGTCATCCATTCATACGCGACACGCTGCAACACTGCGGCCGCCTTCTCGATTTCATCTACCGGGACGAATTCCTCGGCAGCATGTGCAAGAGCAATGTCGCCCGGACCAAAACACACTGCGGGAATTCCTGCAGCATTCAATAGAGCCGCGTCGGTCCACGCGCTGAGGCCCTCTACCGGGGCACTCATTCCCTCACTCTTTAAGGCACGATCCAGTCTCTGCACAACCTGAGCGTCCCGGGGAACATCACTCGGCTTCTGCGCCGCAATCAATTCAACCGTCGCATCGAGCTCGGGCTTGCGTGCCTTCACGCGATCGAGCGCACCATGTATTTCATCGAGTGCGGTCTGCTCTGATTCGCCGGGAATCGTACGCCTCTCGACCCGCAGGATACATCGGTCGGGATATGTCGACATCCCGATTCCGCCCACGATGGTTGAGGCATGCAATGATGGACGGCCGAGCAGATCATGAGACGTTAGATGCAACGGTCCACTCTCGATCGCATCGAGCTCTGCGAGAACCAGCCCGGCGTGACGAATCGCATCGATTCCGACATCATATCTGCTTCCATGCGCAGCGCGTCCCGTGAATGCAATCTCGATCCATGCAAACCCGCGATGTGCGGGACAAATCGCGAGCCGCGTCGGCTCGGTGAGAATTGCGCAATCTGCGGTGACTCCGGATTCGAGCAGCGATCGCATGCCGAGTGATTCGTACTCTTCGTCGGTGACGGCTGCGATGAGTAACTGACGCTTCACGCTGTCACCGGCGTCTCGATATGCGCGAATCGCAGCCGCACACATCGAGGCGAGTCCCGACTTCATGTCGCACGCGCCGCGGCCGTAAATACGGCCGTTCTCCATAGTGGCCGCCCACGGATTGTGCGTCATCCCTTCGACGCCAACAGTATCGAGATGTCCCGCGAACATCATCGCGGGCGAGTCATCGGGCCCGATTCGCGCCAGGAGATTGGGGCGGCCGGGCGCGGAATCGCTCAGCGAAACGGAAAAGCCCCAGTCTCCGAGAATGTCAGCGAGCTTTTCGGCAATGCGCCGCTCGCCCGGGCCGTCGGGTGAAAGGGTGGGGTTTCTGGAATCGATCTCGACGAGCGCGCGTGTGAGCGCGACTGCGTCTTCCCGCGACATTGTCCTACTTCCGCTTTGCTTTCGCTGCTTTCTTCGCGGCGGGCTTCTTTGCGGGTGCTTCTTTCTTAGCGGGAGCTTTCTTCGCGGCAGGCGCTTTCTTCGTGGCGGCCTTTGCCGGAGCTTTCGCAGCAGGTGCCTTGGCGGGAGCTGGCTTTGCCGGTGCGGGATGATGCGCAGGTGCCGCTGATTTCACTGGCGGCGGCGGGGGTGTGGCCTTTCGCTTGGGCTGATGCTCTTCGACCTGACGGATCAGCTTGTCTGCCTCTTCCTGAGTCATCTGGCCGCGGCGTACCATATACTGGACAAGGTCGCGGGCGCTTTCGAGGACGAATCCGCTGAGTCCGGCGGCCGCATTAACGACGTCTTTCATCGCGGCGGCCATCTTGCTGCCCGCTTCGAGACTTATCTCATGCGCTTTTGCCGCCATCTCGGCGACAGTGTCCTTTACGTCTGCGCCACGGTGGCCGGGACTTCTTTTCGGGGGCGCCGGTGGTCCGCCTTCAGTACTGGCGGGTACAGGCGCTTTCTCGTTCTCAGCCATCACACGCTCCTGATCTATATCGGTCAGCGTAATTCAAATAGGAAGGGAATTCGGCACTCGCGCAGAAAAGCCGCGGTTCAAGCGGCGGTAAGTATATGATTTTCCTGCACTAAAACAAGTAAGGATAAGGTAGTCCGTCAGGTCTTCACGAGAACAACCGATTCGCGTGAGTGACGAGTTTTCGACGCATTATAACGCCAGTATACCGTCATCATATGCTCAATAACGTAAAAGTTCTAGATCTCTCACGCGTACTCGCCGGTCCGCTCTGTACCATGATGCTGGGCGACCTCGGAGCGCACATTATAAAGGTAGAGCGACCCGGGTCTGGAGATGATACCCGTGGATGGGGTCCGCCGTTCGATGATCGTGGAGAGAGCGCCTATTACCTGTCGGTCAATCGGAACAAGCTGAGTATCGCGCTAGACCTGGATGACGCCATCGATCGCGCACTAATCGGCCGACTCGCAGAAGGGGCTGATGTCGTAATCGACAACTTCAAGCCCGGAACTCTCGAGCGCCGCGGAATAGATCCGAATCGTTATCTCGAGGCCAACCCGCAGCTGATATGGTGCACGATCACCGGCTTTGGCCCCGAAAGTCCGCGGGTGGGATATGACCTTGTCGTGCAGGCCGAGTCGGGATGGATGGCGATCACGGGCGAGCCATCCGGGGACCCGATGAAAGCCGGTGTCGCTCTCGCGGATATCATCGCGGGCAAGGATGCGACGATTGCGATTCTCGCTGCGCTGGCCTCGCGCTCAAATCTGCCAACTGACAAAAGAAGAATTCACATCTCGCTGTCCCGCAGCGCGACAGCGGCACTCGTCAACGTCGCGCAGAACTCGCTCGTCACCGGCCGCGACGCCAGGAGGTGGGGCAATCAGCATCCCAATCTCGTTCCCTATCAGCTGTTCCATGCGGCCGACCGCCCGATGATCATCGCTGTTGGGAGTGACTCACAATGGAAAGCGTGCGCCCGGGTGCTCGGCCTGGATGACCTGGCGATCGATGATGCGATTGCTACAAATGCAGGACGTCTCGCGCATCGTGATCGTGTCGTTGGTGCTGTAGCTGATCGTGTGCGAGCGAGGCATGCGTCGGAGCTGATCGGCGAGCTCGCGAGTGCGGGTGTGCCGTGCGGAATTGTGAACACGGTTCTCGAGGCTCTCGATGAAGTCGACGCGTCTCCTCTCACTGGAATTGCGCCGAGTGTGCCGGGAGATGTGCGGCTGAGGCCACCGATGCTGGATGAGCACGGAATCGAGATTCGAAGCAAGGAATGGAACGTGTTCGAGTAGATTATCACGACGCGAGCTTTTTTTATTCTGTCGTGAATCGCAGTTTTGCATTACACTAGCGCCGTGACTATGACAGCATCCACGCAGCCGGCCGCCCCACTGGTTCCTGAGGCCGATGCGGATCAGGAGATCATCTCGCGCGTTCTTGCTGGATCCAAGGACGCATTCGGAATCCTGATCCAGCGCTACAGCGATCCGCTTTACCGACACGCGCTCGGAATGACGGGAAGTCCCGATGTTGCAGAGGACATCCTGCAGTCGAGTTTCATCAAGGCGTACCAGCATCTTGGTGAAGTGCGCGGCCGTTTTGACGCGTGGGTCTTTCGCATCGTTGCAAACGCATGCAAGGACTGGCTCAAGAACATTCGCCGCACGCACGTCAGTTACGAGGAGGACGATCAACCGTCTTCGTTGTCGACGCCCGAGGAGGAGATGGATCGCAATGAGCTGCGTACCGATCTCGAGTACGCGCTCTCTCGGCTTCCGGAGTCACTTCGCGAAGCATTCGTGATGAAGCATGTCGAAGGACGATCGTACGAGGAAATGGCGGAGCTTCTCGAGACGACCGTTGGAGCTCTCAAGATGAGAGTTCACCGGGCTCGTGAAGCGCTGCAGGCACTATTGGAGGAGAAGTACGCATGAGTGACGAAATGCCGGACGCACCACAGCCGGAGAAGAAATACAGAAAGACCCCACCGGCTACGCCCGCAGTTCAGGCGTGGCTCGATGGCGAGCAGTCGCGTGAACAGCTTGGCACCGCAGACGAGCAGGAGACTGCGGAGCTGTGGGCGAGAATCAACAATGAAGCCGCAAGTCTGAAAACCCGGCACACGCCGATTCATGTTCAAAGCAGGATCATGTCGTCGCTGCCTGATACTCCTGTCGTAAAGGAGCCGCTTGCAGAGCCGGAGAAGAAAATGAGTCCGGCTATGGCTGCTATCGGTGCCATCGTGATCCTTCTGATTGGCGGAGCAATCGGCTATATGCTGGTGCAGTAAAGAGCACCGTCCGGACAAAAGAAAAACCGCCGATGT
>DATEDH010000023.1:0-5026 GCA_035281765.1 Gemmatimonadaceae bacterium
TCCGCGGAGCGAATTTGGGCACGACGTCTCGTCCAGCCCAGGCGTCATCTTTTACATCGTTTGGAGGCACCATGCCCTTGCGTCGGTTTTTGGGATCTCTCGCATTCGCCCTCCTCTTGTCACCTGCAATCGCTTCTGCGCAAAACACAGGAACGATTCGTGGCCGAGTCACTGAATCGAAGTCGAATCTTCCGCTTGCGGGAGTTCAGGTCAGTGTCGACGGGACGAGATTAGGAGCACAAACCAGTACTGATGGTACATATACCATCTCTGGTGTGCCAACCGGCCAACAGACGCTCACTGCGCGTCGCGTTGGATACTCGCCCCAGAAAGCGACGCTCAGCGTCGGCACAGGTGCGACGAACAACCAGAACTTCACCCTCGCCGTAGTCGCGACGACACTTAACGACGTCGTCGTCACTGCACTCGGCCAGACGACTGCAATGCGCTCGCTCGGTACCGCGCAGCAGGCAGTCACCGGATCGGCAATCGCGGAGACCCAGCGTGAGAACTTCGTGAACTCGCTGCAGGGCCGCGTGGCAGGCGTCCAGGTCGTCAGCTCTTCCGGCGTTCCGGGAGCTTCGACATCGATCACCATCCGCGGTGTCAGCTCGATCTCCGGAAGCAACCAGCCGCTGATGATCATCGATGGACTGCCGATGGATAACAAGACGCTCAACACCGGACAGCTCGCGTCTGACGCGCCAGGCTCTGCAACGGCGTTCTCCAATCGCGGTGTCGATTTTACCAACCGTGCCGCCGACCTGAATCCCGAGGACATCGAGTCGCTCGTCGTCCTCAAGGGACCTGAGGCATCGGCGCTCTACGGAATCGACGCTGCCAACGGCGCAATCGTCATCACGACGAAGCGCGGAAAGGCAGGCAAGGGCGGTCTCGAATACAGCAACAGCTTCAGAATCGAAAGCACGCGCGAAGCTCCGGAAGTTCAGAAGATCTATCAGCCGTCAGCGCTGGGAAGCCAGACCTTCCTCTACTTCGGCGATCCGTATCCCGATTCCGTTACGCTCTACGACAACGTGAAGGGATTCTTCCAGACCGCACTCACGCAGAAGCACAACGTCGCATTCAGCGGGGCAGCTCCGGATAATCGCATCAACTACCGCGTTGCGACGTCGCTCACCAACCAGCAGGGTGTTATCCCGAACAACAAGTACGATCGCGTGAACGTGACCGGCGCCTCGCAGGCGCAGGTTACCAAGTGGCTCAACGCCGATCTCTCGATGGGATACACCTACGCGAACAATCGCCAGTCGTTCAAGGGTGCAGGCGGTCCGCTCATCGGTCTTCTTGTCTGGCCGTCGTCCGACAATGCGAAGGACTATCTCCTTCCCTCGGGCGAGCGCCGCCGAATCACCGAGCTGGCAGCTTCCGCCGAGATTGACAATCCGTACCTCAACGTGAACAAGAACCAGATCACGTCGAAGAACAACCGCATCATCGCGAACCTCGGTCTCAAGCTGTCACCCTTCAGCTGGGGTAACATCAAGACCAACATCGGCACGGATGCATACACCAACCAGAACCTGATCCTTCGCCATCCCGGCAGCGCATTCGGCATCACGAGAAATGGAATCATCGACGTTGCCGACGACATTACGCGCAACATCAGCGCTCAGACGCTTCTCAACGTCAACCCGGTTTCATTCGGCGCATTCACGCTGAACGGTCTCCTTGGTCATTCGATCGGAGACTTCAAGTCGACGACTGACGGATCGGCCGGTGAGAACTTCCTCGAGCCTGACTTCGTCTCGATCAACAACGCAAGCATCAGAACCAGCCGCCAGGTAGTCGCACAGCGTCGTCTCGTAAGCGCGTTTGCAAGCGCGACGCTTTCCTTCCGCGAATATCTGTATCTGACCGCGACTGGCCGTAACGACTGGACTTCCACGATTCCGCAGGAGAGGAACTCGTTCTTCTATCCCTCGATTTCCGGAAGCTTCATCTTCTCCGATGCAATTCCGTCGATTGGCCGCTTCATGACCGGTAAGCTGCGCGCTGCATACGCAGAGGTCGGTAAGGATGCGCGCCCGTATGCGTATCGTCCGTCACTCGAGTTCAAGTCGACTTCGTACGGCGGATATGGCTACGGCTTCACGGGCCCGAACCTCGGACTCAAGCCTGAGTTCGCAAAGTCGTACGAGATCGGAACCGAGCTCAGCTTCCTGAACGACCGCCTCGGATTCGACGCGACGTTCTATCGCAAGCAGACCAAGGACCAGATCGTCAACGACATCCGCGGCAGCTACGCCACCGGATTCATTCTCTTCAACCTCAACGGCGCCGAGACGAGAAACCAGGGTCTCGAGCTGACGCTCCGTGCGACACCGGTGCTTCGCAACAACTTCTCGTGGGACATCCTTGCGAACTTCGAGAATGCGCACGGCAGGACTCTCAAGCTGCCCAACGCGCTTCCTGAGTCCTACGTCTCCGATACGTGGCTCTTTGGAAACGTCCGCAACGGTACCGCGCCGGGACTTTCAACACAGTCGCTGACGGGTCTGTATTACCTCCGCAACAACGATGGAAAGATCCTCATCGATCCGACCAGCGGGCTTCCGATTCGCTCGACGGTGTTCATCGATCACGGCTACGATCGTACGCCTGATTTCATGATCGGTCTCACGAACAACATCAAGCGCGGAAATCTCTCCCTCAGCTTCCTGTGGGACATCCGGAAGGGTGGTGACGTGTTCAACGCGACCGAGCAGTACCTGACGGCACGCGGACTGAGCCCGCGCACTCTCGATCGCTGGGAACCCCGAGTCATCGAGGGTGTTCTTAGAGACGGTAAAGAGAACAGCGCAACACCGACGCCGAACACGATCGTCGTAGTCCCGGCGGTCCAGACGTCGTATTACACGAACATCTCTGAAGAGCTGTTCATCGAGAAGGACATCAACTGGCTCCGCCTGCGTGACGTTACTGTCTCGTATGCGCTGCCGGAGAGACTGATCAAGAACGCCAGCGTGTTCGTCACCGGAACGGACCTGTTCCTCTGGACGAACTACTCAGGCCTGGATCCGATCGTTAACGGAAACACAGCCGCCGTCGGCGGTTCGGGCGCAGCCGGAATTGACTTCGGCAACTTCCCGATCCCGCGAGGCATCAACTTCGGCATCAAGCTGACGAGATAATCAATCATGAAGATGAAAAAACTTTCCGCGGTGCTGCTCGCCGGGATGCTGGTCACCCCGGCTGCGTGCAGCGACTATCTGGATGTAAATACCAACCCGAACGCGCCTGAAGTCGTGGCGGCGAACCTGTACCTGCCGCCAATGCTTCACTGGTTCGTCACTTCACCACAGTTCGATGGACGCTTCATCGGACGCTACACTCAGCAGTGGACACTGCCCGGCACGTCCCTCAGCACATGGGACCGCATGGGTTACGATCCGTCGAGTGACAACGGCGCGCAGCAGTGGCGTGACGTCTACTGGTCACTCGGCCTCAATCTCGAGGACATGAAGGCAAAGGCTGCCGCAGAGGAGAGATGGGACATCCTCGGCGTCGGCCAGGTGCTGAAGGCGTGGGGATGGATGGTGCTCACCGACATGCACGGTGAGATCATCGTGAAGGAAGCGATCGATCCCTCGAAGTTCTCCTTCGACTACGACACGCAGGAGTACGTGTATCAAACGGTCCTCGCGACGCTCGACAGCGCGATCACCAACCTCGCGCGCACTGACGGCGCCGTCAGCGCGAGCTACATGGGGCGCGGTGACAGGATCTACAACGGCGATCGCGCCAAGTGGCTCAAGCTGGCGTATGGAATGAAGGCCATTGCCCTCAACCATCTCTCCAACAAGCCATCGCTCTACAAGGCTGCAGAGATCATTGCCGACGTCGACAAGTCGTTCACGTCGAATGCCGATGATGCGCTCCTGACATACCCGGTCGCGACTGGTAACGACGACAGAAACTTCTGGGGCCGTACCCGTGACAACATCACGAACTACCGCCAGACCCAGTTCGTGGTGAACCTCATGAACGGAACTGTGTTCGGCGGCACGGTCGATCCGCGAATGAGCCGCATGCTCGCACCGGATTCGCTTGGAGAGTATCGCGGTCTCGACATCAACGTCGTCGGCTTCGGTGCGCTCACCACCAAGCAGCGGCCGTTCAATTTCTTCGGTTATGCCGGCACCGGCGGGCTTCAGCAGCCCTCGCGATACATCTTCGACGACAAGTCGAAGATTCCGAACATGACGTACTCGGAGCTCCAGTTCGTGAAGGCCGAGGCGGCATTCCGTTCAGGCAACAAGGCGCTGGCACTCGAGGCGTACAAGAACGGAATTTCCTCACACATCGACTTTGTGAACGCGAGGAATTCCGACAACGGCCAGGCAGCGACACAGATCTCAGCTGCGGAAAAGGCTGCATTCCTCGCTGATCCGAACGTCGTACCGGCTGCTGCGAACCTGACGCTCACTCACATCATGGTGCAGAAGTACATCGCACTGTGGGCGTGGGGACACAACGAGATCTGGATGGACATGCGCCGGTTCCACTACACGGACATCGACCCGGCGACAGGTAACCAGGTTTATCCTGGCTTCACTCCGCCAACCAACCTGTATCCCGATAACGGCGGCAAGATCGCCTGGCGCATTCGCCCGCGCTACAACTCGGAGTACGTGTGGAACCGCGCAGGACTCGACAAGATCGGCGGTCTCGCACTCGACTATCACACTGTAGAGCCATGGATTTTCCTGCCGTGAGGAATATGAATCGATACTTCTCAGCCGCGGGACTGCTCGCAGCAGTCCTGCTCACCGCCTGTGATTACGAAAAGAATGCAGTGCAGGACATCACTGTTCCGCCTGCCGCTTCCGCGATCAAGTTCTTCAACTTCGGCCCGAGCACACCGAGCGTGAATTTCTACGCGAATGACACGAAGGTCACCGCGATCACTTCGGCAACCGGCGCAGAATCGACAAACGGCGTCGCTTATACAGGTGCAGGAAACGGCGCTTTGTATAACTCATTGAATCCCGGCCAGTACACG
>DATEDH010000024.1:0-6587 GCA_035281765.1 Gemmatimonadaceae bacterium
ACAAGACACTCGACAGATGCCGTAGCTGGGAACAATAATTTTTTTGGTTTTGTTCTCTCGCAGTTCTGGTTTTGTTGTTAACCCAAAAAAACAGTTCTCACCGAGAGGCTATCGATATCTGCTTAGAGCGGTATCCGCATAAATCCGCTCCCATTCCGCGTCATCCGCGGCGGTATCCATCAGTTAGTTCCAACTCGAAGAAGCCGCTAAGATTTCGCAGATGATCTAAACAGAGCGTCGAGCTTCCGACAGAGGCGTATCTCCGGGAGTTATCAGCATCGACCTCCGGAATAACAACGCGATTGCTTCATCAGTAAGAACTTTCATCACTGAAGCAGGCGACACTCTCGACGTTACACTTCGCGCCTCTGGTCCATGCCACTGATACCATGCGTATCGGTCGAGACCCGATGAGCTTCCCAGTGGATTGTGAAAGACGATCATCGCGTTGCTCGCAGTCGGCATGCGCGCTTCGACCGTCCATTTGGTTCCATCGGGTGATTCGTACACTCGTGCATCATCTGCCATTTAGCGCCTCTCTATTGTTGCAACGGGCTGACGACCTGCAAACCCCGCGTCGACCTCGTGCCAGTACTGTACGGATTCTTCCCCAAGCTGCCAGCACAGGAGCACTTCCCTGCCGTCAACTTCTGAAGGGAAATCTACAAGACCCGAGTCGATTCCCTTCATCTCCACGCCGAGCTCCCTGATTTCGGCGATATATCCGTCGATGTCGCGCGCAAGCTGAGCAGTCTCCCGCTCGAGCTGGTCCGCTTCATCATTCGGCTGGTCGATCTTCCGGTTCGCCGAGACTTCCTCATATCGGCGCACTTTCTCCTGCCATCGCCAGTAATCGCGCACCGCGTCGCCGACGATTCTTCTTACGAGCGGGAGAGTTTTATTAGCTGCTTCTACGGTAAACTTTGACGCCATGCGCGTACTCTGCGCAGGCAGCATGCCCCGGTCAAGTCTTGGGCAGCGCTGCCCGTTCCGCGTTGCGCTCCTCGAGCCGGCGCTGCCTGCGCGCCTTTGCCGCCTCGAATCGGCGAAGCTCGTCCTCCGTTTCGGCGACTAGTCGCGGAACCTCGATGGGGCGGCCGTTCCTGTCGATGGCAACGAAGGTCAAGTAACAGGAATTCGTATGACGCCGGTTTCCGGTCTGCAGATCCTCCGCCTCGACGCGAACACCGACTTCCATCGACGTGCGCCCGACGTAATTCACGCTGCACCTCATGATCACGAGATCACCGAGATGGATGGGCTCGCGGAAATCGACCCGATCAACCGACGCGGTCACGCACGTGCTGCGCGCGTGGCGAATTGCGCAGACGGCGGAAGCCGTATCCATCATCGCGAGGATGACCCCGCCGAAAACAAGGCCGAGGTTGTTGGAGTGCTGCGGAAGCATGAGCTGCGATGTTTCGTGCTGCGTCTCACGAACCGTTCGCGAAGGGACTAGTGGGGTCACCGAATTATGGACGCGAGCCGAATCGTCTCAGGCGCACCGAGCACCAGCTGAGTATTGAGATCATCCGCGCGTGCATCGTCGAATGCCGTCGCCAGCGCATTACGAAGGCGCGGCTCGAGACGCGGCTCGTCGAGCCAGAAAATCCTTGGCAGCCGAGTCGAGACGTAGGCGATGGGCCACTCGTGACCGCGCAGATCGCGCAGGATCACGATGCTTTCGGCACGCTCCTCATCCCACCGGGCGATTACGTCATACCCTGAATGGCGCCATCGAACCTTGTCCTTCTCCCGCACCGCGCCTGCTCCCAGGATCGTGGTGTCTCTCACGACGGCATTGAGCGAGACCGCCTCGCCGGAGCGAATGTCGATCGCTTCGCGCGATGAATCGGCCTGGTGAAAGTCCTCACGCTCGAGCATCACCCATCGATCGTACAGCACGTACGGTCCGATGACAGCGAGAATATCTGACTGCCCGGTTGCAGACGTGCTGACATCGTCGGCGTCCTCGTCATCGTCGAGCAGCTCGGCCTTCGGATTCTCCTTGAGGTAGTCCTTTTCCCATGCAGCGACCTTGCCCTCTTTCCAGAGCAGCTTCTCGCGTCCGGTGAGGACGTCACGACTATATAGTGGCTCCCTCGTGAAGACTGCATCGCCGTACGATCGGGTCTCCTCGCCAACATAAACCTCGTAAAACCGGTTGTTCGCATTGGTGAGGATCAGCGGCGAGTTGCGGGCGGTCACACCCCGCGGTCCGCTCTTTACCCAGTATGTCGACCCAGCATCGGCCACCAGGAACTCGGCAGATGGTGGATTGGGCGCCGGAAGAGAACAACCTGCAAGTGGTAACAGAAAAAGCCAAACGGGGTATTTCATCGGTGGCAAATATAGTGCATCATGCCCTCCCCAACCTCACCGATATTTCCCCGACATGCGTCGAATTTTCCTGATCCCCCTGGTCTTTGCTGCATGCGTCAACAGCCGCGATGCAGCAGCCGGAAAGACCGAGCTTTCCGCTGATTCCACTGCAAAATCCGGCATTGGAGTACAGACCGCCGCAGCGCAGTCGCCGGCTCCTTCAGGAAATATCCCCGCTGCTGTCATGAAGCTGCGGACAGATCCGCAGGCGCCCATTCGCGGTCTGTACGTAAACCGCTTCGCTGCGCAGAGCACGAAAAAAATGAGACACTTGATCGGGATCGCCGATTCAACCGAAATCAATGCGTTCGTGATCGACGTGAAAGACGAATTCGGGTTGAATTACAACTCCGACGATCCGATGCTCAAAAAGAACGCCGGCACACAGACCAAAGTGGCGAACATGAAGGCGCTTCTGGATACAATCAACGCGCACGGGATTCTTCCCATCGCGCGAATCGTCGTATTCAAGGATTCGGTCGCTGCGCGAATGAATCCTGATCATGTCATTCGCAAGGCGGACGGATCACCATGGCGCGATCACAAGGGCCTGACATGGGTCAATCCTTATGCGAACGCAATCTGGGAATACAACTTCAGGATTGCAGAGGAAGCCGTAAAGATGGGCTTTGGTGAGGTTCAGTTCGATTACATCCGCTTCCCTGAGCCCTATAAAAGCCTGCCTCAGCAGGTATTTCCCGAATCGAAAGGCCGCGGCAAGACTGAAACGCTCGCCGAATTCCTGGCCGCTGCGAAAAAGCGAATCGACAAGCTGGGCGTAAGAACCACCGCCGATATTTTCGGCCTTGTTTCGACCGTAAACGGCGCGCTGGAAGTCGGTCAGCGCTGGGAGCCGATGGTGAAGGAGGTGGATGTCGTGCTTCCGATGGTTTACCCCTCGCACTATCCGCGCGGATCATTCGGGCTGCCGCATCCCAATGCTGATCCGTACAACACGATTCACATTGCGATCTCCCGTGGTCGCGTGCGAACGGAAGCGATGGGGCTCAAGGGCGAGAGGGTGAGGCCATGGCTTCAGGCATTTTCACTGGGACCGCCGAAGTACGGGCCGGCTGAAATCGAAGCGCAGAAGAAAGCAGTCTACGATTCAGGATATGAGAGCTGGGTTCTTTGGCACCCGGGCTCGTCGTACGACATCTTCCTCCCCGGGCTGGAGAAGACTCTCGAGCCAAGGGCCAAGAGTCCGCCTGTGGCTCCGAAAGTCGGGAAGTTCGAGTAGTTATTTCTTTGCCGCGGGCGCCGGAGAAATAACCGGCGCCGCTGGCTCGGCTGCCGCAGGTTGCTGAGGTGGCTCCGGTGCGGGAACCGGGGTGCCCGCTGTGGGAGGCGCGTCGGTTTTGATCGTGATGCGCTTTCCGTTGGGAAGCACGATGACTTTTATGGTTCCGTTCGGCCCGACTGTTTCGGTTTCCTTCACCGCTTCGCGAATCGCGACTTTCGCGGAGTGAAATGCGGCGGGGACGACGACACTCACGACGAACCACACGCCAAACGCGAACGCCGCCCACGCTATCATCACCTTCTTGTTGAACAGCGGCTCCAGTTTGACTGGTGGCTGCTGCTCGGTGGGCTCGACTGCGTATTGATCGAGTGAATCGACCGGAATCATACCCGTTATTCGATTCTGTTCCTGCCCGGCAGGATTATTGAGAGGGTTCGTCATGTTGTAATTACCTCTATCAATAACATACGCTCCGAACAGGGTCTGAGTGACACGAGAGCGCATACGAACTTTTCGGTTTTATGTTCCCGCAATCAGGATTATTATTGCCCTTATGGTTACGACTGTCCGAATCAATGGAATGAGCTGCTACCACTGCGTCAGGGCGGTCTTCACCGCACTCGGCGGAGTTCCCGGGATCGAGCGCGCTGATGTATCGATCGGGCAGGCCATCATCGAGCATGATGGGACTGTTACCCAGGACGCCATTCGCGAGGCCATCTCCATCGCCGGCTATGATGTCGCGGAATTCCGCGACGACCGCCGCACGCTCCCGGTGGTGTGATGAAAGGCGAGCGGCACACCCCCCTGCATACGCCGACAGGCGAATACAAAGTGAGGGGGATGGCCGCTCTGCTAGCTCCGGACATCCTGGAGCTTCTCGATGAAGATCCCGGCAATCTCGGCACCGAGACTGAGGAAATTCATCCGGCCGATCTCGCCGATATAGTCGAGGCGCTGCCTCGCGAGCGCGTTGCAGACCTGCTCAGGGCGCTTCCTCAGGAGCGCGCCGCAGACATCCTCGAGTATCTCGACGACGAGCTGCGCAGTGAAGTTCTCGAAGGGCTCCCCACTCGCCAGGCCGCCGCCCTCGTAACGGAGATGACCCCGGACGAGCGCGCTGACGTGCTCGAGGAGATGGAGGAGGAGCGCGCCGACGAGATCCTCGCAAAGATCCCCGAAGCCGAGCGCGAGGAAACCGAGCGGCTGCTCGCTTACGACGCCGACACCGCCGGCGGCCTGATGACGACAGAGTTCGTCTCGGTCAATGAGAACGAGCGAGTCGAAGACGCACTTGCTGGTGTGCGGCGAATCGCGCGCGGCGGGCGCCGGGAAGCAATGCACGCGATTTTTGCGGTCGATACAACGGGCGCAGTTGTTGGAGTGATGTCACTGCACGAGCTGCTCGCCGCACCCGAAGGTGCGCTCATTCGCGATGTCGCATGGGAGGAAGTCGTCACTGTTCCTCCGACAATGGATCGCGAGGAGGTTGCGCAGCTCACGTCGAATTACGACCTCGTTGTTCTCCCTGTCGTCGATGAGAACAACCACATACTCGGCGTAGTGACAGTCGATGACGTGATCGATGCGCTCGTCGAGGAACACACTGAAGACGTGCAGCGCTTCGGCGGAATGGAAGCGCTTGACGAGCCGTACACCCAGATCGGATTCTTTCAGATGATTCGAAAGCGCGGCGGCTGGCTTTCGATTCTTCTCATTGGTGAGATGGGAACTGCAGCAGTGATGAAGCACTTCGAGCTGGAGATCGGACGCGCTCTGGTTCTCACGCTGTTCATTCCGATGATCATGAGCTCCGGCGGAAACTCCGGGTCTCAGGCGACGTCGCTGATCATTCGCGCGATGGCGCTTGGCGAAGTGAAGCTGAAGGATTGGTGGCGTGTTGCATTGCGCGAGCTTCCATCAGGCGTTGCACTTGGAATTCTGCTCGGGCTGCTTGGCGTGCTGCGCGTTTTTGTCTGGCAGTACTTCGATATCGGCGGCGGGTACGGTCCGCATTATCTCGCGATCGCAGCAGTTGTGGGCTTTGCACTCGTTGGGGTCGTGACGTTCGGCTCGCTTGCCGGTTCAATGCTTCCTTTCGTGCTGCGTAGAATCGGGTTCGATCCAGCGAGCGCATCAGCGCCATTCGTCGCGACACTCGTCGATGTCACAGCGCTAAGCATTTACTTCTACGTCGCTCTGTTCTTCCTCAAGGGCTCCCTGCTCTAGCGCCAAAGGCATGCGACCTGTTAACAGGGAGCGCAGTGAGCACAGTGAGGTTTTGAGGTTTGTTCACTCGCGCTGAGAGTGGTTGGCCGATTGTGCCGACTAGCATAGCCACTCAGACAACCCCTCACAGGCTCACTGTGCTCACTGCGCTCCCTGTTAATTAACCGCAGACAGCGCGTCAGAAAGAGCCGGTTACGCGCCGTCGAGCGTCTCTCAGTGCGAGTTTTCTTCCATTGCCTGCTTTATCTGGTCGAGCTCCGTTTTGTGAGTGCGGATGAACTCGACATTCTGCGGATTCACGCCTTCGGGAATTTTTGCGTTGGGATTGGTATCGAGCATGGCGGCTGTCATGCCGGCGCCCAGGTACGCGCTGATCGTCAGGACATAGTCACGCGCAGTCAGTCCTGATTTCTCGAGAAGCTCCCGCGCCGTCGCGTTCGCTTCGATTTTCTGGATCGAAGTATCGAGATTGTCGGAGGCATCGAGGCTTACATCGATGTCCTGGCCGGGATGACTCTTCTTGTACGCTGCAGCGTTCTTCATGAACGCCGTGAGCTTTTGAATCTTGACCATGTCGAGCGTATAGCTCGCCATGGTTGCGTTGTCATTGGACGGCGAAGTCGCAACGGCGGGCGCGAGCGTCGCCGAATCAGCTGAAGTCGATGCGCTTTCTTTTGTGTCGCACGCAGCAGCAATTGCGATTGCAGCACCGAGAGACGCAGCAATAATCGCG
>DATEDH010000025.1:0-2336 GCA_035281765.1 Gemmatimonadaceae bacterium
GACAATCCCGTGACATCCGGCAGACCTCGACAGCTCGGCCAGTCTCAAAACTTCGTTCTCGACATCGACCCGATCTCTGCCCCATGCCTCGCCGAGCTGCGCATCGTCGAGTGAAGTGAGAACTGTCACGCCAAGCACTCCGCAATCCGGACCCGCAGCTTCGACTGCAGCCTGCATCATCTTCATTCCGCCAGATGCATGAACAGTCGCCAGTCTAACGCCCATTTTTGCGACGTTGCGCATTGCACCAGCAACGGTGTTCGGTATGTCGTGAAACTTGAGATCGAGAAACACATCATTCCCCGTGTCGCGCAGCCACTGGATGATGTCCGCACCAGATGCAGTGAACAGCTCGCTGCCCACTTTATAAAACCGGCAGCGCTCGTCCAGCGTCTGCACGAGCGTCATCGCACGCTCGGCATCGGGGAAGTCGAGAGCAACTATCGGAATGGCTGTCATGACTGCCACTCCAGCGATCCGACAATATCGTTCGCCGATTTGATTCCGTGTTTCTCGAGCCAGCTCTGCATCTCTGAGATCACGCGCTGTGGAGCGCGCGGATCGCGCATCGCTGCGGTTCCCATTGCTACGAGAGATGCCCCTGCCATCAGATACTGAATTGCATCGGTTCCTTTCGTTATCCCGCCAACGCCGATCAGCGGAACCTTCACTGCCCTGCTCGCCTTCCACACAGCGAGAACTCCGACAGGAAGAATTCCGGGCCCGCTTACGCCGCCTGTCCCGAACCCGAGCGCAGGTTTTCGCGACTCGACATCGATGACAAGTCCGGGAATTGTGTTCACGAGCGTAAGACCATCAGCGCCTGAATCGACAGCAAGACGCGCCGTATCGGCGATCGACGGAAGAGTTGGAGAAAGCTTGACAAAAAGTGGCTTGGATGTCGCTGCTCGCGCTCTCTCGATTAGAGCGGAAAGCGTGGAAGGATCAGCACCGAATTCAATTCCACCGGCTTTTGTATTGGGACAGCTCACATTCAGCTCGAATGCATCGACTCGGCTCACTGGACTGAGTCCCTCGACAACCGTCGCAAAATCCTCCAGAACTTTTCCGATGACGTTGACGATCACGCGCGCATCGCGGACGTTCCTTTCGAGCCACGGAATGTCTTCGGCGCGAACTGCATCCAGTCCAGGATTCGCGAGCCCGACAGCGTTGATCATTCCACCTTCGAACTCCGCAACGCGCGGAGCAGGTGCACCCGAACGAGGTTCTGGACTCACCGCCTTGGTAACGATGCCGCCGAGTGAATCGACGTCGATCACTCCCTCGAGCTCGCGACCGTAAGCAGCAGTTCCCGCTGCCAGAAGAAGTGGATTCTGAAAATCAATCGATGCCGCGTTGACCCGAAGGACCTTCGCGGCGCTCGTCAACGCCCGCCCGATCCTATTCGTGCGTCGTAATGCGAGATGTACTCCATCACTCCGCGCGCGATGCTCGCGGCGATCGTGCGCTGATTGTCAGGATCCAGCAGATATGCGGCTTCCGAGGGATTCGTCCCGAAACCAATCTCGACCAGGACTGCGGGCATGAACGATCCGCGGAGAACAGCGAAGTTAGCCTGTTGAACTCCGCGATCCTTTCCGGGATGGAAAGATCTGAATCCGTTCTGAATCGTTTCGGCGAGATCATTGGATTCGCGCAGATGTTCATTCTGAGCCATGTCGTTGATTATGAAGCTCAACGGATCACCCTTTGGTGCGTTCGCGCCGGTCTCGAACTTCACTGCTTCGTTTTCCATGCGCTCGACGCGACTCGCTTCCTCGGTTTTCGCTTCGGCGAGAAAGTAAGTCTCGTATCCGCGCTCTCTCGCGCCCGCGGCCCCGCGTGATCCGGTCGCATTTACGTGAATCGATACGAAGACATCGCCTTTGTTTCGATTGGCAATGCGGCCGCGATCGGAAAGCGCGATCAGGGTGTCGGTGGTTCGTGTCATCAGTACCTCGACACCGGAATTGCGAAGCTCCTGCGCCACGAGCCGGGCGACGGCCAGCGTCACGTTCTTCTCTACGATCCGTGGCCCGTCACCGATGGGACCTCTCATTCCCGGATCGGGTCCGCCGTGCCCAGCATCCACAACTATCAGTCGCCGCTGGGTTCTGCGAGGTCTGTTAGGCGTGGATGTATTCGGTCCGATCGACGGAAGTACAGTCGTACTCGCAGGCGCGGGGGCTGGTGGAATTTCAACGACTCGACGCGCAGCCGTGTTGAAGATTCGAAGCTCACCGGCTGCAAGATCGTAGTTGAATCCCGTCGCAAATCTTGGGATGACCGATGTCGCAACCTGATAGGGCACGAGGAAAGTTCTGCCCGACCTT
>DATEDH010000026.1:0-3997 GCA_035281765.1 Gemmatimonadaceae bacterium
CGCGAATAATACAGCTCCTCGAACTTGAAGAGGATGTCAGCGCGCGGCATGTCACGCATGTGCGGCATCCGCAGTCCGGCCCAGTGAATGAGCTCGCGGTACGGTGAATCCGGAGTGATCTTCGACAATTCGAATTTCTTCATCTCGTCCGGGTTCCACACCATGAAGGGAATCCGCGCAAGAGTGAGCTCGCCCCGCTTCTCCTTCTTCATGGTCACGTAATTCAGGACTCCCTGATCGCCGCGCCCGAAGATCTCCGGCATGACGGTGGTGCGCGGCATTGTCCAGCTGATGAGTCCATCGAAATCGCTGCGCTTGAAAACTCCCGTCGTCACAACAAGCTGGCCAGCGTTGAACGAATAGCGGGGGAATACGAACTCGGGATCGTAGCTGCGAATCTTCTCGAGCGAAAAGTAGAGACCATTGAATCGCTCGGGAGGATTCTCCGGCTGATCTTCCCGCTGAACGATCATGTCCGCGTCGTGCCGATCGAGCACTTCGAGCACTGGCCCTGCAAAGGCGATGTCCACATCGATGATCAGCGCGCGCTGTCCTCCCGCCAAAAGCATTGGCTCGAGATGCGCGAAGCCCCACCCGAAGCTTGTCGTCGGCGTGTCGAAGACACGGACATTCCATGCCTGCTCGATTTCGGTCGTAGAGAAATCGCCGGCGACTTTGTCCTTGATCAGGTAAACCGGAATGTCCGGGTACCAGTACCGGATGCTCGCGACACAGATGCGAGTCAGTCGTAGATAGTACTTGTGAGTCAGCAGGTAGATCGCTTCGATCGGACGCGGCGTCATGCCTGCCGGAATCGAAGCGGAAGGTGTCGCACCGCGCGCAGCACATCGAAGCGCGCCTTGATCCACGCGCGCGTCGCCGAGCTCAAGCCGAGCGCAGGCCCGATGAAAAGCGCGTTCGTCGTGCGCGGCCTGTTGAACTGAAGATACGTAAACCCAAGTCGCTTCAATCGTGCGATTGTCGCCACGACCTCGTCGTGAAGGCCGAACTGAAAGCGCGGGTCGTCATGGAACTCGACCGTGATTTGTCCGATGCGCACGAGCATCTCGTCGCTCAACGACGCAAGCGCCGCTGTTTCCGCGCCTTCGATATCGAGCTTCAGGACATCGATGTGCGTGACATCGAGCTGCTCGACGAACGTTTTTAGCGACATGGAGGGAACTGTGATTGCCTCGCGCAGTGTTGCACCAAACTGACTCTCGGACGGGAGAGGCAGGACACTGCTGCCTTCGGAATTGTTAGCGACGTTGAACCTGACGATCCCGTCGGTCGCACCAATCGCGAGTGCGAACACGCGCCGTCCCGGTTTCTCGAGGTCGCCCAGGAATTCGGGATTCGGCTCGACGAGAATCACGTCGCATCCGAACGCTCTTGTAATGTCATCGGTAAAAGCACCGCGGTTCGCGCCGAGATCTATGACTAACGAGTCTTTCGTGACAGCGGGCGTGTAGAGCGCGTGACCGGCAAAGTGCTCGATAATTTTCAAATCGAAATCTCAGGAGGCGTGAGCCGCACGAAGCCATTCGACGAGCCGGGGAATGCCTTCATCGAGCGAAACTCGCGGCTTCCAGCCAGTCGCCGATGTGAGTCGTGCCGAGCTGAGAACATTCAGCCCCACGTCGAAATCGGTAGATGGAAGGTGGACAATGTCCGGCATCGCTCCGATCACCAGGCGGAGTGCCTCGATAATGTCGAGCACAGAGCTTTCGGTTCCGCTCGACACGTTGAACACGCTGTGCGGTCCCTGATAGTCGATGAGCGCGGTAAAGGCGGAGATGAGGTCATCGATGTATAGATAATCCCGCCGCGACTCGCCGGTACCCCAGATCTCCAGAGTGTGGCCGTTGAGCGCGCGATCGGCGAGAACGCCGATTACCCCCTGCCCAACATTCAGCCGATTGCCGGGACCATAAACATTGCTCGGCCTCAGAATCGTGCAGCCAATGCCCGCGAGGTTCGCGTACATCGAATAGTATTTTTCGAGAGCGAGCTTGGTTATTCCATACGAGCTCACCGGCTCTGTCGGATGACTTTCGTCTATCGGCTGCGATTGCGGCGGACCGTACACAGTTCCGCCTGACGAGATGAACACGACTTTCTCGAGCTTGGTCTGGCCGAGATCGCGCAGCCATTTGACGTGGGCGGCTACGTTGGTGGTCACATCGTACTCGGGATCGCGCATCGACGATCCGGGGCGCGTCGTATGAACGAGATCGATGAGGATCTGCGAATCGCCGATCACATCGAGTACCTCGCGCGGCTGCATGATATCGGCCTCGAAAATCTCGAGATCTGATTCGATGTCGGTTACGAGCTCACGCGAGCCGTACAGCTTGCTGAACACGCGCACCTTGTCGCCTCGATGGACGAGCGCGCGACAGAGATGGCTGCCGATGAATCCAAGTCCGCCGAGCACTGCGATGCGTTTCGAGGAGCGCTCAGGCATCGATCTTTCGCGAAGAGAGCGCCTTTATCCGGTCGAGACCGGCCTGTCTGCCTCGCTGCGCAGCGAGAAGAATTCGTCGATGCGGCTCGCCCGCAGCGAGAGCTCTCGCAAAATCGATCGCTCGTCGCGGCATAGAGCTCCCGGCGCGATTTCCTCCACGCTGCCAGTCGAGTATCGCTGACGATGTGTAGATGCCCTCGACGAGACGCTCGATATAATCGGTGGTGAGGCGCTCGGGTGGTATCAGATGAGTTAGGTGAAGCGAGCTGATTAGGCCAACGCCAAGACCGATATCGCATGCGCACGCAGCAAGATCATTGTCACCGCCTGACAACAGCGAGTCACCGGTACGATCGAGAACCACGTCCCGCTCTCCGGATTCATGAAGATGCAGGTACTGCATCGCCACACTTCTTCGCACGCACAGTCCCGCACCGCAGGGCATCGAATCGGGAAGCCTTGGCAGGTTGGACCAGGTGTCCGTATCGAACTCACGGATTACGAGATTGCCCCAGTATCGGCGCGTCCACTCTGGAGGTGTCGATTCAAATTCCGGTTTGCATTGCCCGCTCCACGATCCGAGGAACGGTTTTTCCTCGGCGACGCGCAATGCTGTCTCGAGGAAATCGGGAGCAAGCACGTTGTCGTCATCGACGAAAACCAGGACATCGCCTTGTGAGATGCGAATGCCTGCAAGCCGCGCGTGAGTGAGACCCAGCTGCTCTTCGCGAACGATGCGCGCGTCGGGACTCCATTCCAGGTCGATGCGGCCGTCGAGGGGCGGCTCACTTCGATTGTCGACGACAATCAGCTCCCATCTACCCGCGTCGAGCGTCTGGACTCTCAGCGATTCGAGAGTCCGGCGCAGATACTCGGGGCGCGGGTTGTGGCTGCAGATGATGACGCTGGCGGAATGCATTTACACGTTGCGCGGGTTGCGGCGTAACTTAACACGTGATGTCTCCCTATCGAGAAATGCCGTGACCGCCAATAGCGCGGTGTCACCGCCGGAAAAGCGCCTCAGAGTTCTGCTCGTCCCTGACTGGGAATTCTGGGTGCTTGGCACAATCGCAAAAGGCATTGCAAAGGCCAACCCGTGGATGGATGCGACGATCGTGTCGGGCCCCATCCTCGACGAGTTGTATTCCAGGGATCCTGCATTCTTCGACAGGTTCGATCTCGTTCATTTCATCTGCCCGTATGCGTCGAAGAAATGGCTTGGTCCGCTGCGGTCGCAGTTACCTGTCGTCACGAGTCACCATCATGTGACTGAATGGGCTGCCGTGAGCCACAATATCGAAGCTGATGCGATTATCGCGGGCTCGACGCAGTGGTCGCGGGATCTTGTCGAGCGGGGAGCGCTCGAGCCGCGAGTTTTCACTGTCCCCTACGGTGTCGACACAAATCTCTTTGCGCCTGTGTCAGCCGGGCAAAAGTCGTCGACGCGATCGCGGCTTGGTCTTTCCGACGATGCAGCGGTGGTCGGATTCTTTGCGAAGCGCGGAAGCAACGACGATGATCGCAAGGGAA
>DATEDH010000027.1:0-9794 GCA_035281765.1 Gemmatimonadaceae bacterium
ACCGCGGACACTGCAATCACATTGCGACTGAAGCCAGGTATGACATCCTGAAGGTGAGCGAGCGATAAGGCCGTCCAGTACGCGGCGCGCAAGCCGCCGCCCGCAGCTGCGACGAGAACAACGGGTCCGCGGCCGCGCAAGACTGTATCAGCTTTCCATCCATCGTAATACGCGCCGATGGTTTCACGCGCGTAAACCCGCGACTGCTGTCCTGTAAGACGCCTCACGATGTGACTGTCATTCCAGATACTGAACAGCGCCGCCAGGGCGATCGCGATCGGAGCGAGCGGAATACCATGCTTTTCGTGAACCCAGGTCGCGATGCTTCCATAGAAGACTACCGTCGCGACACCCATCGCGAGAACCAGCAGGGATCCGAGCCATCGCGCTGACGACACCGGCGCGAAAATGAAAGCAGCAAGTGCGGCAATACTTATCAGGACGCCGGCAGAGATCGTCCACTTGACCGCTCGATCGAGCTGGTCCGCGCGCGTCGATGCGACTGCCTCGCCTTCGATCTTCAGGATGATATGCGAGATGTCGTATTGCGGTTTCTCCGGCTTCTTTGCCTGCTCGGCGAGAGCGTCAGCCGCGATGCGACCGCGACGATGGCTTACGAACAGAAAGAACAGCCAGGCCAGAACGAGCAGCAACAGCGCAATGCGCCGGAGTCGCGCGAAGTCAGTGCTGTCAGGCCCGATAAAGTACAGTGGAAGTGCGATCAGTATTGCGATCGCAGCTCTGCCCGCCGCCTCCGTGAAGCCCGTAACCTTATGATATCTGCCGGGAACAACAGCTCTGCCTACCCGTGAGGTTACGGCACCATCATGTATTCGCTGCACGAGCGCTGCAGCGACATATCCGGCAACTGCAAAGCCGACAACGAGAAGCAGCGAGACGCCGGCGCGTGCGAACGCTGCCGCGCCGAGCAGAATCACAGCGAGCCCGAGAGTTCGCGGGATATGGCGCGCATAAAACGTATACCAATCTTCTCCGCGAACAGCCGGATCCGATGGATACTTGAGCTGAACCAGCTTTCGTCCACAGTACCAGACTATGTACGCGCCGATCATCACAGCCGCGACCGCGCGCATCACGCCAGGCCACGGTGTTGCTCCTTCAATCGTGCGCTGCAGAATGTCCTGCCCTTGCGGGATCACCAGCAGCGGCAACGCCCCCAGCAGCACAGCGAGCACCGAGTACCTGAGTCGCTTGATCACAGTTCCCCGATCACCGTGAAAGATTTCGCCGAGTATCGCGAGGATCGAAAGGAGGACGAGAGTCCATTTGATCGCGGCGGCGATGGACCCGATCATCACGAGCGCCATCACAGCTGTTCCCGGGTGCCCCGCGGATCGAGGTGTGATCAGGTGCCCCGCAACGAAGAGCGGAATGTTCTCCAACAGTATGTCGATCGCACCCGCTGCAAGTGGCAGCATGACGGCGATGTGGTTCCTGCCGGTCAGCGATATCGGTGAGACTGAGCCATTGCGCTCGAACCTGCGCTGACGCTCAGCCCACAGATACACAGCGCACAGAGTCAGGGCGTATGTGATTGGAAACAGAACATCATACGAGATGAGACTCGTAAGAAATGCGCTGCTGCAGCCCTTGCCTGCGAGGTACTTGATCAACGCCGCGTATCGTCGTGCCGAGAATGTCAGCTCGAGATCTATGATACGGACGGCGCCGTTGCGGCAGGCCTCAGGCGAGGCCGCGGTCATGAGCCGCGAGACGGCGGCTGTAATGATGAGCAGGCCCGCAATAACAGGGACTGCGCCCACCTTGATTACAAGGCGATCGAATCTGCTGCGTATCTCCGAAGCGTAACGCGCCAGTGGAGAATGCATGCGCAAAAGGTGAGAGTTTTTTTGTTTAGCGCAATGTCAATTACTTCGGGCCAGGATACGTGACGGTTTTGTCATGATCGCATTGGAGGTCCGTAATGGTCGCCCGCGCATACTCTGCCTCCAATTCGAACACATGACTACCTACATGACCCCCAAGAACCTTCATTCATTGACTGCAAAGCTTCTCGCGCTGTTCGGCGCGGGAGCCGGTGTGTTCCTGCTTGCCGCAGGCGTGGTTCAATACCAGATGAAACCGCATGACCTTGGCAGCATCATCGCCGATACGGGTGTGCTCAGCCTCGTTTTCCTTGCAGTTGCATTGCCGCTCTTTCTCGTGGCGAGGCGTCTCTTTCTCGCACCGATTGTCACGATCGCAAAGGCCGCCCGCGCCTTCGGCGAGAACGGGGTTGCGGAGCCCCTCGATATACGAAGCAACGATGAAATTCAGGATCTCGCTGACGCATTCAATGCTGCAGCGCGGGCCCGCAAGAAAGTGGAAAGGGCGCTGATCGCCGAGCGCGTGCGCGCGCAGCAGGCAAGCAGAGCCAAAGGTGACTTTCTCGCAAACATGAGTCATGAGATCCGCACGCCGATGAACGGCGTGATTGGCATGCTCGAGCTTGCTCTGGAGACTCAGCTGGATGCCGAGCAGAGAAGTTATCTCGAAACCGCTTCGTCTTCTGCTGAATCGCTTCTGTCGATTCTGAACGATATTCTCGACTTCTCCAAGATCGAGGCGGGCAAGCTCGACCTGAATCCCGCGGACTTCATCCTCTCCGATGGCTTGTCGGACGCACTTGCGCCGCTTGCGATCAAGGCGCACCGCCAGGGAACGGAGCTCGGAGTGGAGATCGATTCCAACGTGCCCGATTCGCTTGTTGGCGACCTCGGACGTCTTCGCCAGGTGATCGTGAATCTCGTGGGCAATGCGTTGAAGTTCACGTCCGGGGGCGAAGTAATCGTTCGTGTCGACCTCGCGGAAGAGACCGAAGCAGATGCTGTCATCCGCATCAGCGTGAGTGACACCGGAATTGGTATTCCTGTCGAGAAGCAGGCGTTGATCTTCGAGGCCTTTTCTCAGGCTGACAGCTCGACGACGCGTCAATTCGGCGGGACTGGTCTTGGTCTTACGATTTCATCGAAACTCGTCGTGATGATGGGTGGGCGTATCTGGGTCGACAGCACTCCTGGCGTTGGAAGCACGTTCCAGTTTACAGCGCGCTTCGGCAAGGCCGTTCAAACGGCGCCGTCCATTCCCGATTATGACGGAAAGCTCACTGGCCTGCGGGTTCTTGTTGTAGATGACAACGCAACCAACCTTCGAATCGTTGCGTCGATGCTGCTGAGGTGGAGAGCCATTCCGACTCTCGCTTCGAGCGGACGCGAAGCACTCGATCACGTGACTGCGGCTTCCACGGGCGGTGCGAAGTTCGATCTGCTTCTCGTCGATGCGGTGATGCCTGGCATGGACGGGTTTGAGCTCATCGAAGAAATCCGCACCTCGTTTCCGGGGGAGAACCATCTCATCATGATGCTCAGCTCGGAAGACAGAAAGGAATCCATCGATCGCTGCCGGGCACTCGGCGTATCGCTCTACCTGATCAAGCCCGTGCGGCAGTCGCATCTGCTGCACTCGATACGCGCTGCAATCGCCACGACTTCCGAGTACGCTATTCCGAAACCTGCCGAAGAGAATGATGGACGTCCAACGAGACAACTAAGGATTCTACTGGCGGAAGACAACGCAGTAAATCAGCGTGTGGCGTCGGCTCTTCTCGAGCGGCGTGGTCACACCGTGGTCTGCGCGGCAAATGGAAGGGAAGCGGTTGAGAAGTTCGACTCGAACTTCGACCTGGTGTTGATGGACATCCAGATGCCGGAGATGGGAGGGTTCGAGGCGACGGCAGTGATTCGCCGCATGGAGGAGTCGATGAGCGTTCGCGTGCCGATCGTCGCGTTGACAGCGCGTGCAATGAAGGGCGATCGCGAGCAGTGTATTGCCGCTGGCATGGACAGTTATTTGTCGAAGCCGATTCGCCCTGCAGATCTATATGACACTATAGACGAGCTCTCGAGCTCTTCGGACTTCGCTGATGTCGTTCCGCTGGCACCGCAAAATGAGTTGAAGATCGACCTGAATGCGCTCACGACACTGACTGGCGGCAATCCAGGATTGCTCGCCGACCTCGCCTCGATGTTCATTGCCGACAGTCGTGACATGCTCGATCGAATCGAGGCTGCAATTGAACATGATGACCCGGAAACGCTCGAGGCAGCTGCGCATTCACTCAAGGGAAGCTCGGCAACGCTCACGGGTTACGACGCAGCCGCGTCCGCGGCGGAGCTCGAAGAGCTGGGCCGGACAATGCGTGCGAGCGCGGGCCGTGAGATCTATGCCCGTCTCGAGTCCCAGATCCATTCGTTAAACAGTGCGCTTCAGCGCCTCACATTCAGGAAGGCAGGATGAGAATTCTCGTTGCAGATGATGATCGTGTAATCTCGCTGCTGGTGTGCGGCATTCTCCGCGATCTCGGGCACCAGACGCTTGCGGCGTTCGACCAGATGCAGACGCTGATGTTCGCGATGCGGTCGCCTGCCCCGCACTTGATCGTTCTCGATTTGAATATGCCGGGCGGCGCCGGCGGCGAGACGCTTCGCCGGCTCAAGCAGTCGGGAAGGACAAGTCACGTTCCAGTTATTGTCGTGAGCGGAACCGGGGATGCAGATGCTCCGGCGCGAGTGAGGGAGCTTGGCGGAGCGGCGTTTCTTCCAAAGCCGGTGGATCGCGAGGCGCTTGTTACTGAAGTCGACAGGGTTCTTGCTGCGACTCTGGTAATCGTGCGACCGCCCGACGTTTCTGCGTCGCGTTTCAGCTACGAATGATTGGAGCGTTAGTGAAGGTGCAGTAGAACCAGTGCGATAATGGCGGGCAGCGCCTGCACATAGAGAATTTTTCTGTTGGCAGTCGCTGCTCCGTATAGTCCCGCTATGATCACGCACGTGAGAAAGAACAACATCACGTGAAAGTCGTCGATGATCAGTGAGCTCCAGATGAGACCGGCGCCAAGCAATCCGTTGTAGAGTCCCTGATTGGCGGCGAGCACCTTGGAAGCTTCGGCTTTTTCCCTGGTTAAGCCGAATGCGTGGAGGCCGGCGGGTTTCGTCCACAGAAACATCTCGAGGACGAGAAAGTAAAAGTGCAGCACTCCAACGATCGCAACCGCAAGTCGCGTGGCCATGTGCATGATGACCACAATGGTAGCACGTCATTGGCGGATGCGCACGCTCCTGAGCGACTTTCGGAGATTTGTCGTATTAGAGACGAGCACTTGTCGTTCCCCATTTGGAGGAAACATGCGTCCGTTTCTGATTTCGCTAAGCGCCGTTGCAATTGCCTGTTCCGGAACAGACACGACGGAGCCTTATGTCACGCCGCCGCCGCTGCCGGTCTTGTCGATCGTGGCCGAGATGCCACTTTCGATGGCAATCGGAACATCGGCAACGATACATGTCACCGTGCGCGATACTCATGGACAGGAGGTCAAGCGGGCGCTGACATTCGCAACGTCCGATAGCTCGGTTGCGACAGTCGATGCCGCTGGAGTTATCATGGCAATCGGGGAAGGTTCTGCATTGATCAGCGTGTCGAGCGAAGGCAAATCTGCGGAGGCGGTCCTCCACACAATACGACCCCTTTCGACAACTTGCCGGGAAGGCTTCGACTTTTGCGTTCTCAACGTCTATGACCTGGTGAGTGTGAATGGCGAGCCACTGCCAATACACTCTCCGTGGGGTATTGGTGACTGGGACTATGACGCAGATGCCGGGACATGGAACTTTGCGAGCGCGTCATTGACACTGTACCGCGATGGGACCTTCATGTATTCGTCGTCGCATCGTGCGGCATCGGGCACGACGACCTACGGCGCAATATCCGGCTTTTATACAAAACTTGGTGATTTGTATCTGCTGACAGGCAAACCGGCGGGTTCCTGGGAAGCGCACATCGAGGGAGGCATTCTCACAGTCGATTGGGAAGCAACCCTGAAGTTCACGTTCAAGGCGCGCTACCCTGATTGATGGCAGCCCGCGTTGCCGCCTTCAGCGCAACGACGAAGCGACGGATCTGGGCAGGCGATGTATAAACGTTCGGCGATACGCGAATTCCCTTGATGCGCGGATCGCTGCGGATACCAGTCATCGCCTGCACGAGTATGCCGTGCTTGTTTCGCAGCTCCTTCTGTACCTTGCTGGAATCGATCCCGGGAAGCTCGAACGTCGTCAGCCCAAGTACCGATTCTCCTCCGTTCGAGTAGAACCTGGCGTTCGGGTATGCCGCTGCAATTGCCTCTCTGACAGTTGCCGTGAGATAGCGAATCCGCGCCAGCTTTCTGCCTGCGCCAAGCTGAAGATGTAACGCGAGCGCCGGGAGCGAAGCCACGTTGATGTATTCGGGACAGGTGCCGATCCACTCGAACCTCGCGATTCCCTTCTCTGTCTGCGGCGACGGCAGCAGCGGCCAGACTTTATCGATTTTATCAGGCCGCATCCAAAGAACGCCGAGGCCAACTGGCGTTCCCAGCCATTTGTGCGCGCTCGCGCCGTAGTAATCACAACCGAGTGATTTGACCGGATCTTCAATAAGACCGAGTGACTGTGCTCCATCGACTACGACGTCGGCGCCTGCCTCGTGCGCAAGATCAGCGATTCGTTTTACCGGAACGCATTGTCCGGTGAGATTACTTGGATGAGTGAGAAGAACGAGCCTGGTCCTGCTGTTGATCGCTGACTTGTACAGTGCAACCAGCTCATCCATCGATGAAGCAGGAATCGGCGGCTCGACGATTTTGAGAACGACTCCATCGCGCAGCTTCCTTTGCTCGAGTGCATCGAGCATCGCATAGTAGTCATGTCTCGAGCATACGATTTCGTCACCAGGATTCAGTTTGTATCCGAGCAGGACATTGTCGAGCGCTTCAGTTGCGTTTCGAAGCAATGCGATCTCGGTGCCTGTCACGTTCATCGCCTTCGCAAGCAAGGCTCGCATCGAGGTCGTGCTGATCTTCTCCCACATGCCCGGGAGATGTTCAGCGGGGAGTCCTTCCAGCTTGCGTGATGCGCGCGCGAGCTCATCGATGGAATTGGCTGACGTTGGATTGGTCCAGCCGTTATCGAGATTGAGAACGTCGGGCTGAAGGCTGTACAATCGCCGAACGCGCGCCCAATAAGCTTCGTCACGCGCAACAACATCGTGCGGTCGTGAGTCTGCAAGTGACTCTATGCCCTGTTCCGTCAGCCAGCTGTCGAGGGAAGCAGGATCATGCACGAATCCCGGAATCGTGAGAGCAGCGGGCGCAGCAATCGCAAGCTTGGCGGCCGTACCGATGAACGTCCGGCGGCTGGAGATATTGGTCATCGGGCGAACGTAAGGGTTTTCCGATTATCAGCAAGCGTGATCTTTAAAGACCATTTTAACAGGGAGCGCAGTGAGCACAGTGAGGTTTGGAGGGTTGATCCGAGTGGCTAGTTCGGCTTGCCCAATCCGACAGCCACTCCCAATGCAAGTGAATAAACCTCCAAACCTCACTGCGCTCACTGGGCTCCCTGTTAAGTGGTTTCGAAGACTCTCGAAGCCTGCAACGTTTTTCAGTTAAGTTAAGATTCGACGCGTTGCGCGCGACGCATCAAGGAGAGCAAATCATGAGGCTGCTTGTAATCAGGCACGCGATTGCAATGGATCGCGACGAATTTGCCGAGCTCGGAGAGTCAGACGATCGACGTCCGCTGACAAAGCGCGGCGCAAAACGAATGCGCAAAGTCGCTGCAGGACTTCATCAGGTCGTAGACTCGATCGACGTCATGGCGACGAGTCCATACACGCGCGCGGTTGAGACAGCGGAGATCGTGTCGAATGAGTTCGGCATTGTGCCCGCTGATTTGGTCGCTGCGCTCGCTCCCGACGTTCACTTCGACGAATTCGAAACGTGGGCCCGGGCGTATAACGACGACGAGGTCGTCGCGGTCGTCGGACACGAGCCCCATTTGAGCGGACTCGTGACATGGCTCATGACCGGGAACGACGAGTCGCACATCGAGCTCAAGAAGGGCGGCGCGTGCATGCTGAGCTTCGATTCAAACGCTCGCCGCGGATCGGGCATGTTGTTGTGGCTGATGTCGCCGCGCCAGCTCAGGGCTCTCGCGCGATAGCAAGCTGGCGATCCGACTACTGAGGCGCGTTCTCGAGGGATTTCAACCGTGACAGCGCACTCGCATTTGACGGATCGAGCCGAAGTACATCACGAAGCGCAGCCATTTCCCCCTGCTTGTTTCCCGCCTGCTGATACGCAGCGGCGAGATTCGAGTGGGCGCGCAGCACGTCCGGGTAATTCGTTGCGGCAAGCTTGAATGCGGAAACGGCGGGGAGCCATTGCCTGTTGTTATAAAAGTGCAGCGCCACTTCATCCAGTAACTCATGCCCATCGACGTACTTGTGCCGCGGGTCAACGCGAAAGGCGGTGAACAGCGACGCCGCAGCCACGCTGTCGTTCCGTTCGAGAATCGATTCCAGCTGCTCGACAATCCCGGGCTCGATTCTTTCCTCGATTGCTGCCGTCAACACCGGATCCCGATTCGCGCGATAGTCTGCAAATGTCAGGTCGGCCGCTATATCCGGACCAATCCACGGACGCGTGTCGAGGGGATGCCAATCCTGCCAGTAGTAGATAGACGCGCGTGCCGTGATGCCGCTGTTCGGCAGCTTGATCTGTCGTGAGTCTCCGTAGGCATTGCCTTTCGATCCCGAAGGCTCGCCAACGAACAGCGCCTCCGAGAAACTATTCATGTCATTGAGAATGAATTGCGATGCTGACCAGGTACTTCTTCCCGTCAGGATATAGAGTCGGCCTGATGAATTCACACCCGGTCGGCGCAGTAATCCCCTCACGAGAGTCATGCGAAGACCGCCGTTGCCGCCGCGGTTCAAGCGAAGATCGATGATGAGCTTGTCGAGATGCGCGGTATCAACAAGCTGGAGCACGCGATTCGAAAAACTCTCGAAGCTCTCTTTGTCGGAGTTTCGAACCTGATTGATCTGGACGTATCCGATACGCGTGCCGGGGAGAACCTGCATCCAGAAGATCGTCGAATCAGGCCGGTGTCTAAGCCACAACGGATCGCGCAATGCGTCCTGCCCGCGAGCGTCAATCCATCCTGCGCGCCGAATCCAGCTTGCATCGGTATCACCAGGAGTTGAGGGCGCCGCTCCGGAGTGACGCAGCCACACGCTTCGCTGCTTCCCATCTTTCTCTACGACGAAGTTTGCGCTGTCGATCGATGGCGACAGGTGGGCTGCATTCAGCATCTCCGGCATCGCGAGCAGATATCCCGCCCAGAACTTTGCGCCCATTTCGTTATCGCGTCCGATGTACGGCTTCATGCGTGCATAGGCCTCATCGATACCGATACCACCGATCCTGATGATCCTTGCCCCCACGAGATCCGAATGCGCAGCGTCGGCAGCGCGCACGTACCACCCGTCGCTGAAGAGATAGAGAGAGACCGGCAGTGTTCGAAACGCTATCACCGGATCTCGCGTGGGATAGATGTTCGTATGACCATCACCGACCATCGCCGTAAGCCTCATGAACTCGGCGATTATCTCATTTCGCCCAAGTCGCGGTATGCGGGCATCGATATCTGCAACAACGCTGTCGAACGTCGCCTTGCTCGTGCTGTGATAGACATTCTTGTGAGTCCTGATGAGCCCGGCCATCAACGCATGGAGATCCTCACGCCATTGCTGCACTGACAGTTGTCTGGCTGTACCAGTGGCAGTCTGCTGTGAGAGGGCTGCTGCACTCGGGGTGAATGCGAGAACAACCAAGGCCAACTTTCTAATCGAGATCACGATTGCCTTCACTGATGTAACAGAATGGAACGCGCTCA
>DATEDH010000028.1:0-5788 GCA_035281765.1 Gemmatimonadaceae bacterium
GCGAGTTGTCGATCCACTCGAGACTGATACATACGGCACACGCTACATCTTCTCGACGCTCGACCAGCGGACACTCTCGATGGTCACACGCGTTGACTGGACGTTCACTCCAACCTTGTCGCTCCAGGTTTTTGCGCAGCCGCTCATCGCCTCAGGCGATTTCAAGGACTACAAGGAGTTCGCACGCCCGCGCAGCTTCGATTTCGAGATTTACGGCAAGGACAAGGGCACAATCTCACGTGACGACGCGACGGGCCGTTACACTGTCGATCCCGACGGAGCAGGCGCCGCACCTTCGTTCACGTTCGGTGAACGCGATTTCAATCAGCGATCGCTGCGCGGGAATGCGGTTCTGCGCTGGGAGTATCGTCCCGGTTCTGCACTGTTCCTCGTCTGGCAGCAGAGTCGTTTCGGGTTCGCCGACAACGGATCTTTCGAGCTTGGCCGCGATTTCGATGCTCTCTGGAATACGCAGCCACAGAACATATTCGTCTTGAAGGGGACCTGGTGGATCGGTAGGTAAAGGCAAGCGTTACGCTGCCCTGCTTTTCTCCTGTTGCTGCCGGATAAACTCAGGCTTGATTATCTTCTGCCTGAATTGTATCTGGACGCATGCAGGATCTCACTAGCGGCAGCGTAACACGCCACCTCCTGAAGACCACGAGCTTCATGCTCGTGACGATGGTCTTCCAGACCCTGTATTTTCTGGTCGACCTTTACTGGGTCGGCCGGCTTGGAACCGATTCAGTGGCAGCTGTCGGCATCGCCGGCAACCTGACATTTCTCGTCATGGCGCTGACACAAATGCTCGGCGTCGGAACGACGACGATGGTCTCGCACGCAGTCGGTCAGCGAAATCACGACGATGCGAACATGATGTTCAATCAGTCGCAGGTTCTGTCTGCGCTGGTTGGCGCTGCCTTCCTGGTTGTTGCGATGGCAGTGCGCATCGCGTTTACGAATGCCCAGAGTGCCGATGCGGAGACTGCGCGTCAGGCAGCGGCTTATCTATTCTGGTTCATTCCGGCAATGGCGCTCCAATTCGTGCTTGGGTCGATGGGCGCGGCGCTGCGCGGAGTCGGCAACTTCAAGCCGACGATGATCGTTTCGAGCGCGACTGTGGTTCTCAACATCATACTTGCGCCGTTTCTCATATTTGGCTGGGTCACCGGCCGCCCGTTTGGAGTCGCAGGCGCAGCGATCTCATCGCTCATCGCGATCATTGTCGGTGTCATATGGATGTCGCGCTACTTCACTGGCGGTTCGTTCCTGCATTTCATTGCGGCTGACTGGAAACCGAAAGTCGCCGTGTGGAAGCGGATGATCGGAATCGGCTTGCCATCCGGTGTCGAGTTCATCCTGATGGCGATTTACATCGCCATCGTCTATTCGGTAGCGCGACCGTTCGGCGCCGCTGCGCAGGCGGGATTCGGAATCGGCGGTCGACTCATCCAGGCCATGTTTCTTCCGGCGGTTGCGCTTGGTTTCTCAGTAGCGCCCGTTGCAGGTCAGAACTTCGGCGCGCGCCAGCGCACTCGAGTGCTCGACACTTTCAAGCATGCTGCGATGATCGTGACTGTAATGATGGTAATCCTCACGATTCTGTGTCATCTCCTGCCGCGACAGATGGTCAATATTTTCTCGAGCGATCCGGCTGCGGTGGACGTTGGAGCGGAATATCTCATCATCATCTCGTACAACTTCGTTGCATCGGGCCTGATCTTCGTGAACTCGAGCATGTTTCAGGCTATGGGCAACACTATTCCGTCGTTGATCACATCGAGCGTTCGCATTCTCCTCGTTGCGATACCGGTTGTAATTCTTTCGCGTATGCCGGGCTTCACACTCACATGGGTGTGGTATCTCTCGGTCCTTTCAGTGTTTGTTCAGCTAGGCATCAGCGTTATGCTGCTGCGACGTGAGTTCTCCCGAAGACTCGTGTTCCCCGTTCCGGAACCCGCACCTGCCACGATCCCTGCACCCGCCGCCTGAGTCCGATACTCTCGAAGAGACCGTCGCGACGTTAGAGTCGCGATGGTCGCTCCGCATCTACGATCCGTTTCCGCGACCCTCAAAAACGTCATCGTGGGTCGCTCCGGTTGTGTGCGCCGACGGAACGCATGCAGTTCTCAAGATTGCCGTGCCGCACATGGAGGCCGAGCACGAGATCCACGCGCTGCGCATTCTGCGCGGGGATCCGACTGTGCTTCTGCTCGACAGCGATGAGAAGCGGAACGCGATGCTCCTCGAACGCTGCGAGCCGGGAACTCCGCTGAGTCAGATCTTTCAGCCGGATCAGGATGTCGTCATCGCCGGCCTGTTGAAGCGATTCTGGAAAACTCCACTCCCACCGCATCCGTTTCGATCGTTGTCGGTGATGATCGATCACTGGATAGAAGCTACCCGCGGCGCTGAAGCACGATGGTTCGACCGCGCGCTTGTTGAAGACGGGATTGCTGCATTCCGCGAGCTCGCGAACAGCTCGTTTGCGCGAACCCTGCTCGCGACCGACCTGCATGCCGGCAATGTTCTTCGCGCCGAGCGTTCCCCGTGGATTGTGATCGATCCAAAGCCGTTTATCGGCGACCGTGCGTACGATGCAACTCAGCATCTGCTCAACTGCCGCGATCGAATGAAGTCCGACCCGCTCGACACCATGCGGCGAATGGCAAGCCTGCTCGAAGTCGATTACGAGCGGGTGAAGCTTTGGATGTTCGCCCGCCTTGCTGCTGAGCCCCGCACCGACTGGGACGACGATGCCACCTCACTCGCCCGGGTGATTGGTACCCGGCGGGGGTAGCTGCGACGTCCTACGTACAATGACGTATGCCTGAATAGCGGTGCGACAGCGATCATTCCCCTCGAACATTAGAGGGGAAAAGGAAACATGCTTGCCCTGTACCCGCGACACTTCCTGGATATTTCAACCCGCGACCTGATCCTGGCAGCATCGGGCAGCGGATTCCGCAGCACGAATGCCGCATGTGAAACCGTCGCGCTTGAACGTGACATCGATCCGGCTGCGATCATCACACTGTCGGTTCGATCAGCATGGGACCTGATGCTGACTGCGCTCGATTTCCCGGCTGGATCCGAGATCATCATGTCAGCAGTGACAATCCCGGACATGAAACGGATTGCGGAAGCGCACGGTCTCGTGGTGGTTCCCGTCGATCTCGATCCGGCGACGATGGCGCCCTGCATCATCAGCTTCGGGCGCGCATTCTCCGGCAAAACGCAGCTTGTCATTCTCGCCCATCTGCTTGGCGGTGAGTACGACGTCACACCATATGCAGCGATCGCATCGTCACACGACGTGCCGATTGTGGAAGACCGCGCACAAGCCTTTACCGGCCCGGGCGACTGGGGTAGCACGCGCACTCTGGCAAGCCTTCACAGCTTCGGGTCGATCAAAACCTGCACTGCGCTTGGTGGCGCGATAACCATCGTTCGGAATGCTGCGCTCCTAGCCACTATGCGGGAGATCCAGTCGCGGTGGGCATTCCAGGAACCGTACACGCTAGCGCGGAAGGCGCGGAAATATCTTGCAGTTCAGGGGTTCCGGTCGCCGCGATTCTATGGAGCCGTCGCCGGAATCGCTTCCGCAACCGAGCGCGGGCTGGACGGGTTCATCAGCACAACTGTTAAAGGATTTCGCGCCGGATCGTGCGACGAGCTGCTCCGCCTTCTCAGAATGCGACCGTCAGGTGAGCAGATCGCACTGCTGCGCAAACGCATCGAGACATTCGACAGTGTGCGGCTTGAAATGAGAGCCGAGCGAGGTGAGCTACTCTCGCGCGAGCTCTCGCTGGTTGCTGAAGTGCTCGGCGGAGAGCAGCCGCGCCGCAGTCACTGGCTGTTCGCCATTCGCGTCACTGATCCAAGAGGGTTGATCACGCGTCTGCGCTCAGCAGGATTCGATGCAACTCAGGCGGCGAGCACAATCGGCGCGCTCGAAGCGCCTGAGTCACATCATTCCTGCAATCCAGTACGAATCCGGAACGCGATGAATCACGCAGTTTTTCTTCCGGCGTATCCCGAGATGCCATCGCATGTCGCCGCGAGAATGCTCAACGTCATCTTCGCATTCACGCTCTTGCGGACATCACTGACATCCCGGGCTGCCTGATCGAGCGAGGGGCTCAGTCGTTGTAATCGCCGCAGGCCACGATCGTGCCGAGGTTAGTCGGTGAGGCGTGGACGTTCACGATGTAGTTCGATGCTTCATTGAGCTTCGGCGTGAAGTTCGCCGTTGCGGTCGCGGTGCCGTCGCTTCCCACTACGAGCGGCGGATAAGCGGTCATCGGGCCGACGACCGGCGGACTCGCATCGCCGCATTTCCCCTCGTGGACGTGCCACGGAAGCGTTGCGCCTGGTGTGCCGCCGCTGATCGTAATCGTCACGTGAGTGCTGTCGTTGGCTGTCGTTCCTTTCGCGTTTCCGGTGACCGTCGAGCCGCCGACTGAGGCAAGATTCGCATTCCACGTCTCAGCAACACCGGGCTTCTGAACGTCGACATCGACCTTGCCTGCATTTGGATCGGTCTCGACCTTCACGGTCTTGGCGCATGCCGCAGCTACGAGGAAGGCGATCGCAAGTTTCGGGATTCGCATTCGCATCTCCTTATTGTGGGGACAATGTTCCAGCGGAGCGAATGCGTTGCATCTACCGTTCCCTGTCTAGTGCTCCGTGCGGACAAACAAACGGCTAAGATCTGCAACCACACGCGCGTTGCGGCGTCTGCATGCGCTCGAGCGGGCGCCGGCGCTGCCGGCAGTGAGAGAGGAATCCATCCAGTCGCGCGCAACTTTGGATAAGAGCCATCCAAGCGGTGGGGAGATTATGCGTTCTCTGCCACGCTCCTCTCGCGCGGCCGAACCAAGCGTGAAGTTCGTGGTGTCCGACCGGGCTTGAGTCACGAGCGAGTCGCATACGCTCAGCTGCATGAATGTCACGCTTTTCAGATCGGCAACGTCGGATCTCGAAAGCGAGCCGCGCGCGTTTCTCGTGGATAACACTGCGCGCACTGGCCCGAGCCACTCGCTAACCGCGGTGCGCGAAACTGTGGGCACGCTAGTGGAGTCCGCATGACCATTGCAGGGAACAGGATCATTGCACAAATACAACACGACGAACTGCGCGGCAGCGTCTCGCTCGCGGATTCCATCGAGTATTTCCCGGAGTGTAGCGAGGCCCGAGTTCTCAAAGTAGCCGCCATCGACAACGTGCCCGAACTCGAGCGTATCACTTCGCTGAATTCGCCCGGGCGGGCTCACGTAGGAAAATCGAGCGCTATTGTGTGCGGCCGTCGACAATCGCAGATCGCTTCCAAGGAGAAGGAGCAGGTCTTCAGAGTCATGAAAGTTGTAGGACCTCTCACCGAGTGGAGGCGCACTGTCGCCACGAAGAAGCGGCGCAGTGATGTAACGCTTGCCGGTTTCGACGTGCGTTGTGTTGAGAAACAGCGGCGGCACTGCTCCTCGCGCGGGGCCGTCATATAATGAAAGAAATCCACTGTCGAGCGTCGCTCGTCCGGCAAGGTGGTGATACGATGTCTCCCACGACTGCTCGAGACCGAGCGCCCTGTCGAGCATTGTCCACGGAAACGGGAGAAAGAGCTGTACAAAATCAGGCGCGATCATCTTCGCCAGAACGGGCGAGAGATAATCGTCCGCCATGAATTCGCGCACGCATTCGGCGAACTCGCCCCGCACATGCACGCGCGCGCGCCGCATGCATGCGATGTCACCGCGTTGAACGATCGAGTCGCGAACAAGTGCGCCGTACA
>DATEDH010000029.1:0-14713 GCA_035281765.1 Gemmatimonadaceae bacterium
ACCTCACTGTGCTCACTGCGCTCCCTGTTAATAAAGAAAGAGACTGAGCGTAGAACGAAGCCGACGGTACACCGCGCTTACTGGATGGTATGACTGCGCCATTGGATGCAGGGAGGCTTCTCCCTATTCATACTCCTATGACACGCATTCATATCGTTCCGCAGCCTCATCCGGCAATGGTCCAGCGCTCGCCGGAGAGACACAGCACCATGCGGGAAGGCATTAGCCTCGGTTTGATAGTTGGTGCCGCAACCTGGCTCTGGCTCGCCGGATTCGACTTTGTGAGGGGTGAGCCATTCCACACATTCAATTTCCTCGGCGGAATCGCGACGTTCTCACTCGTCCACTTCGTGCTGTGCCTCGCCTATGGCTTTACGATCATCAGCGCACTACACGCTTCGATGAAAGAACCAACGATCATGTTCGGGATCATTTTTTCTGCGATTCTCTTTCAGGCGGCCGTAGTTATCGTAACAGCGATGCTCGCCAACATCGGAATCGGACAACTGGCATGGGGAAAGTTTTTCGTCGGCAACGCAGTCGCTGCCTGCCTGACATTCGTGTGGATCTCCCGCAATCACTCGCTGAAAAACATGTTCGAGGCTGCCGAAGCACTTCAAAAGGATTGATCGCGCCGACTCAATCCTTCAGCAGCTCGCGCACTCGGATTCGGAGCGCGGGCACCAGTTCCTGCTCGAGCCACGGATGCCGCGCGAACCACGGCTGATTTCGCGGGGATGAATGAGGGAGAGGGAAATAATCAGGAGCATACTCGCTCCACGACCTTACCGTTTCAGTAAGTGACGGCTTGCAGCGGCGGCCGAGAAAATGACGCTGCGCGTACTGGCCGATGAGCAGCGTAAGCTCCACCGACGGCAATCGCGCAAGAAGCTTCGCGTGCCAGAGCTGCGCACACTCCGGTCTTGGCGGAGAGTCACCGCCATTCCCTCTCCCGGGATAACAGTATCCCATCGGCATGATCGCAACGCGCGATCTGTCATAGAAGGTGTCTGCCGATACTCCCATCCAGTTCCTCAGTCGCTCACCACTTGGATCGTCCCACGGGATTCCTGTCGCGTGCACTCGCGCACCGGGGGCCTGACCGACAATGAGAATGCGCGCAGTCTCGCCTGCCTGAAGCACCGGCCGCGCGCCGAGTGGGAGAGATGATTCACATGCGCGGCAATTGCGGATATCGACCAGCAGATCGTCCAGCGTTTGCGACTCGATCATTGGACCGCGGATGTCACGTCCGAAATCTTTGAGTGCTCGAAGGATTCTGGCAATAAAGCCACAACACTCGAGGGAACGACGTCATTGACAAGCGGTGGCTGCGTCATCGGAAGCCGAAATGTAAACGTGGATCCCCGACCGACTTCGCTGGTCACGAGAATCTGACCACCAAGTGACTCCGCGATCCGCTTGCTGATTGCGAGGCCCAGCCCCGCGCCTGGCCTGTCGCTGGTGTTCAAACGGCTGAACTCTTCGAATATCTGCTCGTGCTTGTCTGCCGGAATGCCGATTCCAGTGTCAGTCACTTCGATATCGATCCAGGAAGAGACATTCCGAACGACTCGAGTTGGATACTTTCGCGCACGAAGCTTGATCGATCCGCTCCTGGTGTACTTGATCGCGTTCGATATCAGGTTGCCGACAATCTGCGCAACGCGTGCACCATCGGTCTCGATAGCAGGAATGTCATCTGCAACATCGACTGTAAGCGGCAACCCCGCAGCGTGCGCAGCGCCTCGGTACTCATCTCCAGTTCTTTCGACGAGATCGGCGATGTTCACCGATTCCTTTCGCATGGCGAGGGTACCTGACTCCGCGTGAGCAAGCTCGAGCAGGTCATCCACCAGATTGAGTGCGCGGCGGATGGACCGCCGGATCCGCAGCACACTCTCTCGCTGCTCGTCTTCTAGATTGCCATAGATGCCGGCACTCAGCAGGTCTGCGTATCCGTCGGCTGCACCAAGCGGATTCTTCACGTCATGACTGAAGCCGCGCATCAGCCGCTGCCTGCTTTTCATAAGACGCTCGAGTTCCTCGCTTCCCTCGCGTGTTTCCTCCAGAAGCCGAACCTTCTCGTATGCGAGTGCCGCAAGATGCGAGATTGTGCCCGCCCATGCAGTGTCCTGAGGACGAACCTCAGCCCGCGGAATGCCGGATAAAACGAGTGCGCCTACTGGCCCATTCGCATCCCTTATCGGCAATATCATCGCATGACTTGACTCGGCATCTGCTGGAACGGAATCACTCGATGAATGGCGCTGTTCCATTCCGGTCAGCATTGCGGGGAGCTGCTGCTCCATTGCGCGCTCGCTGACAGATCCGGCATAGGGGCGTGTTGAGCCCATCAGCGGAACGTCGATTCCAACCGCACCTCGAACCACGAGCATTGCCGTACCATCACGACTCGAGCTGACCGTCTCGACGAATGCACCTCTCGCATGAGTTGCCTCGAGTGCGGACTGCGCGATCTGCTGCGATACATCTTCCATACTGAATGCGCCGGCAAGCGCTTCGGCAGCCTCACGAAGTGCAGTCTCGGATCGTACCGTGGCCGCTTCTTCTTCGACTCGACGCTCGAGCGCCGCGGCGAGCTCTCGCTCGCGAGCCAATGTGAATACGACTGACGCGATTGCAGCCAGCGCAATGATCACAAGCGTGGCGTTGACGTAGAGGCTTTCCTGCTCGTGAGCTTTGACTTGTGCCAGCCTGAGCGAAACTCCTTCGACCGGACCAACTATCTGGCCGATCTCACTCAGCAGCCTCGTCACACGTTCCATTTCGAACGCCGGCACGATCACCGACAGGAGAAGTGTGACCACCAGAAAAGGCACGAGTATAAGCGAAAGCATTCGACGCCCGTCGCCGAGAAGGTTGAGACCTCTCACCTGGACATCCGACGCGTGAGTTTTCGCTCGAGGACATTGGCGTTGCTAAGATCCGAGTGAGACGCGAATACGAGTGTCACGCGACCGCGCCGCGCCCGCCGCACGAGATCATCGAGAACAGCTTTCGCTGCAGATGATCGCAATTCCCGAAGATAGCGGGACTTGAACTCTTTCCACCTGGCGGGGTCGTGATTGTACCATTTGCGAAGCTCCGCTGATGGCGCGATGTCCTTTTCCCAGGCGTCCAGATCGGCTCGCGCCTTCGAGAGACCTCGCGGCCACAGTCGATCTATCAGGACGCGATAGCCGTCGGATGCCTTGGCGGGTTCATATGCGCGCTTGGTCGCAATCATGGTGTGGACGGGAATACACTCTTCCCGCCATGCACTAATGAGGACATGTAGATTGAGTTGAAGTTGTTGCGCAATCCCTGAGCTCCGGGATTACCGGTAGTGTCAGTTTGACCCCAGGGAGCGCAACGGCGAAATAGGTCATTTGTACCGCGCTTTGACCCGATTGTCCCGGGTGCTGAGGATGCACTGCCGGGCCGAGGATGCGATGCTGGAATCAGAGTTGTTCGAGCTGCTCGAGCACACCGCGAATGCCGCGTACACCGTCACGATCGACGGCGAGGTCTGCTCGTGGAACCATGCCGCTGAAGAGCTGCTTGGCTACACGGCGGGTGAAGCCATCGGCCGCAATGTCGACGACGTGCTCAAGGCACGCGACACAATGGGAACCGCCGCGTTGCGTGGCGGGGACGAAGCGCCGACGCGGAGCTGGAACGACTTTTCAGGCGGCATTCCGAATTTCGACCTGGAAGTGAAAACGCGCGATTCGGAAACGATATGGGTCAACGTTTCAACTATAGTGTTCAACAACACGCGCACCGGGCGGCAGCTGTTCGCGCGGTTGATGCACGACGTCACTGACCGTCATCGCAACGAAGAGCTCCTTTCGCGCATGGTCGAGGTCGCCAGGCAGGTTGTGCAAGTTGCGGAAGGATCGTCAAGTCACGCGCCGGTCACACCGCTTTCGGACCAGGAGCGCCGCATCCTGAGTCTGTTCGCTGAAGGTAACGATCCATCGACCATTGCAGCGAAATTGAATATTTCGTCACAGACTTTGCGAAATCACCTGCATCACATCAATAGAAAGCTGCGCACACACAATCGGCTCGAAGCCGTAACGCACGCCAAGCGGAGAGGGCTGATTGACTGAGCTAACGGCTGTGCTTGTACATCATCTCCACCAGCTCGTCGTACATCGATTCGGCATCTGCTTCGCTTGACTTGATCGCAGAAGTTGCGCAGTGCTTGAGATGATTGCGCATGAGCTCACGACCCACGGAGCGAAGCGCTTCGTGCACGCTCGATATCTGAGTCATGATATCGGCGCAGTAGCGATCCTCGTCGACCATCTTCTGAAGCCCGCGCACCTGACCTTCGATCCGGCGAAGCCGCTTCACATTGCGACTCTTAATTTCCGCGTCGACACCGATTGCCTTGCGACCTCCATCATGGACCGCGCACCCGCAGCTCGGTCCATGAGCGATTTGCAGCTCTTTATCGGAAGTTCTCGTTGCCATGTCTAAGAGTTCTCCATCTGAAGTCTCACGCGATGCGCGCGCCGCGCAATCGCAGGCTGTTCGTCACCACACTCACTGAGCTGAACGCCATCGCCGCACTGGCGAGGATTGGACTCAACAGCAGACCGAACGCAGGATACAGTGCTCCCGCAGCGACGGGGATGCCGATCACATTGTAGATAAAAGCCCAGAACAGATTCTGCTTCATCGTCCGCATCGTGCGCCGCGACAGCGCGACTGCCTGCGCTGCTGCGCGAAGATCGCCGCGCATGAGTACGATGTCTCCCGCCTCAACGGCGATGTCAGTCCCTGTGCCGATCGCGATGCCGACATCCGCTTTCGCAAGCGCCGGCGCATCGTTGATTCCATCCCCCACCATCGCGACGACTTTACCTTCCGACTGGAGCCGCGCTATCTCATTGACTTTGCCGTCAGGCAGAACCTCTGCGACTACGCGATCGATCCCCGCCTGGCGAGCAACCGCTTCCGCAGTGCGACGGTTGTCGCCTGTCAGCATTACTACTTCAAGACCGAGCTTGTGAAATCGCTGAATCGCTTCGCGCGATGTCTCCTTGATCGGGTCCGCGACTGCAAGAACGGCTGCAAGCGCGCCATCGATGGCGACATACATCGGCGTCTTGCCGTCCGTCGCGAGCCGTTCAGCTTCGCCTCTGAGTGGTGCATGATCGACTGAGCGATCCAGCATGAGTGCAGCGTTGCCCACCGCGATGGCTTTTCCTGATACTGTGCCGATCGCCCCGCGGCCGGTGATCGATTCGAACGCCTCGGGCACAGCGAGCGATGTTCCGTTATCCCGGGCGTGCCGCACGATCGCATCGGCGAGCGGATGCTCGGACAGTGTTTCGATGGACGCAACCAGGTGCAGCACTTCATCAGATTGCATCGCTGTCCCTGGCGCGAGCACAACGTCTGTGACTGTCGGACGCCCCTCTGTAACCGTGCCGGTCTTGTCGAGTACGATGGTGCGCAGAGCACCCGCTCGCTGAAGCGCCTCGCCGCCTTTGATGAGCACGCCAAGCTCGGCGCCCTTCCCTGTCGAAACCATCACCGCTGTAGGAACGGCAAGGCCCATTGCACACGGGCACGCAATAATGAGAACAGCAACCGCCGCCGCGAACGCGCGAACTGCGGGCGCCGTGTCGGCCGTTACGAACCACGCGAGGAACGTCACGATTGCGATCGACAAAACAACTGGAACAAAAATTCCACTGATCCGGTCAGCAAGTCGCTGAATCGGTGCGCGGCTCCCCTGCGCATCCCGCATCAGCTTTACGATGCGCGCAAGAACCGAATCGGCGCCGAGTGTCGTTGCGCGATAGCGAAAGGCACCCGTGCGGTTGATAGTTCCACCGATCACTGCACTTCCCGGCTTCTTGACCACGGGCATCGACTCTCCCGTGAGCATGCTTTCATCGACTGCGCTGTCGCCGTGCACTATTTCCCCATCGACGGGAATTCTCTCCCCGGGACGGACGACGACAATCTCGCCCGCTTCGACTGTCTCGATCGGTGCGTCTATCTCGGCGTCCATGCCGTCCGCGCCCTTTCGAACAACTCGCGCGGACTTTGGCTGAAGGTGAACGAGCGCACGCAGCGCGTTGGCAGTTCGCTTCTTTGCGCGCGCTTCGAACGCGTTACCGGTGAGAATGAGCGCGATGATAATGATCACCGCCTCGTAATAGACGTCGGCCGACATGCCGCGATTGAAAAAGAACTGCGGCGAAATCGTCGCAACCACCGAGTACAGAAACGCTGCGCCCGTTCCAACCGCGACAAGCGTGTTCATATCCGCCGAATGGTGCTTGAATGCGGACCACGCCCGAGTGTAAAAATGCCGGCCCGCCCATAACATCACGCCGAGCGTGACGATCATCAGGGTGCCGGTGAGCGCCTGCATTGGTACTTCATAGAGCCACGGGAACGCTGCATGGAAAAACGGGTGAAGCCCTTTCGTTGCCCAGCGCATGAACGGATCGCTTATGCCGATGTGACTCATCAGCGGCATTGATACGATCATCGCGAGAATCCCGACGATGCCGCTTGCGATCGCTTTCGTTTTGAACTCACGAAATTCTTCGGCCGTCGCGCGATCGCGCGCTTCCTGTTCCTCGAATGCAGTCTGATCGGGAGAGGCGAGCTCTGCCCCATAACCGGTTTCCTTGATCGCGTGGACGAGCCGTTCCGGTGTGACGACTTCAGGGTCGTAATTCACCGTCGCCGTTTTCATCATGAGGTTGACGTTCGCGTCGGCAACACCTGGCTGCTTCTCGAGCGTGCGCTGCACGCGTGCAGAACACGCGGCGCACGTCATTCCGCTTACGGGAATTCGGATGGAAGTGTCATTACTCATGGTTGATCCGCCTCCGCGATGATCGCACCATGCAGCATGCTCATGCCGCAGGTGAACTCATAGCGGCCGGCCTTTGGTGGTGTGATCTCGACGACGGTCTTCTCACCGTAAGGCAGGAATCGCTTTACACTGAAATCCGGAAAGACAACTTCCTCGGAGCATGCACCGTTGTCTCTGCGATCGAAGACGAGGCGCACGGGCCGTCCCGCTTTGACTTTCACAATGGCAGGACTGTACCCGCCATCCACGACGATCGTCTGCTCCTGTGGTCCGCCGGCGGTTCCAGAACCTGTTGCTACTGCGGCGAGTGCCGGGGCGCGGCCGGCGACGAAGAAGTACCAGTTGACCCAGGCTATCGCGCCCAATCCTGCGAGGATAACGATCCAGTCAGTTCCCTCGATTGTCATTGCTCCTGCCCGCCGGTCTTGCCGGCATATGGGTTAGCAGCCGCTGTGTGCGGCGAAGCTCAGGGAAGATCTACCCTATGAGTGTATAATCTATATACCCCCCACCCCTATTGCAACTGTCGGCTGACGGGGCGCTATGCAGGTCGAAATGACTCGCGGAGAAATCTCAATCCGTATGCCGCTCTCGATTTGGCCGTTCCTGATGGAATCTCCAGCGCTTCCGCAATCTCCTCATACGTCAGCTCGTCCAGATAGTGCATGCGCAGCACGAGCTGGCTCGCGCGGGGAACACGGTCAAGCGCTTCCCCGAGCGCGGCGATGAGCTCCGGATCGAATCGCTCGACCTCCGAATCTTCGCGCAGGGTCTCGAGTGTTTCTTCTCTGGCGGCGTCCGTCCAGAAACGCTCGCCCTTCGCGCGTCTCAGCGCCTGTCGCGTCGCGATTCGGTAAGCCCACGCCCGGAACCAGCGTGGATCTCTCAACGACGGCAGGCGGCGGCAAATTGTGTAAAGAGTCTCCTGAAGGATGTCCTCGGTGAGAAACTTGTCACGGGCAACTCGCCGGATGTGGTCGAACAGCTGCCCGCTTACCGACGCGAGAAGCTGCTCGAGTGCCTTACGATCACCTGATTGCGCGAGGCCAATTACGACAGGGTCAACTATGTCCGTGTCTCCATGGCAGCGAGCACGCGTGCAACGGTCTTTGTAATGTGGCCGGCTATGGCAACGAGTCCTATGGCGATGATCGTATAACTGAGCACCGAAAAGATTACGAGAAGCCGCTGAACCGGGTCTCTCCAATCGACGAGATAAATCGCGATTGCAAAGAGACCCAGTTCGATGAGCGCAGCCGCGATGATTGAGCCGCGCACGAGCCTGTCCGCACGCTCCATCCTGTCGAGCACGCTGGTGCTGATGGCTGAAAGTGTATCCTGTGTCATAATGTCAGAGGCCTCTCTCGATGTATTTTTGAAGAATCACCCATCCAAAGAGAACGGCCTCAACTATCGAAAAACCAATGATAAATCGCTTCATGAAGCGTTGACTCGAGACTTCATCGGACTGGCGTGAATTGCAAACAGTGCCGCTCATGTACTCTCCGTATTGGTTGTCACTGTGTAGATCAGTGGCTTCACCAGCTAAGAGACATGTTTCCCTCGAAGTGTTCGGTTTTCCTCGCCGGATTCGTCAAAATTCAGGTCCTACTTTGGAGTCGACACAGGCGCGACGTTATCCCCCTTGATCCGGTCTACGTAAAGGTTATACGGATCTACGCCGGCATACTCCGGCTTTCGGTCAGTCACGAATTTCACGACTTGGGCGCCTGATCGAATCGGCCGGCGCTCCATGACAATCACGTCCTTTTCGTCAAAACCTTGAGCATTCGGCGATGCCGTGAATAGCCCCACGTCGATGCTGTCGCTCAGCATCGTCTCATTTTCCTTCCCGCGCCGATCGACGTCATACTTCTTTGCCTCCACCGGGACCGTGACATCCCACTTCCCATCCGGACGTTGCACAGCCGTCGGGTCGTTCACCTTCAGATCATATAGTATGACGCGCTCGAAAAGATCAGTGATCAGATTCTGTTCTTCACTCGTTCGCGCCTCGGCACGCAGGGCATTTACAAGATCGATCGAGCGCGGATACGGCGCGCCTTTGAATTTGTAGCGCTCTAGAAGATTCCTGAGCGCGCGATTGACCGCGTCCTCTCCCATGCGGTCCTGCAACTGGTACATGACGAGCGCACCCTTTGAATACCCAATCCAGGTCTGCGTCTCTACTCGCATGAGCGGTGGTTCAGGACCAGTGCCGGCTGCGCGCCACCCGAGATACCGGTCGCGCACGTAGTCGAGCATCCCCTGCAGCTGATCCCTGCGCAGATGCTTCAGCATCATCATCGCCGAGTAGTTGGCGAGAGTCTCTGACAGAACCATCGAGCCCTCAACGTCCGCGCCAGTTATCTGATGCGCCCAATACTGATGTGCGAGCTCATGCGCGGTTGTTGCCGTCACATGGTCGATTGTCTCGGGATTCCGGAAATCGGCAATGAACCCGTAAGTCTCCGAATACGGAATCGTACCCGCAAATGCCTGCGCGAAGCCCGTATATCCTGGGTACTCGACGATCCGGACATGATCGAATTGATACGGACCGAAGTTCGCCTTGTAATAGTCGAGCGACGGGCCGAGCGCGTCGAGCATGCGATCGACATTCCACGGATGCGCAGGATGATAGTAAACCGCGAAATCGACTCCATTGTGCACACGATGCTTCACCGCATAGCGCGCCGACTGAATCGAGAATGCTTCACGAATTGGCGCCCTCGACACAAAACGCGCGGTGCGTCTTCCATTTCGTATGACATCGGAGACCCTGCTGCCCGGCGCAATCGGAGTCTGATCCGCTGCCGTTGAAAGAGTGATGTCAGCGCTGGTCCATTCACCCAGGTCGACGGCCGTTGCGGTCGCGGCAGTGTCTTCCAGCTTTGCTCTTCCGTCTCGCATAGGCAGGCCATAGAAGCGGCGCGCCTTGGGATCCCATAATGTTCCCTGGTGGCTCATCCCGATGACGGGCGCGAGCTCATCCTGATTGAGGAAGGTGCCATTCTCGACCAGCCTCGTGTTCGGCGCGCCATTGCGAAAGCCACGGTGCCACCTGCGTGTCGCGAACGTAAGTGTACGCTCTTCACCCGGCTGCATCGCTGAGTCGAGACGAAAGATGCAATAGTCGAACTCATCATCCTTCACGACGAGCTGCGCGCCGGAGATCCTTGCACCCATCAGCTCGAGATCATCGGATAGCAACCGGACGTGAATATCCTTGATCGGCTGTGACGTCGCATTGCGGAGCAGATAGCTCCCCTTCGTTTCTGCGCGAAGTTCCTCTGGAAACAAGTCGATGTTGAGCGTCATCTTCGCAATCGACGGCTGCGGCACGCCATTGTATTTCCAGTATTTCTTTTCAAACGCCGCCTCATGCGCCACGCCCGCGAGCGGTGAGTGGTACTCGTTGAGGATATTGATATTGTAGAACGAGTACGCACCCGTGCCCGCAAAAACGGCGAGCGCGGACCCCGCTACCAGTCCCGCTCCTCCAGTAAGACGGCGACGCGCACGTGCGAGCCGCGGCTTGAGACGAACTTCAGTGCCGCGTCTCCACAGCAAATGCGCAGCGAGGAGAAGGAGCACAGCGAATGCGCCCCAGTACATGCGAACTGTCCATGCACCCTGCCAGAATGTGCCGGCGCCATTCATGTCACTGAACGGCATTCCGGGACTCGTTCCGTAATTGAGGAGATTGTGATCGACGAGCTTGTTCAACAGCTGCCATATGACAAATCCGACCATCACCGCCCATCCCACGATCTTGTGAGGGCTCAGCGCCTGGACAAAAATCGCCAGCGCAGCGAGGAGAAATGCGTCCCACGTGGCGGGCAGAACATACCAGAGGAAATACTTGCTGAGCTCGACATTCGTGAATCCGGACGCGAGCTGAAACACAATGGACGCACAGACATTTACGCTGAACACCGCAAACAGCACGATGACCATCGCCAGCGTCTTCGGCACGACATAAGCCCACGTAGGAAGCGGTGTCGCATCGACTATTTCATGAATTCTGCGGTCGCGCTCGCGCCATACTATCTCGCCGGCATAAAAAATCGTGATGGCGAGCAGAATCTGCGCGAACGCCTCCGTGAGAGTCGGAATCAGCGTCGACGTCAGCGGAAAGTTCGGCCTGCCTGCGCTGTCTCGCGAAGACAACGCATAGAATGTCGTGATGACACCCCACGCCATCACTACGATCAATGCAGGACTCAATACCACCTGCCTCACTTCGAATCGAGTGCGCATCCACACGAGGGCGCGGAGCGCTTTCGAGCCATGTTGCGGATGAGGCAGAGACGTTGCTGTTGCCGGACGATCCGCATCGGCTGGTGCCGGTTGCGCCAGCCTGAGCCGCTTTCGCTCCCGCTTCGACATTCCCTGATCTGCGAATCGATAAATCGCGCAGCCGAGTGCCAGGCAGGCTGTCGCAATGCAGAGCCAGACAAGCCGGTTGTAGAGAAGCCCGCCAGTAATTTCAGGCAGCATCACGTTTCGCTCCGCGACACTCCAATAGCGCACCGCATTTTTTAACGCGCGGCCGGTGAACGGCTCGGCGATCGCCACCGCGATATTGCCCGCAAACCCTTCCTGCAGAATGAAAAACCCTGCGATGAATCCGACGACGCCCAGGTAACTCGCCATCATCGAGCGAGTGATGGTCGCAAGCGCAAAAAACACCGCGGCGTGAATGAAAAGATTTGGAAGCGCGACTACGAAGTAGCCGTACAGATGGTCGACCAGCCGGTTTGGTCCGAGCTCCTCTGCAGGTGCCCATGGCATCATCGGACCGAGGAATGCAGCCAGCGGAACTGCGAGCATGCATAGGGCGGCAACAGCAAACGCTCCAGCGAATCGCCCAAGCACATACTCCATCCTTGTAATCCCGGTCGACCGGACGATCGGACCAAACCCCGTCTCATCGTCACGAAGCACAGCGTTCGCAACGAATGCCGTTGTCACGAACATGTAGAAGACGGAGATCATGACGTAGTTCCGGAGCGTCGCATATGCCGCGTTCTTCAACAGCCCGCCCTCGTTCCCGAGATCGAATCCCTCGATACTCATCCCCGCGAAGATGAGAGCGAAGGTTACGACTGCGGTAATCCACAACAGCGGGTTGCGAAGAACGTAGCGCGCCTCGAATCGGGCAATTTTTGTCAGCATTGATCTGTCAGGCAGCGCGACGCGCGCGGAGCAGAGTCGAGAAGTAAACGTCTTCGAGACCGCCATCGACCGGCGCGAATCCATCCCCTGGATCTGTCTCCGATAGAACGTGGAGAATCGTGTTCCCCGCAAAGAGACGCGTCGAGAGGATTTCGAATCGCTCACGATATTGAGCGAGCGTGCTCCGGTCGATCGTCTTCATCCAGATCTTTCCGCGGGTTGCATTGATGAGATCGAGCGGGGCACCCTCGAGCTGAACACGCCCGTCGACCAGTACAGCCATCCGCGTGCACAGATCCGAAACGTCTTCGACAATGTGCGTCGACAGAATGACAACGACGTTCTCACCAATCTCCGCGAGAAGATTCAGGAAGCGGTTACGCTCTTCGGGATCGAGACCGGCAGTCGGTTCATCGACGATGATGAGCGACGGATTCCCGATCAGCGCCTGGGCGATGCCGAATCGCTGGCGCATTCCGCCGGAGTAACCGGTGAGAGCTTTCTTGCGCACGCTCCAGAGATTGGTCTGGTTGAGAAGAGTCTCAACCGTGCTTTTACGATCGGCTTTGGAGCCGATTCCTTTGAGCACCGCCATGTGGTCGAGCATGTCGTACGCTGAAACGCGGGGATAGACACCGAAGTCCTGTGGCAGATATCCGAGCGTGCGCCGCAAGCGCTCAGGTTCCGCGATGACGTCGATGTCGCCAAATCGAATCTTGCCCTCTGTCGGCGCCTGAAGCGTTGCGACTGTTCGCATGAGTGTCGATTTGCCGGCGCCGTTTGGGCCGAGAAGACCGTACATCCCGCGAGGAATTGTCAGCGTCACGCTGTCGAGCGCGCGGGTTCCGTTCGGATAGATGTGGCTGACATCATTGAGCGTCAGCGTCAATTCTTTTGTCATGCTGCGCATGGTAAGTGCGCGTCCGCACCATCCGTGAGTGCATTACCGCCGAATGGTAGAATGGAGCCGCCGAATGGAGTGTGCGCTCACTCGCTATGCGCGCGTCCCTCTCACATAATGATCACTCAACAATCCGGCGCATTCCGCGTGCGGGCTACTGTACTTTCGACGAACGCGATTAGTGATACTTCCGTACGCGATGATCCTCAGGTTCTGGCGATATCCCGGCCCCTGGTTCCCGGGCGAGGCGGCAGCCGCCGTGAGCGGCCTGAGCGCAGGCGCGATCATGATATTCCTTCTTTACAGGTTCGTTCGAAAGACGCCCTGGCCGCGCCCGTTCCGCTTCAGTTTCGTGCTCATCCATATAGTCGCCGCGATCGCGTTCGGCATTGCGTGGGTCCTTCTCAGCATCGCGTTCGAGAGCGTTTTCACCGGAAGTTTTCAAAACACGCGCACTTTGTGGCGGGTGGTCAATCTTCCGGACGAGCTTCCACAGATCAGTCTCCTCATGTACGCGGTTGTAACCAGCATCGCGTACTCGGTCGAAAGACGAGCGCGCGCTGCGCGCATCGAGGCGGATGCCGTGCGGGCGCAGATGGCCGCATTACGCGCGCAGCTTCATCCGCATTTTCTTTTCAATGCTCTGCATGCAGTGGTTCAGCTCATCCAGATCGACCCAGCTCGCGCCACCGAGGCGGCGGAGCTCGTCGCGTCGCTGCTGCGTGTGACACTGGAGGAGAATCGCGACGAGGTGACACTCGAAGACGAGTGGAACTTCGTCTCACGCTATCTCCAGGTGGAGCACATCCGGTTCGGCGATCGGCTTCGTGTCCGCGCGAATGTGAGTCCGGAGCTGCGCGATGAGCGAGTGCCTTCTTTCGCGCTTCAGACTCTGGTGGAGAATGCGGTGCGCCACGGCGCCGAGAATCGTGTTTCGCCAACTGAGATTGTCGTTGGCGCATCTGTTGCGGGCGACAAGCTGAAGCTGTCAGTGTCGAATGATGGAAGTACCCAGTTGCCTGTCGCGGTGGGCAAAGGCGTGGGGACCGGACTGTCGCGTCTGCGCGAGCGTCTCACGTTTCTCTACGGCGATGAGGCGCAGCTTACAACCGGCCCGCGAGATGGCGGAAGGTACGAAGCGGTTTTGCTCGTGCCGCGCAGCCGGAGCAGCGAGTGAAGGTTCGAACGCTCGTTGTGGACGATGAGCCCCTCGCACGTGAAGGACTGCGCGCGATGCTCACTGCCTTTGACTGGATCGAAGTGATCGGCGAAGCATCCGACGGCGAGGCAGCAGTCGAGATGATCGACGCTTTGAAGCCGGAGCTCGTATTCCTCGACGTGCAGATGCCCGGATTACTCGGCACTGAAGTGTTGTCACGCATGAAGCATCAGCCGTTCGTGATTTTTACTACCGCTTTTTCACAGCACGCGGTGAGCGCATTCGAGCTGGGAGCAGTGGATTATCTGTTGAAGCCTTTCGGCCGGGCGCGATTGACCGTCGCGATGGAGCGGATTCGCGCTGCCATCGGAGAGCCCGCCAGTGTTGGCGCGCTCGAGCGATTGACAGGGGCGATGGCCAACGGACCAATCAGCAGATTGTTCGTTAGGATAGGCGGCAGTCTCGTTCCTCTGCCAATCAAGGATGTCGCGTGGTTCGAGGCCGACGGCGATTACGTGATCGCGCACGCCGGAAGCGCGACGCACGCGCTGCACCTGTCGCTGAGCCGACTCGAGGCGAGGCTCGACCCCCGCCGGTTCACGCGCGTGCATCGCGC
>DATEDH010000030.1:0-14767 GCA_035281765.1 Gemmatimonadaceae bacterium
AGAACCTTGATTGCAACCTTGCGCTGATGCTTTCGCTCTTCCGCGAGGTGGACAACCGCCATTCCACCGCGGCCGAGCACGCGCTCGATCTCGTAGCGATCTTTCAGAGATTCCAGAGCATCGGTCATCTCTTGTTACGCCACCGCGATGGCATTTCGCAGAATGACGAGCTCGCATCCCGATTCGAATACAAGCTCGATACGCTCGATAGTCGGTGCTCTCACTGTACGAACGCGATCTCCGATAAGTGAGCAGATCGCATCTCTCGATCCGGGGTCTGGAAACCTGAAACGCTGGCCGCGGCAGACAGCGACCGGATTGCCGGAAAGTCGCACGCGAATTCCGCCGATGTCGAAAATAATTGCTGCTGCATGGAACTGAACCGAATGAACGACGCGTCCGTCGATCGACGGAAGATCCGGTGCATCTGCGTGCACCAGTTGAAGTCGGGGGACCACAGCGGCATCCGATGCGGATACGGTTTCATCCGCCGTCTCGGAATCCGCGATCGCTTTGCGTCTCAGTTTCTCTACGCGCCGGTAACGGTGAACCTGTTCCCATAACACACCGCCGACGTATCCCACTCCAAGTCCCGCGATTCCCGCGAAAATTCCCGCCGCTACGACGATGCCGAAGAAGTACCAGAGTCCTTTCACAAACGCGCCGCTCGCGAGCTGGTCTGAGAGGAGGCCCCACGCGAACGGTGCGGCACCAATGAATCCCGTGAGGAATCCAATGTATGCCGCAAGGTCTTTTATGGTCGTTCGGCGGAGGTGGTAGAACTCGGAGAGAATCGTCGGGCCCAGTGAGTGTGATTTTGAATTTACTTCACCAGCAAAGCTCCGACATCACAAATATTCTCTCGTACTCAGACGAATACTGGTCTTCCGAGGCACCTCGCTTGCTCTTTGTACCTGCATGAGGTTCACGAGAATTTTCGAGAGGATTCCAACTATGATCAGCATTCGGAGCGCGGCGAAGGGGGCCGCAGCAGCATTCCTAGTCATTACAGGCGCAGGCTGCTCCAACAATTCAAATCTTGGCGACATCCTGGGCGGCGTGCTCGGTGGTGGAGGCGGGAGCCAGGTCAGCGGAACGATCGACGGCGTGAATACGCGGCTGCAGCAAATCGGGCTCAGGCAGTCGAACGGATCCACCGTGACGCTCAACTACGATAACAACACACAAGTCACGTATCAGAACCGGAATTATTCAGTTTCCAATCTCGAGTATGGTGACCGGGTGACCGCTCGCGTGACCAATTCAAACAGTTCGAATGGCGGGTATTACACGGATCTCATTCAAGTCGACGAGTCGGCGACCTCCAGCGGCGGCGTGTCGGGCAACATCCAGCAGTTTGAAGGAACGGTGAGAAGTGTCGATCGAACAAACGGATATTTCTCGATATCGTCGAATAACTACGGCACCCTCACGGTTTCGATGCCATACAATCCGAGCCAGACCGATCTCAACCGCTTCAACAACCTCCGCAATGGTGATTTTGTAAGGATCAACGGAGTAATGCTGAACAATTCGCGAGTCGAGCTCAGGAATTTCTATTGATCCATGCTGGAATTGGTTTCCGGCGCGTAACGGCGCCGGAGACCAGCTCCGTACTGTCGCCGGTCAGATAATGCTGGCGCGTGAAGGGTACGGAATGCACATTGACCCCTGCTCAGACACCCGACCCGGCATTCGATGATCAACACCGGCGAGTTCGTTATCCCCCAAATCGGCCGTCGCCCCCGCGACAGCGAGCTCGACGTTTATGGTCTCACGCACCCGGGTAAAGTGCGGACTAACAATGAGGATCATTTCCTCATATGCGCGCTCAAGAAGAAAGTCGAAGTCTATCATACGAGCCTTCCTAATCCGCACGAGATAGCGCAGAACCAGCGCGTAGCGATGATGGCGCTCGTTGCCGACGGCGTGGGCGGAGCAAAAGCCGGCGAAGAGGCGAGCCGCATCGCGCTGGAGCATGTCACTCGATACGTCACGGAAGCACTCGAGTGCTATTACACGAGCGATCCGAACGACGACAGTGAATTCATCAACGAGCTGGGAGAGACAGCGCTCAAGGTTCATTCGGAGATCGCTGTCGAATCAGCAACTGATCCGGCGCGCCGCGGAATGGCGACGACACTCACTCTTTGGCTCGGCATATGGCCCAATGCGTACCTGCTGCAGGTCGGCGACAGCAGATGCTATTCGTATCGCAAAGGCGACCTGGTTCAGATCTCGCGCGACCAGACGATGGCCGAAGAGTTCGTTGAACAGGGTGTGTTCTCGCGCGACGATGCCGCATTCAAGCGATGGGCAAATGTTCTGTCGAGCGCGATTGGCGGACCACAGGCGGCGCCGACAGTTACGAAAGTCCCGCAGTCATGGGATTCGGTCGGCATGATGTGCAGTGACGGGCTCACACGACACGTTTCGGATGAGCGCATCAGGGAAGTCCTTGGCTCGATCACCTCGGCCAAAGAAGGCTGCGAAATTCTGCTTCAGGACGCGCTCGACGCGGGCGGCGAAGACAACATTACGGTTCTCATCGGACGAACGATTCCGCACGAAGAGTAGCGCCAGAGTAAAACAGTCATGAGCACCGCCGCTGAGCGTCTCGCAGCTTCACTCGGTGATCGATACAAAATCGAGCGCGAGCTTGGACAAGGCGGCATGGCAACTGTGTATCTCGCGGAAGATGCACGACATCATCGCAAGGTCGCGATAAAGCTTCTGCACCCCGAGCTCTCAGCTATTCTCGGGACCGATCGTTTCCTCAAGGAGATCGAGCTCACCGCGAATCTCCAGCATCCGCACATTCTCCCACTCTTCGATTCAGGCTCCGCTGACGGACTGCTCTTCTATGTAATGCCGTACGTGGAGGGAGAGACACTGCGAGGACGACTGAATCGCGAACGGCAGCTGCCGGTCGATGATGCAGTGAGAATCGCAGTCGACGTAGCGGATGCGCTCGACTACGCGCATCGTCGCGGGATTATTCATCGCGACATCAAGCCTGAGAATATCCTCCTTCTCGATGGGCGCCCTCTCGTTGCTGATTTCGGCATCGCGCTCGCGGTGGAGCAAGCAGGCGGCGTGCGCATGACTCAAACGGGAATCTCACTCGGCACGCCTCAATACATGGCGCCCGAGCAGGCGATGGGTGACAAAGCCGTCGATCAGCGCGCTGACATCTACGCGCTGGGCGCCGTGGTTTTCGAGATGCTTGCGGGCGATCCGCCTTTTACCGGGCCGAATACGCAGGCAATCGTCGCGCGAATAATTACCGAGAAGCCGCGATCGCTAACCGCCATCCGCGACACCGTCCCGCACGAAATCGACGAAGCAGTTTACTCCGCATTGCAGAAACTCCCTGCGGACAGGCCGGCAACTGCGCGCGAATTCGCGCGAATGCTCACGGAGAAATCATCTCCGTTCGAGTTTGCGCCGGCTGAGCGAATGACGACCAGCTCGATCGCAGCAGGAGTGATTGGAACGGCGCTGCTGTTCGGACTTGCGGGCTACGCTGTGGGATATCGCACGCATGACTTCGGTGCGACCGAAGCAGCACCTTCACGCCTAGCGATGATGACGCCGAGTCTGGGAGGAGAAGGAGTTGCGAGGCTTCACAGACAGATTGCGCTCACACCGGACGGGATGGCTGTCGTATATGTCGGCGCAACTGACGGCGGCGAGAACATGCTCTATTACCAGCGACTCGACGCTGAGACTGCAACGCCGATTGAAGGCTCGAAAGGAATGCTCGATCCGGTGATTTCGGCGGATGGAAAACGGATCTACGCGCTCATTTCCGGTCCAGTACCCGAGGTGGCATCGATACCAATTACAGGCGGTACACCTTCGAAAGCACCGGATGATATCGCCGTCGGAAAAATGGATCGCGACGGCAGCGTCTGGTTTTCCTTCGATAGTGGCTCCGCGCAAGGACCTGCGCGTTATCGATTTCAGCAATCACTGAATCGCGGAAAGACAGCGCTCGTTACGAGAGCGCCGCACGGAACTAATGCCGGACCTGTTTACGTCGCCGATCTTGGCGCAAAGACATACAAGGAAGTGATGTCGGACCAGGTCAACGAGATTCGCTACGGCGGCGGGATTGCCGCTTTTGTCAAAGGCGATGGAACTCTCTGGGCGGCACGCTTTGACGAGAAGAAAGCGAAACTGACAGAGCAGCCTGTGCAGATCGCGTCCGGCGTTTCGTTGACGGGAAGCGGTATCAGTCAGTTCGCGCTTTCGAAATCCGGGAACCTTGCATATGTGCCCGAAGAGCCGCGATGGCTCGCGCTCGTCGACAGGGACGGCAAGATGACATACGCGACCTCCGAGCGCCGCACTTTCCATTCGCCACGTTTCTCTCCCGACGGGCGGTTTATTTCCGTTGATTTGTCGACGGCAGCCGGACGCGACGTGTGGATACTGTCGCGCGATCGTGGAACTATGTCTCGCGCAACATTCGATCACGATGGACACGATGCTACGTGGACCCCCGATGGGAAATACATCACGTACTCATCCTTCAAGACAGGCAAGTTCGGTCTCTATCGGACAACTCCTGGCGGCGGCCGCGCCGAAGAGCTCGCTTCGCTTCCCAACGCCGGTTACACCGGCGAGTGGTTTGCACCTGGAGATCGTCTAATAACGACGCTCACAGAACCGGGCGACAATGTGACGTACGATATCGGAATCATCGAGAACAGTGGAAAGGGACCAATTCGCCCTGTTGTCGCGGATGAATTTCACACCGCGTATCCTTCGGTTTCACCGGATGGAAAGTGGCTTGCCTTCGTTTCCGATCAATCAGGCATGCAGCAGGTTTACGTTCGCTCACTCGAGGGTGGTGGAGACAAGACTCAGGTTTCATCGGATGGTGGAACCGAGCCTGTGTGGAGTCGCGATGGTCGCGAGCTTTTTTATAGGTCACTTTCGCCGCGTGGCAGTGACATGATGGCGGTGACTGTAAGATTGTCGCCCTCATTCGATGTGGTTTCGCAGAAGGCATTATTTCCATTGAACGACATGACGCCTGCCATTCCGCACGCCAATTACGATGTGTCGCCTGATGGAAGGATGTTCGTGATGGTGCGCCGCTCGCAGGCAACACGGGTTGTCGTCATTCAGAACCTTCCCGCCATGCTCGACTCGATGCGAGGCTCAGCGACGCCATAATCTCCGGTCATGCGTCCTGCCTAATCGTGATCGTGACGTGTCAGCTCATCAGTCGTGCGCGTGCTCCCGGGAACTTCCGGACGCCGGTATTGTGGCGGTAGCTCCCACGGGTAATACGGTGCTGGATCGTGTTCAGGCACTGCATACTGTCGCCGAAGCGCAGCGAGCTTCAGCTCGAGATCCTTTCGCACAGCCGTATATGCGTTGTCCGCGTAGACGCTCTTGAGCTCCTCAGGATCCTTTTCCAGATCGAAAAGCTCCCATTCACCTACTTCATAGTAGTGAATGAGCTTGTACCGTTTTGTTCTTACGCCATACTGTCGCCGTACCGCATGCCATCCCGGATATTCGAAGTATTGATAGTAGATCGCATCGCGCCAGTTACGTGGCGTCTTGCCTTTCAGGAGCGGAACGATGCTTTCACCCTGCATCGTCGATGGCTTGGGAACGCCGGCGATATCCAGGAAAGTCTCCGCGAGATCCAGATTCATCACGAGATCAGAATTGCGCGATCCCGCTTTGACGGTGCCCGGCCACTTCACGATGAGTGGCGTGCGCAGTGATTCCTCGTACATCCATCGCTTGTCGAACCAGCCGTGCTCTCCAAGAAAAAATCCCTGGTCAGATGCATACACGACGATGGTATTCTTCGACAGACCTGCCTTGTCCAGTTCGGCGAGCACGCGTCCAACCTGCGCATCGAGCGCCGAGATGACGCGCATGTAGTCCGCGATGAAGCGCTGGTATTTCCATCGATCGAGAGCTTCGCCGGTAAGCGCGGCGTTTTGCAGCTTTGAATTTTCGGGCTGATACGCGGCCAGCCATGTTTGCATCTGCTCAGCGGTGAGATTATTCGGCGGATCGAGCTTGAGATCCCGTCGAATCAAGTCCTTCGAGATCTTCATTTCAGGATCTCGCGCAGGCGATGCGCGTCCCGAACCATCGTCATCGAATGTCGGCGGAATCTCGAACGTTGTATCGCGATACATCGAGAGCTGATCCGGACCCGGATCCCACCATCGGTGCGGCGCGTTGAAGTTGAGCATCATCAGGAACGGCTTCCCGCCCCTGCGCTCGTGCAGCCATTTGGCCGCGCGGTCGGTAACGATGTCCAGAGTGTATCCGGTGTACTTGACGCTGTCATCGCCGGAATGGAGAACCGGATTGTAATAGGGCCCCTGCCCCGCAAGAATCTCGTAGCGATCGAAACCTTCGGGCTTCGTGCGAAGGTGCCACTTTCCGAACAGCGCACTCTCATATCCCGCTGCCTGCATCAGCTTCGGGAACGTGACAGTCGTCGGGTGAATCGGCTCGTTGTTGGTCATCACTCCGTTGAGATGACCATACTGACCAGTCAATACTGTCGCTCTCGCCGGGCCGCATATTGAATTCGTCACGAATGAATTCACGAACAGCATTCCGTCGTGCGCGAGGCGGTCGAGATTCGGAGTGGGCGGCAGCTTTATGCCGTACTTGAGTGACTCGTGATACGCGGATATCGAATGCGCTGCGTGATCATCGGAAAACAGGAAGACGATATTCGGTCGCTCGGCGGCAGGTGTATAAGGACGCGAGGAGACTGTCCCCAACAGCATGATCGCGAGCGCTGCTTTCGCTATTATCAAACGCTGCTCCTGTGGATTGCGGAACCGGGTGTCAGCGATTGAAATTGATCACAAGACAAGGAGCACGCCAATGAAACGCCGAATCACCCGCCGGGAAATGGTAGCCGAGGCAGCGGCGCTGGCTGCTGCGGCCATGTGGTTTCCGGTTCCTCTTCTCGCTGAACCCGATTCACCGTCGCCGGATGACGAGCTGCGCCTGCGTGCGTGGTCCACCGCACTGCGGAGCATTGGGATGGATCACAAGTCCGTCGCGATGGGCGCTCGCGCGATCAAGGTCGGCGAGCTGGCCATCGGAACGCCCTACGTTCCATATACGCTCGAGGCGTATATCAAAGCGGGCGGCGATCCAAAGCAGGTCGAGCCATTGACACTTTCGCTTACGCGGTTCGATTGCGTGACGCTCGTCGAGTCGTGTCTCGCTGTAGCTCGAGCCAGTGATGACGGTCGCAAGCCTTCGTGGGAAAAGTTTTCACGCGAGGTCGAGCGCATGCGCTACCGCGATGGGAAGCGGCGCGGGTACACGTCGCGGCTTCACTACTTCAGCGAGTGGATCAGCGATGGTGAAAAGCGCGGGCTCGTGAAGGATCTTGGCAAGGAGCTGGGCGGCGACAACGATACGCGCCCGCTTCGCTTCATGACCGAGCACCGGGCCAGCTATCCTGCGCTTGCCGACGACAATGTGTTCGCTCAGATCGGCGAGATGGAAAAGAGTCTCGATGGAAATCCGCGATGGGTGATCCCGACCGACAAGATTGCATCAGTGCAGGATCGCATTCAGACCGGCGATGTTCTCGCGTTTGCGACAGCTATCCCCGGCATCGACGTCACGCATGCTGCGTTTGCATATCGCGGACATGACGGAGTACTGCGCGTGCTGCATGCGCCCTTGTCAGGCGGCGCGGTTGAGATCACGCGTTCGACTTTGCCGGAATACGTCGCAAGGATAAAGCGCTCGACGGGAATTCTCATCGCGCGGCCGCTCAGTGCCTAGGAGATAATGGGCACCACTTCCTGGAGGACACGCCATTGTCCTCCGGAATTTTTGAGGAGCACATAGCCGACCTGTCCGCACAGCGTGCCGCAGGAGAGGCGGTAATAAACGAGCGCATGATTGCCGCTCTTGTCGAATCCCGGGCGTGAGAAGGTGATGATCCCTCGCGCTCCGGGATATTTCGCATGGAACTGATTCCAGAACTCACGCGGATTGCGTGGATCTATGGTATCACTGGACGGAAGATCCTTTCGCGCCACGACTTTTACTTTGACAAAAGATGCGAACGGTTTTTCAGCGACACCTATCGACGCTTGATTCTTCGCGACGAAATCATCGAGTGTTGTCTCATAGGTTGCTGCGAACACGCCGAAGTGACGTCGCATCAGCTCAGTCTTGAGGCCGGCTGTGACAAGGCCTCTGGATGCGGTGGAGTCCATCACGACGATCAGTGGATCTGCCGAGCTCTTTTCGATTGTCCTGTCGAGCACAACGGAATAGATGGCGTAGTCCGGTTGCACCTTTCCATCGAGCACCGTGAAAGGGACCACGAGCGCCAGTGCAAGCCGGCTCAGCTGCATCTTACGACGGCCGAACAGCACGCCCCGACCCTGAACGCGAGCGTTGCCCATCGCGAAGGGCAACCACGCCATTCACGAACACGACGTTGATACCAGCCGGATACTGGAATGGCGCGTCGAAAGTCGCGCGATCCGCCACGGTTGCCGGATCGAATATCACGACATCCGCCGCTTTGCCCTGCGCTATTCGCCCGCGGTCCATCAACCGGATGCGGGCTGCGGGCTGCGATGTCATTTTGCGAATCGCCTGCTGGAGAGTGAGCGCCTTTCGCTCGCGCACGTAGCGTCCGAGCACTCTCGGAAATGTCCCCGCACCTCTTGGATGCGGGCTCCCGCGGCGTGTTGGCCCGTCGATGGCAAATCCGCCACCGTCGCTGCACACCATGCCAAGCGGGTGCGCGAGAATTTTTTCGAGGTTCTCCTCGCTCATAGCGTGGCCAAGCATTCCAACCGCACCATTGCTTCGCGTGAGTAGTCCAATCGTTGCCTCGTAGGGTTCGAGCCCGCGCGACGCTGCATACGCACCAAGACGTTTTCCCTCTGCATCGCGATCTTCTGCTGCTCTTACACCGGAGATCTGCACATTGTCCCATCCGCCGATCAGCTCGACCTTGGCGAGTGTTTCCTGGCGAATCTTCGATGCAGTTGCGGCATCCGAGACACGCGCGAGGAACCGCTCTGTTCCTCCGTCACGACTCCACACCGGGAAGAGATTCGTCAATCCGGTTGCATACGCGACATAGGGGTAACGATCGAACGCGATATCGGTACGGGCTGCGCGCGCCGCATCGATGAGAAGAAAAACTTTCTCGAGCTTCGGCCAGTTGCGCGGTCCCTGTGTCTTTAGATGCGAGATCTGGAGCGGGCATCCTGCACCGCGTGCAACGGCGATCGACTCTTCGATTGCTTCGATCAGCCGGTCGTCCTCGTTGCGCATGTGAGTCGCATAAGGGAGCCTGCGTCCAGCGAGCGGACGCGCGAGAGCGGTCAGCTCAGCTACGGACGCAAATGCCCCGGGTGTATACTCGAGTCCGGAGGATCCGCCGCACGCTCCGTCGTTGAGCGCGCTATCGACCATTGCAGTCATGCGCGCGATCTCATCTGCTGTTGCGGGCCGATCAGAATTTCCCACGACCACTTCGCGAAGCGTTCCAAATCCCACCATCGATGCGACATTCGGCCCGGGCTTGAGCGCATCGATCGACGCAAACAGTGAAGCGAAGGATTTGTCCGCCGCGCCTGCTGCACTCGAATCGCCGTCTGCTCCGACAACCATAGTAGTGACACCCTGTCGTATCACTGATTCGACACGCGGATCTGCCCGCATGTTGCTGTCGCCGTGAGAATGGATGTCGATGAATCCGGGGGAGACCGCCATCCCTCGCGCATCGATCTCCTCTTTTCCTTTTCCGGCGATATCCGACGCGACTGCGGCGATGCGGTCGCCCTTTATTGCAACGTCACTCTTGTAGCTGTCGATCCCTGTTCCGTCGAACACTTCGCCGTTCCGGATCACGAGGTCGTAGTCGTCCCGCGACTTGATCGCTGGAAAGCCCACCGTTGCCGCCATCGCAGCACTCGTGGTCACAAACGATCTCCGATTCGTTCTTTGAGTCATTGTCATTACGCTCAATGGTTTCGACGTACAACCAATCTTATTTAACAGCGAGCACAGTGAGCACAGTGAGGTTTTGAGGGTTGTTCTGAGTGGCGCCGGCAGTTGGCCCAATCCGACGGCCAGTGTCACCCCGAGAGATAAAACCTCAAAACCTCACTGTGCTCACTGTAAATTTTTCTGTGTTGTTGTACTAAATGCTAAGCGTGGGACCTTTACGCAGTGCTGGTAGTATGCACTCGCAGTCAGTTAGCAGTAAGCGGCCGGCGCTGCTGTCCTATCTCGCCGAGGCGGCGCGCTCTCCGAGCTCGATTTTCCTCGCAACGCACAACGCGTTGGAAGTTGCCGCCCCACGGATCGTGTTGTCGAAGATGCACCACACTGTATCACCGGCACGCGCGTGCATCCGGAGCCGGAAGGCAAGTCCGTCGAGATACGAAGTTGTATACGACGAGAAATAGATCTGCGGCGACCCGTGCAGACGGAAGTAAACGTGACCAGTCATCCCACCAGGCTCGGCAGCAGCAGGCACCACCGCGGGATCCGCAGCGACACGTCCAATGCGCAGATCATACATCAGCTTGGTTGCCGCAGGACTGAACCACGTGCGATGTCGCGGCTCGATGAATAGATCACCTGTGTATCTCGCGCGCATCCACTCGAAGAACACCCGCGCCTGATCGACATCGAGCTCCAGACTCGGCGGCAGCTGTACGAGAACCGCGCCGAGCTTCTCACCAAGCCCGCTGGTTTCGTCGAGGAATTTCGCAGTGAGGTCTGCGCAGTCGACCAGTCGCTTCTCGTGCGTGATCGCCTTGGGACACTTCACCGAGAAGCGGAAGTTGATCGGAACGCTCGCCGCCCACCGTTCGTACGTGGCGGCACGGTGAGGCCGGTGAAAGGAGGAATTGATCTCCACCGCGCGAAACACCGATGCGTACTTCGTGAGCTGCGTACCCTCGACACCCGTCTCCGGGACAGCCGATCGCGACAGGCTCCAGCCCGCGCAACCTATATAGAGCCTTCGCTGTGTGGTGTAGCCGGGGTTCGGTGTCACTGACCGTCCTCGCCTGAGGTAAGCTCGCGTTACTAGTGACGATGAAGCAGGCAAAACGTCAAACCAGTATGAAGATCTTAGCCATTCTCATACCATCCGCCCTGCTTCTCACAGGGTGCGCTGAAGAGCCGAAATTCGAGAAAGCGCGATCCGAGATGACCCGGCGCGAGAAAGACAGCGTGATCGCTGAATCCGGACTCCCTGGCGCGGGAGTGGTCAAGAAAGGAATGCAGATCGCCGACGGTCAGGCAAAACGCGCGGCGATGCTCGACTCAATTACTGACGGCAACTAGGGATCTTCACCGATAGTGGAGTAGTAATCCACTACTCGTTCTCGCGCGCCGGCGCGAGTGTAAACGTCGCTGCGCCGCATCGCGATTGCGTTCGCAATGACGTCAGCGACTTCCTCTGCGCTTTGCGAATACGGAAGTGAACGTGAGTCAGGTCCCCCGTGCATCGCGTTCAATCCGAATTCCGTGCGCACGACTCCAGGGGAAATGAGAGTAAAAATTATCCCCGGATATTTCTCCGCATGCTCCATGCGAAAATTCGCAGTGAGTGCATTGAGAAAATGCTTCGCACCGTTGTATGCTGAGCGTATCACCGTTAGAGGCATGCGGCCGAGCATCGATGATATGTTGACGATCTGACCATCGCCGCGCTCGCGGAAGTGAGGAAGCACTTCCTGCATTCCATACAGTGCCGATTTCACGTTCACGTGCATCACGCGATCGATGTCTTCATCGGTGAGCTCCGATGGAAGACGTGAGATTCCCTGGCCGACGTTGTTGATCCACACGTCGATGCGCCCGAAACGATCGATGGTTTCGCTCACCACCCGGCGAACTTCCTCGCGGTGAGTCATGTCCGCGACATTTGCGACTGCATCGTTTCCGCATCGCAATGCAACTTCCTCGAGCTCGTTCTCCCGGCGGGCAACGAGGGCGAGCGTTGCGCCCTCGGATGCAAGCCGCTGCGCTGCCGCGGCTCCGATGCCGCCGCTCGCACCGGTGATGACTATGACTTTCGTATTCATGAAGAAGACTCACTCGCAAGAGAGGAGCCCGTCACGTCACATCCTCGGCCGCGACCTGTTGATGATGAGGAGAAATACGAGGATGAATACGACCGCGAAGATGAGGCCGAGTCTCATGGCTCAGCCTCCCCTGCGGCCGGATTTCTTCGATGTTGCGTGCGGCTTGCCTCCATGCACATTGGGCAGGTCGGGTTGCTTCGGCTTCATGATGTGTTCCCCGGGGGCGGGCGCTGCAGTCCGCTTGCTCGAGAAGTCTGGAATGCTGGGGTGTCCTTTCTTCTTCATGGCAGAAACCTCGTTTTTGCGCCACTTTTACCTTGCGACACAATACGGCGCACGGCAAGGCCGCAATCTTGCGGCAAATTTCCGGAATTGCGTGCAAACGTCTTGAAAAAACACAAAGGTAGTGCCGTATTGGCGCACTCTGTTGTAACCTTCGGGACGCTGCCGCCGCCCTGCCGGCCGCCGAACGCTGCACCGTACCCACTTAGGAGTTCGTGAGATGGCAATCTGGAAAGAACAAACAACGCCCGCGAAGGAGCCCGTACCGATGTCGCCGACACCCGCTGCACCTCAGAAAGACGACAGCTTCAACACGCCCGCCAGCTTCAACCAGCCCACTCCTCCCCGCGCCGCAGCAGCAGGCGAGAAGGAAACGCTGATTGCAGCGAACCTCGCTATCGAGGGCAAAATCCAGGGATCAGGACACGTTCGTGTTGCAGGCCAGTTCAAGGGTGACGTCAACGTCGACGGCAACCTCACGATCGATCAGGGTGCAAAGGTGACGGGTGGCGTGAGAGCCAGCACCGTAACCATCGCCGGTGAGCTCGAGGGCAACGTCGATGCAGCTTCACGCGTCGAGCTTCTCGCGTCGGGAGTCCTGAACGGAGACGTGAAGGCAGGATCGCTCACCGTTGCGGCCGGCTCGCGCATGCGCGGCAACGCCGAATTTGGCTGGGATGATGGCCAGACCCGACCGGCGACTGCGACGCGTCCGAAAGTGGAGAGCTCGACGGCCGCATGAGCAACGGGGCCCAGGGCACCGCTGGAAAAACGCGCACTTGCCCTCACTGCAGGGCGACGATTCTCCAGAGTGCCACTGTCTGTCCCATTTGCCGTAAGAGTCTCAGGTGGGATCCCCATGTTGCGAAGCACAAGCCGCCGGGATTTTCTGCTCTCGCAGTAGAGGGCCAGATTCGTCACCCCGGCGGCGAGCCAGCATGGGAGTACTCGATGCTCGTCTCGATCAAGAACGAGAAAGGCGAGGAAGTCGCGCGACAGATGATCGGGGTTGGAACGCTGAACCCCGATGAGACGCGAACCTTTACGCTCTCTGTGGAAGTGTCGAAGCCAGACACTGGTTTGTCGAAGCTTCGCTAAAGCGAAGCTTCTCAAACCAGTGTCTGGCTTCGACACTTCCGAGGGCGCAGAGGGCGACGTTCAGGTCGCGCAAGCGCGACCTGAAGCTGGCCTGACAGAGGGCACAGAGGCGCAGAGGTTGTGAGTGACGTCTCCCCTGCGAACTCTGCGTCTCTGTGTCCTCCGCGTGGACGTTGCGCGCCGAAGGCGCGCAACCGTCCCTCTGCGACCTCGCGGCGAGCCTGATATCGAGCGCACGAAGAAAAAAATGCCCGCCGGAAAGGCGGGCATTTTTTTCAAGTGCGCGATGATATCAGCTCAGCCGCCAGGGAAGCCCGTAGAAGAAGGCTGATCCTGCTGCTGCTTGGGCTGGGTGATTTTTGGAGCCTGTCCCCAGTTGTACTGGAAAGTGAGGAATGCCGCGCGCACACCGAACTTGCGTGAGGTGAGCTGCGTGATGTTGTCGTCACCCGTGAGAATTCTCATTCCCGCGGTGTTGAACGGATCCTGCAGACGCAGTGCAATCGTCGCCTTTCCTTCCATGATCTTCTGGCGAACCGAGAAGTTCGCACCCTGCTGGGCAGAGAAGCGTCCACGCTCGATCGTCTGGGGAGCACGATAGAAATACTGTCCCTGAAGAGTCGTGTTTCTGTTCTTGCCGACGTTGAAGGTCGCGTTCATCTGCGCTCTCCACAGCACTGCGTCGGACGAGAGCACCGACGTCGTTCCGCCATCGGTTACCATCTTGAAGATGTTGAACCCGGCAAGGACGCTCCCCAGTGGTCCGAAGCGAAGCTGGCCGTTCAGGTCAGTTCCCCATGAGTCACTCTTGTCGAGATTCTGGAAGCTGATCGAGGTGACGTCACGTCCTTCGAAAGTATCATTCGTGTTGATGTTCACGCGGATGATGTCCGTGGTGTGCCGGAAGAACGGTGACACCTGAACCATTCCGTACTTGCCCGTGCGAACGAGACCGAGCTCGATCGCATCAGTGTATTCCGGATTCAGCTTCGGATTTCCGAAGAAGACGTTCTGCGGATCGAAGAATTGCGGGAACGGGTTGAGCTCCTGAGTTCCGGGACGACGCACGCGCCGCGAGTACGCAATCTTGCTGGTCAGAGCATCGGTGAACTTGTAGTTCGCGATCGCGCTCGGATACAGGCTGAAATAATCGTACGGGAAGCTCTCGTTCGAAGTCTTGAGCGTGAAGTCACGGCGTGCATACTCCGCGCGCAATCCACCCTGGAGGTCCCACTTGCCCGCGCCCTGGCTCACGACCGCGTAGGTCGCGTGAACCTGTTCAGTAAAATCCAGCG
>DATEDH010000031.1:0-20620 GCA_035281765.1 Gemmatimonadaceae bacterium
GTGTATGCTGCGAAAAAAACTGTTACTGCTTTCAGGGTCGATCGTCATGATGACCGCCTGCGGCCGTGATACGCCGATGCCCTCGGCGCCGTTGACCCCGCAGGCCCAGGCAGCTCCGACTTTCTGGGACTCCGGGGCGAGCGTGTACTGGAATTCTGTCGCACGTAGTCTCGTGGTGAAATACAGCTCGAGCCCGTTCGCCGCGATTCGCGGATATGCGTTGTTAAGTCACGCGCAATATCTGTCGACCATTCAGGCCGAGGATGCGAACGGCGCTGTGAAACCCTCGACGACTGCGGCCATTGCGAGCGCTTCGGTTGCCGTATTGACCTACCTGTATCCCGCCGAAGCACAGGCGCTCGCGGCGCTGAAATCGTCTGAGCTGAGTGCTCAGGGTTGGCCTGGTGATGGAAAGACGGATCAGGCAGCTGGCGAAGCAATCGGCAATGCGGTTGCTGAACAGCTCGTCGCTGACGCGCGGACTGATCGCTTCTTTGCACCGTGGACAGGCACAGTTCCAACCGGACCTGGAGTCTGGTTCAGCAGTCTCGTTCCGCCTGCGCCACCTGTCGGTGCAATGTTCGGTCTCGCGAGGACATACTATTTGACGTCGGGCGATCAGTTCAGGCCGCCGCCGCCACCAGCGTTCGGGTCGCCTGAATACAACGCTGCACTTGCAGAAGTGAGGCATGTTTCCGATACGAGAACGCCGGAGCAGATCGCGAATGCGCTCTTCTGGGCGTTCCCCGGAGGAACGATTACGCCACCCGGGTACTGGAACATGGAAGCTGCGAACCTCGCCGTGCAGTATCACCTCAACGAGAGAGCAGCATCGCATCTTCTTGCGGTGATGAACATGGCAGGGTTCGATGCTATCGTTGCCTGTCACGATGCGAAGTTCGCGTACTGGATGATTCGTCCAACTCAGGCGGATCCAATGATTACGCTTGTAGTTGCTCTTCCGAATTTTCCATCGTATCCGTCGGATCATGCGTGCGTGTCGGGCGCGCAGGCAGCAATCCTTGCATCGTTCTTTCCAGCGGAGAGAGCGCGGCTCACTGCACTGGCAGAAGAGGCAGCGCGATCACGCCTTGAAGGCGGACTGCACTATCGGTTTGACAACGAGACGGGACTCGACCTGGGGCGAAAGGTTGCAGGATTGGGGCTGACCATCGACGGTCCGGGGCAAGCCGAATTGCATCGCTGACAACGAATGACTCAAACGTGCCACTGCAGGAGATGCAGTGGCACTTTGAGCGTCTTAAGGCGGCAAACCGTGACGCTGTAGAATCGTGCGCACCCGCGGGTCGCGTTTCAATGGTGAGAAAGCGGGCTCGGCAATGCTATGCGGAAAAGTGGGATGCCGCTGACCTGCGGACATTTCCAGCCAGGCGACGGCCTCATCTCTTTCTCCAAGCTCGTCGAATAAAAGTGCAACATGCGGTGTGAAGATTCGCGTTCTTGCAGCGCTCGCCTTTAGTGAGTCAAGTATTTCACGTGCCTCGCTTTTCTTCCCTGCGCGCGCGAGTGCGCGACCGAGATATGCCGACTCGATTGCCTTGCCGGGAACGAGCGAAGCGGCTTTCTCATATTTGCGCATCGCCTCATCCCATTTCCCAAGTGCTTCGTATGCAAACGCCAGCTGGAGATGCGAGTTCGACAAACCCGAATCGAGCTCGATCGCCGTCTTAAGTGGCGCGATAGCAAGATCAGGCCGCCCGGCGCAAACCAGGGTGTAACCAAGTTGCGAATATCCAATCGCCGACAACGGAGCCAGATCAGACCCGAGCCGGGCTTCGCGGATTGCTTCGTTGTTTCGGTGCATGGCGATGAGATATACGCTGTACCACCCGTGGCTCGCTGAAGGGTCGAGCTCGATCGACTTTTTTAACTCGCGTTCGGCCGCAACCCAGTTCCATTCGTACGCGTACATGTAACCGCCGAGAGCGGTGTGAGCGGATGCGAGCTCCGGGTCCAGAGCAACAGCTTTCATTGCCGGCTCACGCATTCGCTCCCGGCCTTCCTCTGGTGAGATGAAACCAAAAACGCCAAGCGGCGCATACACACTGGCGAGGCCCGCGTAGGCTGCTGCGTATTGCGGGTCAGCCGCGATGGCGCGCTTAAAATATTCGATTGACTTCGCGAGGCTTCCGCTGCGTCGCTGGCCGGCGAAATAAAGTGCCTGAAGATATAGAGTGTGCGCTTCCGGATTTTCTGTCGGCACGCGGGCGAGTCGCTTCCGTTCTTCCGGTGTAAGCTCTGCTTCGAGGGCATTTGCGATTCGAAGCGCCAGCTCAGACTGAATTGCGAAGATGTCGGTGCCTTCGCGATCGAATGTCTCTGACCACAAGTGAAACCCATCTGCGCTGTTGATGAGCTGGGCGGTGACTCGAACGCGATTGCCGACTTTCCTCACGCTGCCTTCGAGCACGGTTCTGACGTTCAGGACTTTGCCGATGGAGCGGATGTCCCTGTTCTGCCCCTTGAAGACGAAAGCTGATGTTCGGGATGCAACATGGAGGGACCTCACATGCGATAAGGCGCTGATGAGCTCTTCGGCGAGCCCATCGGCGAAGTATTCCTGGTCCGCGCCAGGGCTCATGTTGGCGAATGGAAGCACCGCGATCGATCGTTCCGGTTGAACAATCGCTGCTGCCGGTTTGGTGGCCGACGATTCCTTCTTGTTTCGAGCGGATGCATACGCTAATCCGGCCGCGGCCATGATGACAAGAAATGAAACAACCAGCCATGTTGCTCTCTTACGTCCCGGAGGTTTGGAGCTCGCCGGGTTGGACAATTCGTCTTTCGGAATCGCCGCTGCGTTTTCCGCAGCAGGAAGTACGTGCGCTTCGACGTCCGCCTGCAGGGGCTGCTGTAATTTCTCGCCGCGCACGATACGAGTCTCACGCAAATCATCGCGTCTGCTTCGAAGCGCTTCGGTTGCACTCTTCAGATCTGCAGACGGCTCCACACCGAAGTCCTCCTTGAGGAGCCGCTCGTGGCTTTGAGCCTGCTGGAGCGCCGATGCCGGATTTCCGCTCGCATCGAGTGCACGTATGAGCCTGAGGGTGACGCGCGAGTCATACGGATCGTACGCAGCCCACAATTTCCACCAGTCAGCCGCGCGGTCGAAGTCGCCTTCCTGCTCTGATTGCTCGGCGAGTTTTTCGATCAACTCACAGTAGAGCCGTCCCAGCCGGTCACGCTCTCTCGCGGCCCATCTCTCGAAATCGGGAGCGTCCGCAATGAAGAAACCGTCGAGAAAAGGCGCGGTATGGAGCGCAATGGCGGCTGGCGCATCATCCCGGGCTGCCGCCGCCTCAAAATCCGCGACGTCTGATTGAATCAAGGCGGAATTGAGTCTGATTCCCGCCGCGTCGGAAGTGATTGCCTCATCGCCGAGCACCTTCCTCAGGGCATAGACGGCGACGTTGAGGAGGTTCCGGGCATGCTCGATGTCGCTTTCCGGCCATAGCAATCCAATGATCTTGTCCCGGCTGACAGCGCGATCCTCGGCCAGGGCAAGGATGGCAAGAAGAGCGAGCCGTCGACGCTGTATCGCGATTTCCTTGATCGCATCATCGCCCGACGCAGTGACCGACGGTCCTCCAAATAGCTGCAGGCGAAAAAAAACCGACGAATTCACCGGGAATTCACGCAGGTAACACCGCGAGTTAAGGGGTACCGGGCATAATGCGGACGTGTCAGGGCTGAAATCAAGGACTTTCCCTTGGATGCCCATCAACAAGGAGAGAGAGTGATGTTGTCGCATTACGAACGTGCCCGATTGAACGGAGTAATTGTCTTTGCGCTCGCCGGAGTCGCAGCGTGCTCCAGCACCGATTCCGTCGGCTTCAACCCTAACGAGGGCCAGGCCGGTTTCGCGCGGGAAGTGAGCTACTCGGTGTGGTCGCCGGCCATCTCCGTCGAACAGATCCCCGGCACCAGCCCAATGTTCAACGGCACAGCGCTCGATGGCTGCCCGTTCATTTCGCCCGACGGTAAAAAGCTTTTCATGGCATCGAACCGTACGGGTGGGCGTGGCGGCATAGACATCTGGGTTTCGACGCGGGAGAACACGGATGATCCGTGGGGTGAGCCGGTCAATGTCGGAGAGCCGGTGAATTCTGAAGCAAACGATTTCTGTCCGACAATCGGCCGTGATGGACACACGTTCTTCTTCGTCAGCAACCGTGCAGTAAGCGGAGCCTGCGGTGGCGATGATATCTACGTGACGAGGCTAAACGACGATGGGACCTTCGCTGAGCCACAAAACCTTGGATGCTCAGTCAACAGCGCAGGAAATGAGGCCGGACCGTTTCCGCTGACGGAGCCTGGTTATGGTCCAGTGCTCTACTTCTCGAGCAATCGCGCGGGAGGATTTTCCGCCGAAGCTCCGGGTGCGGTGATGGGGGATGCGGATATATATAGAAGTGAATGGGTCGGAGGGTCTTATGGGCAGGCGATGCTGGTTCCTGGAGTAAACACAGCGTCAAACGAGATTCAGCCAAATCTTCAGCGTGACGGTGTCGAGATGTACTTCGGCAGCAACAGGCCGGGTGTGCCCGGTGTCTCGGGAACTCTTGGCGGCAGCGACATCTTCGTTGCAACGCGCGCGTCTGCGCATGATCCGTGGCGCACCGCGGTGAACCTCGGTCCGAACGTAAACAGCGCTGTCGGTGAGGATACCCGCCCATCGCTTTCATGGGATGGGCTGACGCTCTTTTTCGGATCGAGCCGGCCGGGCGAAGGAGCGAGCGATATCTATTTCACGACGCGCGAGCGCCTCGGCAGCCATTAAGAGGAATAGAAAAAAATGCCACTGCGCAAATGCAGTGGCTTCGTCTCTGCCGAAAAAACAAGAGCCCTGCGATGAAAAACATCGCAGGGCTTTTTCTGTTTTGCATTTCCACGTTATCGTTTTCGCGTGACCCGGAATATCGTGCCGTTCGCATCGTCGCTCACGAGCAATGCTCCATCTCGTGTCACTGCGAGGCCCGCCGGCCGACCCCAGACGCGCGCACTGTCCACAACGAATCCGGTCATGAAGTCCTCGTACTCGCCAGTGGGTTGGCCATTGTTGAATCGCACGCGAATCACTTTATAGCCAGTGAACTGCGGGCGGCTGTGTGAGCCGTGCAGCGCGACGAACGCGTCGCCTTTGTAGTCGGCGGGGAATGCATTCCCATCGTAGAAGGCAACGCCGAGCGATGAGGAGTGCGGCTGGATGAGCACCTCGGGCTCACGCACATGGCCTTTGAGATCGGGACGTTTGCCAGCCAGAGCTGGATCCTCTCTGTCGCCGATCATGTACCACGGCCAACCATAAAACGCGCTGTCCTGTACGTGAACCATATAGTCCGGCACCATTTGCGGACCGAGATGGTCGCGCTCATTGACGACACACCACAGGTTGTCGGTGCCTGGCTGCATTGTCAGGCCGGAGCAATTGCGCATTCCCGTCGCAAAGTTGCGAATCGTCTTACCCTGCGGATCGAACACGCGGACGACTGCGCGATTCTCTTCGTCTCCCCACGCGGCGCCGCGCCCGTGAGATGCTTCGAACTCCTGGATTTGAGCTGCCGTTTTGTCCGTAACTCCCACACCAAGATTCGACGAGGATCCGACTGCGAGGAAAAGACGCTGACCATCCTGCGAAACTGCAAGATCCTTTGTCCAATGCCGCTTCGTCGGAAGATTTCGGACGATGACCTCCGCCGGCCCACTCGCCTTCACATCTCCGCTCCGATATGGGTATCTGACTACGCGGTCTGCTGCTGCGACATACACGTACTGCGGATCTGCCGGCGGAACGAACGCGATGCCATACGGGCGATCGAGACCTTCGGCGAAAACGTGCGGCTGCGACGCCGCACTGTCTGTCGCAGTACTTTGAAACACGAGCACGCGCCCGGCCGCGCTCTCCGACATGAAGATGTCGCCGTTAGGAGCGGTGCGCAGACGGCGTGGCTGTTTGAATCCGCTTGCGAATACATCTACTGCGAAGCCGTCCGGAACTTTGAGAGTCGTACCCGACGGGGCAGGGATCACTTCGGCCGGCTTGGCTACCGAAGCTTCCGGATCCGTACCGGCCATAACCGGAGCTGGAAGGTCGGATGCCTTGATGAGGTATCGGGTGCCGGGCGCATCTGTTCTCCAGTCATCTGACGCGCTTCCACTGCGAACCTGTTGCGACACCGCGGAAGTGGTATCTCTTGCGGCGGTCTTCGCGGTATCGCCGCCTTGCGTGCAGGCGAATACAGTGATGAGGAGCAGTGAAAACGGGACGGCAGGCGTAACTGATCGTTGACCGCGCATATGTCCTCACAGTTGTTGTGTGGCATCTGCGTCATGCGAGCGCGAGACTCAGGTGCCGACGTCCGCGGCTTGCAATTCAGGTGCCTTCATCAGCACGGTGAGGATTTTCGAGATAGTCATGTGCCGATGGACCTACGAGACAATCCAATCGGTTTAGCCGATCAGAATCCGATTCGCTGGAACAGAGTTATCGCCAGCCGAGTGCGGGCGCGATATGTGTGAGGATCGATTCGATGACGTGCGTGTTGTACTCGACGCCGAGCATATTGGGAACAGTCAGCAAAAGTGTATCGGCTTCGGCAATCGCCTCATCGCCCTTGAGCATCTCGATCAATACTTCCGGTTCGGCCGCATATGATCGTCCGAACACTGCGCGCATATTGTCGATGAATCCCACTTGATCAGTGCTCTCATCACGACCGAAGTAGAGTCGGTCGCGATCATTCATCAGCGCGAAAATCGAACGCGATACTGAGACTCGCGGTGTGCGCGAATGGCCAGCGTCACTCCATGCTTTGCGAAACGCGCGGATCTGTCGCGCCTGCTGCACATGGAACGGCTCGCCCGATTCGTCTTCCTTGAGAGTTGAGCTTTGCAGGTTCATTCCATGTTGCGCGGCCCAGACTGCTGTCGCGTTTGACGCAGAGCCCCACCAGATGCGATCGCGCAATCCTTCGGAGTATGGCTCGAGGCGAAGCAGTCCTGGCGGATTGGGAAACATCGGCCTTGGATTCGGCCGCGCGAATCCTTCTCCCTTGAGAAGATCGAGAAAGACTCGAGTATGGTTGCGCGCCATGTCACCGTCAGATTGACCTTCCGGCGGCGTGTATCCAAAGTGACGCCAGCCGTCTATTACCTGCTCCGGCGAGCCGCGGCTTATTCCAAGCTGGAGGCGGCCGCTGCTGATGAGGTCAGCAGCGCCTGAATCCTCGAACATGTAAAACGGATTCTCGTACCGCATGTCGATGACGGCCGTCCCGATTTCGATGCGAGTTGTTCTGGCGCCGATTGCAGCGAGAAGTGGAAAGGGAGATGAGAGCTGGCGCGCAAAGTGGTGAACGCGAAAGTAGGCGCCGTCTGCGCCGAGTTGCTCTGCCGCTATTGCAAGCTCGATCGACTGCTGTAGAACGTCACGCGCAGATCGTGCAGCTGATTGTCGTGACGGGTCCCAATGTCCAAAGGAAAGGAACCCGATCTTCTTCATCGTGGATCTCCGACGCCCGGCTTATAGAGAGACTGAATGCGGATAGCGCGAAATACATAGCCCGGGGCTGGGTCGAGTCGCCACACAACGTTGCCTGAGCTGTCGTATTCCTGGACGCTGCCGCCGTTACCGAACGACACCAGCGTGTGACCGTTCGGCAATGTCTGAGTGCTGCCGCCAAGGCGGCCGACAATTCCGGGTGGCGCAGCGAAGGAATCAACGAGGCGTGCGGTGCGCTTCGCTTCGTCATACTCGTAGCGTTCTGCATGGCCCATGTTCGGATCGCCAAGATTGTCGAGAACGATGAGCCGTCCGGGTCCGTTCGAGCGAATTCCGTGCTGTCCAACAAATGCCGGCATCGAGACATTCTCGAACGTGAACTCGTTGCGCAGTCCGCCCATTCTCCACATGACGGCGCCGGTCTGCGAGTTGATCTTGATCACCTGGCTCAGATTGCGGAAAGACAGCAGGATGTTGCCGTCGGTATCGATGTCGAGCCCGTTCGCATGAGTCCAGTTGACTGCGTCGCCAACCCGATCATTCAGGTCAAGGCTCTCCATATCGACCGCGATGTGATCGAATGGACTCCACGCAAAAAGCACGTTGCCGCTGGCGCTTATATGGTGTATTCCATTTCCCAGAACCGGTAGCGCTGAAGGACCTCCGGACGCGGAAAGGTCAACCGTCCGTACCTCGTCGCAAAGAATCCAGTAGGACCCGTCGGGCATGGTGAAGAAATCCTGCACCTTGGACTCCATGCCCAGACCGCATTTGAGAGTGCGCGTTACGTCACCATTGGGATCGATCTCGATCCATTCCGCCCGCTCGTCGCCCGATGCTACAGGGCGTGCGACATATCGCCCGTTTGACTGAGGTTGAAAGCTGATGTTCGGCGTGGTCGCAAACTGGTGATACCAGACGACACGGCCACTATTATCGACAACTACGCCAAATCTTCCCGCTCTGAATGCGACGAAGCCTGGCGAAGGAGCAGTTCCGGACGCGGCGTACGTCGGGAGGTCATCGGGAAGAGGATTGGTCGAGAATGAGAGTGTCTTTCCTTCGCTCGTGCCGCATTGATTGAACGCGACAACGCGAGCGACATAGCTTCTGACGGGAGAGAGTCCCAGCACTGGAAGGTCGACAGAGTCAGTCGTCAATACGGTGGTCGGAGTGACACTGTCGAGGCCCGAGGCGGCGAAGCCGAACTGAACAGTGATACTGTCCGCCGTTTTCACTTTCGCGGTGACTCTCGCGCTCAACGCGTTGTCGCTGTTCAGAGAAACCTGGCTCGAGACAATATCCGGTAACGGGCAAGCCGGGGGAGCAACGCTGTTGTCGCACGCGGTCACGATTGCGCAGAAGCCGATCACAACGATCGATCTCGTGAGTAGTTGAAGTTTCTTCATTTCGTTGCTCTAGCGGGTGCAGATCCGGGGGGGCAAGTGTAGCTGATTCAATATAAAGGCGGGGAACAGTGCCAATCGCTCAAGGGCTGAGTTGGCTTCCATCCAACTTCCTGAATAAGACCGTTTGCTCACGCGTCCCTGTGTTTCCCATACATTGCGTGTCTCGGCGTAACTAACCGGCCGGGAGCAACCAGCGGACTCATGGCCGTCTAATGTTGTGATGCACTCGGCACAAGGACGAAGTATCATCCCCATTTCCGCAACGCCTCTTGGCTGAGTGGACTGATGAGCTGCGTAACGGATCCCCTGAGACAGCGTGGGATGACTTCATTACGCGTTACAGATCACTTGTCTTTGCGACGATTCAGCATTACGCGCGGGACTACGACGACGTAATGGACGTATTCGCACGCGTATGCGAAGCGCTGCGGCAGGATGAGATGCGTCGCGTGCGCACCTATCTCGACCAGCCCAGCCATTCGGCTCGATTCACCACATGGCTCGTTGCAGTTGTGCGAAACATTACGATCGACTGGTTTCGCAGTCGTGATGGGCGACGGCGTCTGTCGACGATTGCGGATAACATGCCTGCGCTGCGCAAGCAGATATTCGAAGAGATTTTCGTCGAGGGAAGATCGCACCTCGAGGCATACGAGCGCATTTGCGCGATCTCGTTGAAGCCTCCTGCGTTCCGCGAATTTCTTGTCGAGCTCCGCGAAACTTATAAGGCCGCGAGCGCTGGTCGTCGTGGGACCATCCTCCGGGATCTCGCACCACCCGATCTTGCGCCCGATGCGCTGGACCTGGCGGATCCGGCGGTCAGTGACGAGAGAAGTCGCCGCGTCGAAGAAGCTTTGCGCACTCTTCCGCCGCAGGACCGCGCAGCCGTCGAGCTGTACGTCCTCGAAGAATTATCGGCCGTCGAGATCGCGCGAGTCATGGGACTTCGTAATGCGAAGGCCGCATACAATCGAGTTTATCGGGCGCTCGACGTTCTACGCAGGCACATGGCTGCGCAGGGCCTCACGCGCGGCGATCTATGAGCAATTTTTCTCAATCGAACCGTCTCATGCCGCCGACCACGCGATGAGCAGGAATGTGCACAGCGCCGAGACCATAATGAACGCGTTACGCGAAGCAGCACTCATCAGGCCCGTGAGTGATGACCCAGAATCATCGTGCCTGACAACTGACGCCATAGTTGCATTCGCCGATGGGCGGCTCAGCGATTCAGAGCGGCTCGCATGGACGCCGCATCTTGGCAGCTGTCGCCGATGCCAACGCGAGCTTGCATCCCTTGTTCGGACATTGAATGACCCGGCGGTCCTGGATGCTTCGAGAATCAGCAAGCCCTACCGACGCCGTCTGACGTTGCTGATCGTTCCGCTCGCTGCGGCTGCCGCGATAATTCTCACGTTGGCACTGCCGCGTGAGCGGCAATTGCGAGCACCGGGAGTGCAGCATCGTGAGCTGGTTCTCACGCCGGGAAATGCTCCAATGATAGGAAGCCCGATGGGCACCGTTGCCGAAGTGGAATCCCTACAATGGTCGGCGGTTCCACACGCAGAGTTGTATCGGGTAACTCTGTTCGATGATGACGGCGATGTGCTTTTTGAAAAGGAAGTGGCCGAACCCCATCTGGCGCTGCCTGAAACTGTGAAGCTTCTCCCTGAAAACCAGTATTTGTGGCAAGTGCAGGCGAGGATTGGATTCGGTCGATGGATTTCATCTGATCTCGTTGAATTCCGCGTTTCCCCTCCGAATCCATGATCCTGGGCTATCTGCTTCTCCTGGTGCTGAGCCAGGTGCCACAGTCCTCTCCCGGATCTTTGACGCCGGGCGTCGGCGCGCGCGACACGCTTGTCGCAACGGAAACAGCTACTGCGTCGCGTAAGGCGATCATCGAGGCGCTCGAACGCGCGGGGCGAAACGGAAGCATTGATTCCGCCGCACTCAAGGACGCACGGATACTTGCCGGTCGCTATGCAGAAGTGCAGCAGGATTCTTTCTGGGTTCGACAGGTCAACCGGTTCGCGGGTATGTCACGAGAACAGCGTCTCTTGAAGCGTCGCGGTGACAGCCTGCGCATCGCGGGCGTAGAAGCCTTTCCAAAAGCGGGACCAGCGGCGTCGATAAGAATCTGGCGCAAGGCACTCTCAGCCTCACGTGCGGGAGGCGATACCAGTGCAATTGCGGGCGTGCTCGACAATATCGCGGCTGGAATGACGCGACTCGAGCGGCTCGACAGCGCTGCCGTCTATCTATCTCGCGCGCGGATCCTCGCGCGCGCTATTGGAGATCTTCACATCGAGGCGAACATCGCGGGGCACCAGGCCGATCTGAGTGCAGATCGTGGCGATGCGGATCGTGCGAGAAGACAGTACCGCGAGGCGCTTGCCATCAGACAGAAGATCGGTGATTCGCGCGGTATCGCAGCCGACCACAATAACATCGGACTGATGGCGCTATCGATGGGCAGTCTCACGGAAGCAGAGTCGCATTTTGACACAGCTCTCGCCTTGAACCGCGCAGACGGTCGCGTCATGGAAGCTGCAACCAACATTGCAAACCTGGCCGAGCTTGCCAGTACCAGAGGCGACTTTGAGATTGCGGCGACGCATTACCAAAATGCACTCGCGACGTGGCGGAACGCCGGCGACACCGCAGATGCAACTTTTGCCCTATTCGGCCTCGGTCAGCTCGAGCTGAGACGCGGTGATTATCGGGCCGCCCGAAAGTTTCTCACCGAAGCTCTCCAGTTTTACATAGCAACCGGTGCGTCGAGTGAAATCATCAACGCTCGACAGGCACTCGCTGATGCCCTTGGAGCATCGGGCGATCTGCAGGGCGCGATTCGTCAAATGGACGAGGCTCGGCGATACGCTCAGTCCACTCGCTTGCCCGACGCTACCAGTGCGCGACTCGCTCTCGGTCAGGCGGATCTTCTGGTGCGATTGAACGAGTTGTCGAGAGCCGAAAAGATGTACACTGACGCGCAGAATCTCTATCGCAGGGCAGGTGACTCGCGTGGCCGGGCAGAGGCGCTGCACGGACTGGGATTGCTGTCAATCGAAAAAGAAGATTACGCCGGCGCGCAATCGCAGCTTGTCGGTGCTCTCAGGATTCAAGAGGCGTTCGGAGATTCGCGCGGAGCTGCGATCACCCGGATCGCACTTGGAAGTGTTGCCGAAGGGCGGGGAGATATTGCGGGGGCGCGGCAGCAGTACGTGCGCGCAAGTCGTCAGCTCGAGATCCACGGCGATGCGGTTGGCAGTGCGCTCGCTCTCGGCCAACGCGCTGCGCTCGAAGCGAATGCGGGAAACAATTCGCTCGCACAAACACTTTTTCGGCAAGGACTGCGGCGGCTCGACAACAAACCCGCAGTCGAGGTCAGCTGGCGTCTTCACGCCGGTCTGGCGGCGGCGCTCAGGTCGAACGGTGCCCTCGATGCGGCCGCAAAAGAGTTCCGTGAGGCGATCGCGGTAGCGGAGCGGACGGGCGCAAGCTTCCGCCTGCCTGAACGGCGGTCTGCGTTTCTTGCCGATAAGCGCGAGGTGTATGGTGACCTGGCGTCGCTCGAAGTAGAACGGGGAATGGTTGGTGCTGCCTTCGAAGCTTCGGAGCGATTGCGTGCGCGAGAGACAATGGATCTGCTGGAGCATGGACGACTGACAGCGTTCGGCCCCGGGCCCGCAGCGCTCGTTGGGAGAGAGCAGGATTTGCGGCGACAGATATCAGACCTGACGAGACGCATCAACACTGCGGTCGATCCTCGTGAAAGGAGTCGCGGACCTGACGTGGCCCGGTCGGGACCAGCGGTGCGTCAGCAACTGCTGGCAGCGCAGGACGAGTACTCAGAGCTGATGCTTCGGTTGCGTGAGCGTGCGCCCGAATATTCGAAGGTGGTGTCGGGTCGCGTTGCATCGTGGCGCGATATCGCCAGACGCCTGGATTCGGACCAGGCCTTTGTCAGTTACCTGCTGAGGGATTCGGGCTCGATTGCACTCGTTGTTGTTCGCGACACAGTGGTGAGTGTGCAGCTTAGTGCATCACGACGCGAAATAGCGCGACTCGTTGAGTTTACACGAGGCGTGCTGAATGAGCACTCCAGAGGAACGTGGCGAGGACCTTTGCGTCGGCTTTACGCGCTCCTGATTGCGCCCTTGGAAGACTCAGGCGTACTCGCCGGAAAGCGCCGAATCGTAATCGTTCCGCATGCCGAGTTGCACTATGCGCCCTTTGCGGCTTTCATCGCTGCCGGTGCACAGGATCGATTCGCCGCCCAACGCTACGATCTCAGCTTCACGCCCTCCGCGTCTGTCTGGCTTACAGTCGATGAACAGAAGCGTGCGCCGACTCGTGGCGTACTGGCATTTGCGCCGAGAGCTGATGTGCTTCGTGGAACCGCGAGTGAAGTCGCCGCAATCAAGGCGACGATGCCGGACGCGCTCGTCGCCGTCGGACGTGATGCATCGGAAGATGCGTTCCGCCGTGAAGCGCCGCAAAGACGCATCGTGCATCTGGCAACGTTTGGTGTGCTGAACAAGCAGAATCCATTGTTCTCATTCGTGGAGCTGGCGCCGGGTTCAACGCAGGACGGCGTACTGGAGGTCAACGAAATTTTCGCTCTTGGAATACAGGCTGATCTCGTTGTCCTTTCAGCTTGTCAGACTGCGCTTGGATCCGGCGCGCAAGCCGATGTGCCACCAGGGGACGACTGGGTTGGACTCACTCGCGCTTTTCTTCTCGCCGGAGCGCGGCAGGTTGTGGGAACACTCTGGCCAATAGATGACTGGGCTACAGCGGCCTTCATGAAGCAATTTTATGGCAACCTGCAACGAGGATTGACTGCGGAGCGCGCGTTGAATGTTACTCAGCGCTGGATGGCGGCATCGCCGGCCACTTCGGATCCAGTTTATTGGGCTGGATTCGTTCTTGTTGGCGGTCCGGAGAGTCGGTGAATGTCGCGTTCCGAGCAATAACGCAGTGTCTTTCCGTCTCATGTGTACTGTCAATGCACACGGAGCATTAATGTCGGCCAAGCGTTTGTCGTTGTCCTTCAGCGTTTTGAGTTTTGCATTGCTTGCGCCTTTGGGCGCCTGCAATACAGATCATGCAACACAGCCTGGCAAAGAGGACGGTTCTCAGCTCACGCTGATCACTACGCTTCTCGTGTCTGCTCCTTCGAAGGTGACGGCTGCGCAACAACTGCAGCTCTCCATTGGCTCGACTGAAGACGATAGCTACGCGTACATATCCGCTTCGCCGGGTACCGCCCCGGGCGTGACTGCATCGATAATGAATCGGACGCGAGACCGACAATCGGGAACGGCTGAAAGCGTCAGGGCAACTATTGAAGATGGCGGGTTCGATCCGGTTCGAGTACGTGCATCGATGGGAGACACACTGCAGATCGCGTTTCTGTCGTCTGACGGATCGCCAGTGCTTGTTGGCGCGGCCGTTGTCCCGCGTGTCCGTCCTCCCACGATTGTCCGTACGAATCCGCGTCCGGGAAAAAAGGATGTGCCGCTCAACTCACGATTCGAGATTGTTTTCAGTGAGCCGATTGCCCCTGCTTCGATAAACTCGCAGAACATCCGCGTGCTCACTGGAGGCGCCGGTCTCGACGGATCGCTGATGCAGCTGGATGCCTTTACGGTGAGTTTTGTCCCTGCGAAGCCACTCAGTCCATCCACTTTGTTCCAGCTTGTTATCGGCACAGGGGTGCATAATCTCGGTGGAGTCGGTCTCGAAAGTGAGCTGAGCATTCAATTCGAAACCGGGGCGAGCTCGAGCGATCCCGGTGCGTGCACGACTGATACCGAGTGCATCTCGTTTATTCGCTCTGGTAGCATCTACACTACCGCGCTGCTGAGATCAGGAACCGGCGACGGATCGGTGATCGCAGCAAATGGAGCTGCTCTGCTGCCCACGAGCTTCGCTGTTGCTGAGCCGGTATGGTCTCCGGATGGGCGCCAGCTTGCCTTCGTAGACTGGTCGCGAACCAAGCTTTGTGTGGCCGGCCAGACCGGATCCGGAACGAAATGCAGAAATGTCTTCAGTGACCACAGGCCATCCTGGTCCCCTGACGGCAGTCAGCTGGCTTTTGTCGGCAGCCTTCAACCCGACAATCCGAATCAAGCGGGTCCGCGACAACTGTTCGTTCTCAAGGTCTCCGACATGTCGCTGCGCGTAGTTCTTGACAACGTCGGGACGTTTTGCGGTGCGAGTGTTTCCTGGTCACCGGATGGGAGCCGAATAGCGTTCACTTCGCTTCCGTCGATGTGCGGCATTCTTGCTACCGTACGGGTCGATGGCTCCGATCTTCACGTTGTCCAGTACCTGAATCCTGCTCAGCCGATCAGGTCGATTGCATGGTCGCCGGACGGACAGCGCTTTGCTGTACTTGGAGAGGGCCAGATTGCGACGCTCAATGTAGACGGGACAGGTTGGCAGGTTCTTGTCACAGCGTCTTCACTACAGTCGGCAGAGATAATGGAGGCACCGACCTGGTTGACGGATGGGAGTGCGATCCTTTTCAGCGCCGGCTGGAATTGCTTTATGGGCTGCTCAGACAATCGCATCATGTTCGTCACGCGCGATGGATCCCAGGGTACAGTTCTATTGAACGCTGCAGAGCCGGCGGTCCGGGGTCCGATTCGATAAAGGGCTGTCAGCTCGCCCGTTGCGGCAAAACGATTCTGCCTTTGGAGACAAGAAGCCCCTGCAACGCGTGACGCTGCAGGGGCTATCGTTAACAAGTCGGAGCGACTGGATCAGGAGATTCAACGTGAATGCAGTGCGCAAAGAAAGCGCAGGTCCGGCAAAGTGGATCGGCGACTGCATGTGCTGTCTGGCGATCATTGCCGTATGCCTCGTAATAGCTCTTCCCCGTTACCGACTGGGCAGTGTCTTTGGCGATGAGGGTTTCCTGGCGTATGGTGCGGTTCGCGTAATGGAGGGGCAGCTGCCGAACCGGGATTTCGTCAGCCTCCAGCCGCCGCTTTCGTTCTATACCGTCGCGGCGGCGTTCACGATTTTCGGCACCTCACTAGCAACTCTGCGGACCTTCGGGCTGTGCCTCTATACGCTCATACCTTTGCTCATATATGCCATAACCCGCCAAAGAGCGGGGCGCCTGACGTCGCTTGTGGCAGCTGCGCCCCCTCTGATTTTAGGAATGCCTTTTTTCAATTTTGTCCCTTTTGCTGTGTGGCAGGGAGTGACCGCTTCGTTGGTCTCGGTGTTGCTCGTTATTCGCGCAGCGATCACTGGTCGGCGGGCGTGGGCTCTGGCGGCGGGCGTGGCGACGGCAGTCACGATCTTGTCCCGGCACGATCAGGGCTTCTATGTAATAGTGGCGGTGTCGATCTTCGGCCTGATTCTCAAGTATTCCAGCAAACAAAGCGCTGACGAACACCCGTTAGAGATGCTGGCCTTCTGGGCGGCAGGAACGGCCGTCCCGCTGCTGATCCTCACCGTGCCCTGGCTCGTTGCCGGGGCAATAAGAGATATGTTCCAGCAGCTGGTTCTATTTCCGCTGACCACGTATGCCAGCACCAGTTCCCTGCCAGTGCCTGCGATCGACCTTAGTGCAGGCCGACAATGGGCCATGCTCGCATCATTGTTCTATCTGGTGCCGACGTTCTATGTGCTGGTAGCTCTCAATCTGCTGCGCACGGCGCTCGTGCGGCGTCGCTTTGACGCAGACCTTCGTATCCAGGCATTCGTCCTCGTCTTCTCGATCCTTTTCTATTTGCAAGCGTTAACTCGATCGGACATCTACCATTTGCTCATCACATTGAGCCCGTTCTTTATAGTGTTGGCCTGGACGGCAGCAGATGTATCAAAGAGCATTGCGGAGGGCCTCAACCGGCGAGCACGTAAGTGGCCAGTGTCGTGGGTCACGCCGCCGGTGGTACTGGGTACGTTTGCGGCGATCGGCGTATACTTACTCCTGCTGGTAAGCCCTGCGATGCTCACCTCGACGAAACCGCCAATCCGAACACTTGCCCTCGAGCGAGGCGGGGTAGGAATGGACCCGATCTCCGCGAAGACTCTCGAAGGGATTGTCACGCTGATTCAGAAGCACGCAGCACCGGACCGCAGCATGCTTTCTCTTCCGTATGAGCCCATGCTGTACTTCCTGGCCGAACGTCGCAATCCCACGCGATGGAATTATTTATGGCCCGGCGATCAAACCCCCGACGACCACCGGGCGCTGGTGGCGCAGGCTGAGAAGGATCCACCGGCTGTGATTGTTTTAACCGGCGAGAAGGAAATGCAGCGTCATGCGGTGACGATCATGGACTATGTACACTCCCGATTTCAAGTCGAAGAACAAATTGGACGTTGGAAGATCTACGTGCCCAGGAACGACAAAGCCCCATCGCGCGAACGTCGATGAGGCTTTGAGCTAATGAGTCGGGGCGACTGGATTTGAACCAGCGACCTCCTGCTCCCGAAGCAGGGCAATACACTAACCAACTACTACATTCTGCCGGACTTTAGAGGGAAACCGGGCGTCGGTGCCGGAGTTTCCCGACATCGATGTCGTACTCTGCAGGAAGAAACACACCCCCAAACACACCCCCATCAATGCGTCGAGCAATCGTCGCACGATGATTCACCGCGGACTCCTTCAATGCCTTCCTTCGTGATGATCGGCACCATCGCAAGAGCAGCGACTGGGTCAGCCCACCACCAGCCGAGAAACGCATTCAGGCCGACACCCGCTAAGGCGATAACTGACAGGTATGCGCACAGCGATGTCTGTGCGGCATCAGCTCGAAGTGCACGACTTCCAAGGCTGATCGCGACCTTTCGCTTTGCGCTCGCGAGTGCGGGCATCACGACAACCGAAAACGCAAGAAGCACGATACCAACCACACTTCGATCCGGAGCTTCCCTGAGCCACAGTGAGCGGCCGGCATCGATGACCACATACGCGGCCAAGGCGAGAAAAGAAATTCCGATGACGCGGTGAGTGAGCTTCTCTGCTTTCTCCCGCCTTGCGAGATCGACATCGGCGCGAAGTCGAAACTGAGCAGCTCCAGCCGACGTCACCTCGATTGCGCTATCAACCCCGAAGCTCACGAGAGCTACACTTCCCGAAACTAACCCTGCAGCGAATGAAACGATCGCTTCAACGGTGTTGTAGCCGATCGTCAGATAATTCAAGAGTATTCCGCGGCGGACCAGACGGCTACGTTCTGCTGACATAACGTTCTTCAATCCACATGTAGACGGTGGGTAACACGAGTAGTAGAGTGAGGACAGTTGCTGTGAGGAGGACCACCGATGACAACGGTGGCGAGGGGCCGGTGAACCTCAGCTCCCGCACTTGTCGAGATTGCCATCCGCCACACCCCGCGCTTTTAACCCTTAGCGTCTAGTGTAACGGAAACGCCAATCTCAAGTCAGTCAGGCACGCCGCGACAATCTGAAATGACTTCTGCAGCAATCTGGAACCTGCTGCTCGAGTATTTCCAGGACCAACGACGCTTTCTTGATGAAGCTCTCCTGCGGTTCAATTGAGAAGCGATTCGGATGCAGTGACCAGAGCGAAGCAATTCGAGCGTCGATCTGCGCGGCCTCATCTGCTGTCTCCAAGCGTAGCGGGTTACGATGGTTGTATCCGCTCTCAACCGAGGGTACTCGCAGGTGAATGACTGCGGCATAACGGGAAAGTTCATGCGAGTGCGTGGTCTCAACCGCTCTCCAGAGATCAGTGTCGCCCAACCAATAAGCGGCGCCATCCACAGTGCCGCGATCGCATAGTGCAATCGCCGGGTTGAAAAATTCGGCTGCATTCTCCAGCTCGCGTTGAACGTAATAAATCGCTCTCTGTGCGGACTGAGCGGAGACGGCATCCATACGTCTCGGGAAGCCTCCGCCAAAAATCACACCTGCGGATTCCTGAAGTACGACCACGTGGCGACAGAATGATTGCTTCACTAAGTCGAGCACGGCGGTCTTACCTGCTCCCGGCCCGCCAGTGAGAACAATCCTTTTCACCTCGTGGGCTTTTGTGCACGTGCAAATAGTTGGCATCGCTAGCTCGAGGTGGCCGCGAAAGAACTCGGAGCCACCTCGACTCGGATCGCGGTTCGAGGCTCGGCTATGCGCGAATCACTGATTGCGTCCGTGTAAATCGGTTGTAGAGTGCGGCGGCTGCCGCAATGCAAAGTCCAACGAACGCGCTGAACACAACAAGTCCGCCAGCGAAGTTCGAAACGGAAATTGGCCGAGCCATGGTGCTGAAGTCGATGTGAAGCACCCAACCCAGGAAGCTCGACGTAGCTCCGGGAGCAACTGCTACCATAAGACCGCAGACTACAAAAGTCGCCGCCGCGACAAGTCCTGACGCAAGACCAAGAGCGCGGGAATTGATGCCCATATTTCCTCCGGTTGATTTTCCGGTTAGGAATTGTGCAGGAGCCAGCCGGGGCTGTCAGTCAGGAACAATGCTCTTTCGAACCTTCGAAAACCCTTACATCGTGTTTGGGTTGCCCTGACTAGATATTCGCGGAATTCGTGTAACTTTCTTCTCGTCGCTGCGTCACACCGTAGCCACTCATATGGAACGCGCCTTGGGTAAACGCAGTCTCGGATTAATGCTCGCTGCACTCTTTGCAATCAATCTTACGGTTGGTGCAGGGGAAGCTTCGTGCGTTACCCCGATGACTTCTCATTCCGATCAGTCGGTCGGCCAGTACGGCGCAACATCATCGATGGCCGACATGGACATGAGCATGTCGACGAACGGCTCGGATGAGTCGCGACCGACTAAACCGTGTGACGAAGGTCAAGCGCCCGTTCGCTGCATTCTCGCGGCAGGATGCACTTCTGCACCTGTCGTCGTTGTGATCGGTGATAGTGACACCTTGACGCAGCCCTCGTCACGCATCGCAGCTCTCGATCTTGTTGTGCCAGTATCACTCCGGGTAACTCCCGAGCCTCCACCCCCGAAAGCCTGATCGCGTTCAACTGAATTAGTCGGCGCGCCTGATTCCACAGATGGAGTCCGGCACCGGCTGAACGCACTCGCCGGACAATTACTCTGAAGTCCGTCCGGCATGGGGACAAAATGTCATACAAGCTCATATGCGCAGCACTCTGCGCGCTCATCCTGACTTTGTCAGGACGGGCGGGTGGTCAGCAACGCGCAACTCAAGATTCACTTATCGCGCTGATCGATATCGTTACCGCGACGAATCCTTCGATAGGAGCTGCATCCGATCTCGTAACAGCGGCCCAGGCGCGCGTGCGATCAGCCGGTGCACGCCCCGACCCAATGCTAATGCTCGGCGCAATCAACGTCCCGGTTAGAACGTTGAGCCAGACTGACGACGACATGACGATGAGAATGATCGGCATCGAGCAGAATATCCCATATCCAGGGAAACTCGGTCTGCGTCGTCGTATCGCTGAACTCGAGGTTACAGCGGCGCGTTTCTCTGCGGAGACTGTGCGTCTGGCTGTTGTTCGCGATCTGAAGAGTGCCTGGTATGAGCTGAATTACATAGATGAGGCGCTGTCGATTGCAAGACGAAACGAATCGCTGCTTACCAGTGTGGCGAACGTATCGCGGGCACGCTATGCGTCCGGATCCGGTACGCAGCAGGAAGTACTGCGATCGACCCTCGAAGCCACGAGACTCAACGAAAGCGCAAATGCATTGATCGAG
>DATEDH010000032.1:0-16981 GCA_035281765.1 Gemmatimonadaceae bacterium
TGCCGGGTTCGACGATACTCGTTCTCGTATCGCCGGATGGTCGCACGATCACTCCAATCACTCCGAGCTCACTCGATACTCAGTGGGCGGAGCCGCGCTGGTCGCCCGATGGAAGTCGCATTGCAGCAGTGCGAATCGTGCGTGGCGGGTTATCCGAGCTGGTGCTGCTGAGCCCGCGCGCGATGAGCTCGCCTGTTGTGCTTGTATCCGAGAAATCGATTCTGTCGCAGCCGTCGTGGCTCAAGGACGGTAGCGGTCTCATCTACACCTCCACGCGCTCGGGTTCGTCGCAGCTGTATCGTGTCGCGCTCAATCGCGCGCCTTTGCCGACTGTTCCATTGACTGCAACCAGCACTGGCATCTTCAATCCGGAGTTGTCTCCGGATTCACGCTGGCTCGCCGGACTCGATTTCAGGTACGACGGTTATCACGTCGGCTATGCGCCGATTCCCGGGTCGAGCGGCGCCCGCGAAGTGCCTGCGCGATCAGCGCGCGAAGGCTGCAGCAACTGTCGTCTCGCGCGAACCGTAGCTCCGCCACTCTCGATGCAGGACGTTGCAGAGCCGCGCGCATACTCTCCGTGGCGATCACTCATGCCGACCTACTGGGAGCCGATTCTCACGGTTTCCAGTGGCGATGGCGTTTTGCTCGGCGCTGCAACCAGCGGCAACGACGTGATCGGCCGCCACGCGTACTATGTGCAGGGCGATTACGACACTGAGTTCAACGAGCTCGAAGGTTTTGGCTCATATCAATACTCCGGGTTCGGACAACCATTCCTGAGATTCTCCGCTGAACAGGCCTGGGAACATTTCGGGTTGTTCGACAGCGATTTCGAGCGCGTGGGAGATCTCACTCGTCGCATTCGTGTTGGCGGGATCGCCGCAAGCTTTCAGCGCCCTCGCGCGCGCACGTTTGCAGCGTTCAGCCTCGGTGGTGAAGTGGAATCGCGAAACTATTCCGCCGATCCCGACACGCTGCTGTCTCACCTCGCCGAGCGTTTTCAGAAAACGCGGAATTATCCCTCGGTGTTTGCATCTGCTTCGTGGGCAAACACAAAACGTCCTGCGCTCAGCATCTCGCGCGAGGACGGAATCTCACTCAGCGGTACTGCGCGGCAGCGATGGGAAGCTGGGGATTTCGCCGATGGAAGCTGGAGCCTTCTGGGAAGTACTGCGCTCTACAAATCACTCGAGCTCGGCGGATTTGCTCATCATGTGATTGCATTGAGAGCTGCTGGTGGCTACGCCGACGATGATGCGATCACTTCGTTTTCAGTCGGCGGATTGAGTGGCGGCACACTCGAGCTGCTCGAAGGGATCAATCTCGGAAGCGAGCGCAGAACTTTTGGCGTTCGCGGTTTTCCTCCGTCAGCGGAGCAGGGAATTCGCGCGCTCGGCGGCACCGCGGAATACCGTGCGCCTCTCGCTGCCCCAGGACGCAGGGTTCCATTCATCCCGGTGCTGTTCGACAGGATCTCGATGTCCTTGTTTGGTGAAGCCGGGCGTGCGTTCTGCCCGCTTTCAGCAGGAATTACCGATGCCTGCCGAGCTCCTCGCACACGCGCCCCATGGCTTGCCTCGGTTGGCGGAGAAATCGATTTCGACACCGCCATTCAATACGATTTTCCTGCTAGATTTCGACTCGGAGTCGCGGTGCCTGTGACGGGCCGAGAGGCCGCTGATGCGAACAAGGCGAGCGTGTATTTGACTGTCGGCAGCGCGTTCTGATTTTGCCCCCTCCTTCGGCATTCTTTCGCTCTAGCGGCCCCGATAATGCACGTGTTTCCAGGCAACTGCCGACTTTCCGAGTGCAAATTCGGAGGGGCCGCCTTCATCTGTGATGTGGATACGGCAACTCATTGAAATATATAGACTTACATAAACACTGGCGCGGAATCACGAACGCGGTTAATCTGCGCACCCCAAGTCTATTCCGACTTTCAAATCGACTGCGTTCATAAATCCTGTTGACATCCATTATCACCCGCGGAGAGTTGTATTAATGCCCATCCCAGCTGCCCCACCTGTCGGCCACGCCCAGCTCAATCAGAACGCGCGCACGGTCATCGAGAAGCGCTATCTGATCAAGGATGCCAAGGGCAAGCCGACCGAAACGCCGGAGGACATGTTCTGGCGCGTCGCCTCGAATGTTGCCGAGGCGGACAGACGTTATGGGGCGACTGATGAGGCGGTGACTGCTGCAGCGACTGAGTTTTACGATCTCATGACGCAGCGTCGCTTCGAGCCGAACTCGCCGACGCTCATGAATGCAGGTCGTCCGCTCGGCCAGCTCTCGGCGTGCTTCGTTCTTCCTGTCGAGGATTCACTGTCGAACGGACAGAACGGGATCTACGACACGCTGCGCTCGATGGCGCTCATCCATCAGTCAGGTGGTGGAACCGGCTTCAGCTTCTCGCGCCTCCGCGGCTCGGGCTCGATGGTGCGTTCCACGACTGGTGTGGCGTCCGGACCTGTCTCGTTCATGAAGCTTTACGATGCATCGACCGATGCAGTGAAGCAGGGCGGCACTCGCCGCGGCGCGAACATGGGAATCCTGCGAGTCGATCATCCGGACATCATGATGTTCATCGACTGCAAGGAAGATCTGACCCAGATCACCAACTTCAATATCTCCGTCGCAGTGACGACGAAGTTCATGGAGGCAGTGAAGGCAGGCGAGAAGTACGATCTCATCGAGCCGTCGAACGGAAAAGTCGCCGGACAGCTCGACGCGCGTGAAGTGTGGGACAAGATGATCGACGGTGCGTGGCGCACAGGTGAGCCGGGCTGCTTCTTCATCGACGAAGCCAATCGCTACAATCCTGTCCCGCACGTTGGTTCGTACGAGGCAACCAATCCGTGCGGAGAGCAGCCGCTGCTCCCGTACGATGTCTGCAACCTCGGCTCGATCAACGTCGGTTTCTATGTCGATAATGGCGAGATGAACTGGGATGCGCTTGCAAAGGACATCCATACTTCCGTTCGCTTCCTCGACAACATCATCGACGTCAATCGTTATCCGCTTCCCGAGATCGACGCGCTCTCCAAGAGAATCCGCCGCATCGGATTCGGAATCATGGGATTCGCGGATGCGCTTGTGCGACTCGGCATTGCATATAACACGGATGAGGGAGTCGAATTCGGACGCCAGCTTCAGAAGTTCATCGACGTCGAATCCAAGAAGGAGAGCGAGCGCCTCGCCGATGAGCGCGGGCCGTTCCCCGAGTGGGCAAGGTCGATCTGGGGCCCGGATGAAACCTGCGCACGCGATGCAGATGGAAATCGCATTCGCCCGATGCAGATGCTTCGCAACTGCAACGTGAACACGATTGCTCCAACCGGAACCATCTCGATCATTGCCGGATGCTCATCGGGAATCGAGCCGCTCTTTGCCGTTGCGTTCATGCGCAATCAGGCCGGCGTGATGATGCCCGATGTAAACGAAGACTTTATTGCGCTCGCAAAATCGGAAGGGTGGTACTCTGACGAGCTGATGGAGAAGATCGCCAAGCAGGGGCACATCCATTTCGATGAAGTGCCTGCGAAGTGGCAGAAGGTGTTCGTCACCGCGCACGATATCACTCCCGAATGGCATGTCAGGATGCAGGCGGCCTTCCAGGAGAACTGCGATTCCGCGATTTCAAAGACAACGAACTTCGCTCACACCGCGACGCGTGAAGATGTTCGCGCGATTTACGAGCTCGCCTTCGACCTCAAGTGTAAGGGCGTCACGGTTTATCGTGACGGATCGCGGGATAACCAGGTCCTGTCTACAGGTGCTACCGACAGGGCAAAGGCGGAACGCGATGGAACGGACGTGCGCGGCGAAGTGGGTGACCTGAAGGGAACGATCAGCGAGCTCGAGGCAGAAATCGGCTCGCTCAGAAAGAAGCTGTTCGACGCTGAAGCCGAGAATCTCCAGCGCCGCCAGAAGCGCGCGCGCCCTGATTCGCTCCGCGGCACCACGGCGAGAATGGAAACCCCGCTCGGCACCATGTTCGTCAACATCACTGAAGACGATCTCGGCCAGCCGTTCGAGGTATTCATCAATCTCGGAAAGGCGGGCGGCGCAGCGATGGCTGACGTCGAAGCAATCGGGCGACTGATTTCTCTCGCGCTGCGCTCAGGAATTTCGATCCAGGCAATTCATCGCCAGCTGCGCGGCATTGCATCTGATCGGGCAATCGGACTCGGACCTAACAAGGTTCTGTCGGTTCCGGACGCAATCGGTATCGCTCTCGAGAACTGGATGCGCCAGAAGCAGGGAGTCCAGCAGGAGCTGCTGAAATCTTCCGACGCCGCTCCAGCGCCGGCTATTCCCGCTCCTGCGCCCATTGTTTCGTCGGGTGTGCAGAGCCAATACGAATTTGAAGCAGTGAATCGCGATCAATCATTTATTGGCACGTGCCCTGATTGCGGATCGCAGATGGAATTTGCTGAGGGCTGCGCTAAATGCCACGTATGTGGATTCTCAGAGTGTGGCTAATCTAGAGAAGCAGTTCTGAAGGTTCGTCGAAGAAACAGCCGGGAGATTATGGTCTCCCGGCTGTTTCTTTCTGTGACGCGAGACGCGAGACGCGAGACGCGAGACGCGAGACGCGAAACATTAGGCCGAGGCGGATCCATGTAGTCGTCTAATCAGGCCGGCGAGCATTTTTGAAACTGCCTGCGTCTTAATGTTGAGCTCCTCAAACTGTTCTTCGTTCAACAAGCCTAAATCACGCGCCAGAATGGCGTGATATTCCGACTCGTTGGCCGACCCGCGTGCGATCCGGAGAAAACGAATGAACTCCCGATCGCTCTGTTTGGCGCTGCCTTCAGCGATGTTCATTGGAACAGAAATAGTGGCTCGCAGCCATTGATTCCTGAGCAGGGCCGCGCACGGTCCGCGCATTTTTTGGGCGGCGCGTACCGTTTCGAGTGCCAGCTCGTGCGCCATCGCCCATACCTTGAGTTTCTTGAAGTCTGACATGGGCGCATTTTGACGCAGTTGCGCGGGAATCGTCTAAGCGGATCCCAGCACGAGTAATCAAAACATTGCTGAGGGCAGGTATCTCGCGTCTCGTGTCTCGCGACTCGCGTCGCAGTTGTAACCTGTAAGCCCTTGCGCTCGGGTCTATCGTGAGCGCAGTGTAAAGCCCGTCACTGAATCCAGGTTACTCCATGCGAAGATTTTTTCTGGCCAGCGCCCTCTTCCTTTCCGTTACAGCCTGCAGCTCAGCAACAACATCCGGTGGATCACCAAGTGAACGCCGCAGCACTATCACCGCTGAAGAAATCAAACAGGTAAGTAATCCCGGCTGGTCCGCTTATGATTTGATTTCGAAGGTCAGACCAGAGTGGCTCCGCGCGCGCAATCCGCAAACTCTCCGGGAGCCAGATCCGATCTACCCCGTTATTTATCTGGACGACCTCCAGCAAGGCGACCTCGATTCACTCAAGGACATCACCATCTCGCGTGTCGCAAGCGTTCAGTTCATCAACGCCTACGACACGACTGCGCGCTTTGGGCAGACCTTCCAGGGCGGCGCAATAATGGTGAGAACCCACTAGCGCCCTAGAATCTCATTCCGCGATCACGGGCCTCGATGATATCGGAGATCGACGGGCGCTGGCGATAACGATCGGCAACTCTTTCGGCATACGAGGCAGTGACTCCATGATCCCGGAGTCGGATCACTTCATTGATCGAGAGATTGCTGTAGCCGAGCTTGCGGAAGCCTTCGATAAATGATGGTGTCACTCCGTGATCGCGCGCGCGCACGAGGTCGTCCGACGACAGGTTGTATCCCAGGGATTTCATGCCACTGATATAGCTCGATGAGACGCCGTGATCGCGGATGCGGATGAGCTCGTCCTCATCGAGGTTTTTGAATCCCGCTGCTCGCATTCCGGCGATGAAATCAGCACTCACGCCATGGTCCCTCATCTCCACGAGCTTATCGGCATCGATCTTCGTGTAGCCCGCGCTGTGAAGCGCTTCGATATAGCCGGGAGTCACGCCGTGATCCCGCATGCGCACGAGATCATCGGTGTCGCCGAGCTTATAACCCTGCAGCGCGAGGCCGTGGACGAAATCATAGCTGACGCCATGCTGTCCCATTCTTACAAGCTCGCTTACCGATGACCGCTCGTAACCTTGTGCGCGAAGCTCGTCGATAAACTGAAGTCCGACATCATTCAGCGCGAGCTGAAACTGCTGCTCACTCGTCGGACGCGAGTATCCGCGGCGTGTAAGCTCGTCGACGAACCCTGCATTTGGCGCGAAGTCGAAGCTGCCGCGGCCACGCATCGCTCCGACGGTTCCGTTCATCGTGAATGTTCCTGCGTCACGCCGCACGCGGAAGCTGATGTCGCTCGTCGGGCCCTGGAGAGCGCGTATCGTCAGACCTTCGAGCGCCTTCGAGTCCACGGGAAATGACCGGCTCGTCTGCCAGTCGCCTGCCGCGAATTCCGAGAAGGTGATCTCGATTCTCTCGCGATCCGCATCGTAATAGAGTTTCCAGTCCCCGCGGTCGCGCTGCGCCTGCGCGGCGCTCGTGAGACATGCCGTGGCTGCAGCAATGGCGATCGTCTTTGCGATCATTAGCCGTGTGGTCCTCATCCGTTCCTCTGTATTGTGGGTGCCTGGGGGGTTCGACGAACGGACCGCTGGAAAGGTTTGGACGCCTGGTTGAGCTTCTTGTAGCTTTGAATCAGGACGCCCTTGCATTCGCGCTGAAAAAGTGCGGAGTTCAACCAACCTATACCGGGCAAATCGAGATGGATCCGAAAAAACTGGCTGCACTCGCTCGCAAGAATGCCGCAAAGTCGGCCACGAACTCAAAGATTCCAAAGAACTTCGGGAAGAAGTACGACCCGACCCTCAAGGACGTGCCCCGGGACGAAGAAAGTCTCAAACAAATGGAAGAAAGCGCCCGTTTCTTCGCCGAGATGAAGAAGCGCGAGTTCTAGCAATCCCACTGGTTCACTGAACCGGCAGGTCTCTGCATCAAGTCGCGTTCTCCGTTAACTTCCCTTGAGGAGGATTCACGGATGAGCAGGCTCGAAAAGCTGAGCAGGGAAGGCCAGTCTATCTGGCTCGACAACATCGATCGCACGATGCTTCATAACGGCGATCTCGAGCGTCGCATTGCCGAAGATTTTCTCACCGGCATGACGTCCAATCCAACAATTTTCGAGAAAGCGCTCGCTGAAGGCGATGCGTACGATGAGCAGCTCGCATCGGCGCCTGCCGGACTGACGCCGGATCAGCTCTTCGAGCTGGTGGAAACCACGGACGTCCAGCGCGCATGTGATCTCTTTGCGGGTGTCTACTCGAACACACGCGGCGGAGACGGCTACGTCTCGATCGAATGTTCTCCGGGAGTTGCAAACGATCACCGGGCAACGGTCGAAGAGGCAAAGCGCCTGTGGGAAACCGTCGATCGCCCGAACGTGATGGTGAAGGTTCCCGGCACGGCTGAAGGCGCTCTAGCTGTGCGCGAGCTCACAGCCGCAGGAATCAACGTCAACATCACGCTCCTTTTTTCAATCGACGCACACGAGAGCGTGATCGACGCGTACATCGCCGGCCTCGAGGATCGCGTTGCCGCCGGTGAGCCGCTGGATCACATCTTCTCGGTCGCGAGCTTCTTCGTGAGCCGGGTGGATACTGAAATCGACAAGCGTCTCGATGAAATGGTGAAGGCTGCCAACCCCGGCGATCGCGACCGTCTCAAGATGCTCAAGGGCAGAGCGGCAATCGCCAATGCAAAGCTCGCATACCGGCTCTTCACGAGAAAATTCGCCGAGGACAATCCCCGCTGGATGAATCTCAAGGAGCGCGGTGCTCGTGTTCAGCAGCCGCTATGGGCAAGTACGAGCGTCAAGAATCCGGCGTATCGCGACGTGATGTACGTGGAGGAGCTGATCGGGCCGGACACGATCAATACCATGCCCCCGTCGCTGATCGAGGCATTCCGTGACCACGGCGATGTACAGCGCACCGTCGACAAGCGAATGGGAGCGGCGGAAGGATTGCTGCGCGAAGTACAAGCTGTCGGAATTTCAATGAAGGACGTTACAGACAAGCTCCTGTCCGACGGTCTCGCAAGCTTCCAGAAGTCGTGGGATTCATTGACCGCCGGAATCGAAAACAAGATGAGCACCCTCACCGCATCGAAGTGAGCGCAACGTACGTCCCTCGCACGAAAATCGTCTGCACGCTTGGCCCCGCGAGCTCTGACGAACAAGCGATAAGAGGATTGATCGAGGCGGGAATGAATGTCGCCCGTCTCAATTTTTCGCACGGCACCCACGCGCAGCACCGGGAGACGATTGCTCTCGTGCGCCGTCTCGCCGCCGAGCTGGGAAGACCGGTTGCGCTGCTTGGCGATCTCCAGGGCCCGCGAATACGAGTCGGAGACATCAACGGTACGATCAACGTCGATTCCGGTGATGACCTCACACTGGTTCACGAAGGGCTCGAGCAGGAAGGCGAGATTCCGATCACCTACGATCATCTCGCTGATGATGTTCACGTCGGCGACAGGATCCTGATCGATGACGGACTGATCGAGCTGCTTGCGATGGAAGTCACCGCGCCACGCGTGAAAGCGCGAGTAGTACACGGCGGCCCGATCAATCCTCACAAAGGATTGAATCTTCCGGGAGTGCACGTGTCCGCTCCGTCGATCACCGAAAAGGATATCTCCGATATTCATTTCGCGATCGAGCAGGATCTCGATTATCTCGCACTGAGCTTCGTGCGTCGCGCCCGCGACATCGAAGAGCTTCGCGCGATGATTCCGCGCGGGCTTCTGATCGTTGCAAAGATCGAGAAGGATGTCGCGCTGCATAACATCGAGAGCATCATCGAGGCGTCTGACGGAGTCATGGTCGCGCGCGGTGATCTGGGTGTAGAGCTCCCATTCGAGGAAGTTCCAAGCGCGCAGAAGCGCATCATCGCACTGGCGAATGCGCTTGGGCGACCTGTCATTACAGCGACGCAGATGCTCGAGTCGATGATCGAGAATCCGCGCCCTACCCGCGCTGAAGCAAGCGACGTCGCGAACGCAATTCTCGACGGCACGGATGCAGTCATGCTCTCTGCAGAGACGGCAGCGGGTGCGTACCCGCGACTGGCAGTCGAAGCAATGCGGCGAATCATCACCGAGGTCGAGCGGCATCCGCCGCTGAGCATCCTCCGCCGCGCAAGTCCGCGCGATGCCAACATTGTCATTCCAACTGAAGTTGCAATCGCGGCAGCGACAACTGCCGCCGTGGGAATGCTCCAGGCGCCACTCGTCGTCGTGTTCACGAAAAGCGGTTTCTCGGCGCGAATTGTCGCGGCTCACCGCCCCGGTGTTTCCATTCTCGTTCTCACTGATCAGCCCCGCACGTATCGGCAGCTTGCGCTTGTCTGGGGGGTTATCTCGGAGCTTGTCCCGCATTGTGAGAACTACGACGAGATGATGGCTCGCGCGAAAGACGCCGTAGTTGCGAAAGCGCTAGCAGGGAAGGGAGATCGAATCATCGTCACCGCCGGCGTTCCGTTCGACGTGCCTGGTACGACCAACCTGCTCAAAGTCGAAACAGTGTAATGCACGGCGCGCAGGCAGTCGCATGAAGCTCACGTTTCTCGGAACGGGCACGAGCTTCGGAGTTCCGCAGGTCGGATGTGGCTGTGATGTATGTCATTCACCAGACCCGCGCGACAAGCGCAATCGAGTCGGTGCGATTGTCGAGACCGACAGCGGTGCAAGATTGCTCATCGATACTCCGCCCGAGCTTCGCCTTCAGCTGATCGCGAACGGCATCGACAGAGTCGATGCCGTGATCTACACGCACGATCACGCGGACCACACGCATGGACTGGACGATATCCGCGCTATCTCGCGAAACAGGGACGCTCCGCTCGAGATGTACGGTCCTGCCGATTCTCTCGAGCGGCTCGCAACGCGCTTCCCGTACATCTTCGACGATTCGATCCGCGCACTTCCCGGAACTTCGAAACCCGAAGGTCGCGCGGTTGCCCTTAGCGACAGGCAACCCGCAAATATTGCCGGAGTGGAAGTCCTTCCGTTCGCTGTGCCTCACGGTCCGATTCAGGTATTCGGATACCGCATTGGGCCGCTTTCCTACATCACCGATGCGAAGCAGATCTCCGACGACGTGATCGATCTCCTCGCCGGAACGAAGGTTCTCGTTCTCAACGCGCTGTTCCGGACTTTCCATCCGACACACATGAGCATCCCCGAGGCAGTGCGTGTTGCCGAGCGGATCGGCGCGGACCGGACGTATCTCACGCATCTGACGCACGACAACTTTCACGCTGATCTCGAGGCAGAGCTCCCGCGCGGCATTACTCCCGCGTTCGACGGGCTCACAGTGAGGATCGGTTGAGAATATCATGACAATACGAATCGATTATTCGAACATGATCGGCGAAGCTGCCGGCGGAGTCAGCGCGTCTGACTTCACACGGGCAGCAGCTGATTTCGCAAAAGCATATTCAGGTTTCGCTGGCCAGCGCACGTCCGGTGCTGTCGGATTCGCCGACATCGTGCGCGACGCTTCGCTCAGGCAGCAAGCGGTCGGATTTGCCGCGCAATCGCGCGGACGATACGACGACATCGTCATATTGGGCATCGGAGGGTCTGCTCTCGGTCCAATCGCGCTGCGAACTGCGCTTCGCCCGAGCGGATGGAACACGCTGTCAAAGCAGCAGCGCGACGGCTGGCCGCTGCTTCATGTTCTCGACAACATCGATCCGGGCACCATCGCATCGCTGCTCGATCGGCTCGATCTTGCGCGCACGCTGTTCATAGTCACATCGAAGTCAGGCGGAACAGCTGAGACGATGTCACAGTTTCTGATCGTGCATGAGCGTCTGCGCCGCGCGTCACTCGACGTCGATGGTCATGTTGTTTTTGTCACAGATCCTTCGCAGGGCGCGCTTCGCCCGCTCGCCGCAGAGCTCAAGGTTCCTGCGCTCGACATTCCGCCGAGTGTTGGTGGCCGCTTCAGTGTGCTTACGCCGGTGGGAACTCTGCCCGCTGCGTTGATTGGGATCGACGTGAATCAGCTTCTCGACGGCGCTGCCGATATGGTGACGCGCTGCGAGGAATCGGAGCTGCAAAAAAATCCTGCGGGCGTCTTCGCGGTGCTTCAATGGCTTGCCGATACGAAGCATGGAAAATCGATCAACGTCTTCATGCCGTATTCAGATCCCCTTCGTGACTTCGCAGACTGGTTCGTGCAATTGTGGGCAGAAAGCCTTGGCAAGCATCTGCCCGACGGCTCTTCCGTTGGTCAGACTCCGCTTGCCGCGCTCGGCGCAACTGACCAGCACAGTCAGGTTCAGCTCTTCATGGAAGGGCCGAAGAACAAAGTGGTGACTTTTGTCACTGTCGATGAGCGCGGTACCGATCTCACGATGCCTCACGCATTCAAGCATGTGAAGGAGCTCGGCTATCTTGGCGGGCATTCACTCGCCGAGCTGAGCGATATCGAGCAGCGCGCGACTGCGGGAGCGCTTGCAAAGCGTGGCCGCCCGAATCTTGCGATTCACCTTACGAAAGTTGACGAGTGGCACGTTGGCGGTCTCATCATGCTGCTCGAGATGGCCACCGCATATGCCGGGCAGCTTTACGGCATCGATGCATTCAATCAGCCCGGCGTCGAGCTGGGGAAACAGTTCGCCTATGCGCTACTTGGCCGGCCCGGGGCAGAGGCGGCGAAAGAAGAGTGGAACAGCCTTCCTCCGGCTGACCCGCGATGGACCATCTAGAACCCTTGCAACCGCCGCATTGTGCGGCGACCTTCCGGAATTATGTCTGAAGAATTGATGAAGGGCGCGATACGCGTTGATGACGGCAAAGTGAGTGTCGTCGATGAGAGTGCGATTGCATCTCCACAAATGGATGAGCTTGTTCGCATCGCTGTCTTTGGCGAGCAGGATGCGCGCGACAATGCGCGGTGGCTGATCTGGGAGATTGGCCAGGAGGTTGGAGTCGTGTCGTCGTCGATACACGACCTCTACCTCGCGCGCGGACGCGGCGAGACCGGTGGCTATACTGTCCCGGCGATCAATGTGAGAGGCATGTCGTATGACACTGCGCGCTCGATTTTCAGGACTGCGCGCGAGCTGAATGCAGGCGCGTTTCTTCTCGAGATTGCACGCTCCGAGATCGCATATACCGATCAGCGTCCCGCCGAATACGTCGCTGTGATGATTGCGGCAGCGCTCCGTGAAGGGTGGCGTGGACCGCTTTTCATTCAAGGCGATCACTTTCAGGTGAATGCGAAAAAGTTCGCTGCCGATCCGGTGCCGGAGGTGAACAACGTTAAAGCACTTGCACGAGAGGCCATCGCGGCCGGGTTCTACAACATCGACATCGACACGTCGACGCTCGTCGACCTGTCGAAGCCGGATCTCGACGAGCAGCAGCGCACCAACTACGAGCAGGCAGCCGACATCACAACGTTCGTCCGCAACGAACAGCCTGAGGGAATCACAATCTCACTCGGCGGCGAGATCGGTGAAGTAGGCACTGAGAACAGCACTGTCGAAGAGCTCAGGGCGTTCATGGATGGATACAACAGAACGCTCGAGAAAAACGCTCCGGGCACTGAGGGTCTTTCGAAAATCAGCGTACAGTCGGGGACTACACATGGTGGAGTAGTTCTGCCGGACGGAACCATCGCCGACGTGCAGATCGATTTCGGAACTCTCGAGCGCCTGTCCGACGTTGCGAGAAAGGAATATGGATTGGCTGGTGCGGTGCAGCATGGAGCATCGACACTTCCAGATTCAGCATTCCACAATTTTCCAAAAACGGAAACAGCGGAAATTCATCTCGCGACGAATTTCCAGACGATGCTCTACGATCGTATACCGTCCGGATTGCGCGACGAGATCTACGAATGGCTGCGCGAAAACGCGAAGGAGGAGCGAAAGCCCTCTGACTCTGACGAGCAGTTCTTCTACAAGACGCGAAAAAAGGCGCTGGGCCCGTTCAAGCGCCGTTTCTGGGATCTCGATGAGTCTGTGAAGCGCGAGCTTGCCGCAGCGTACGATGACAAGTTCCGCTTCCTGTTCACGCAGCTTGGAATTGCGGGAACTGCTGATGCGGTTGCGCGTCACGTTAAGATCGTTCGCCAGCACCGTCCGCAGCCGCACGAGGGGATGGTCATGGTTGCGGCAGCGCCTGACGATGCCGACCTGAGTGACTGACAACACGGGAAACAGCGAGTGGCTTCCCATCCTGCGCGAATTCGCGCGGGGATCCGGGCACGAGCTGCGGAACGCTCTCAACGGTCTGGTGGTAAACCTCGAGGTCGTTCGTGTTCAATCCTCGAAACCGGGCGAAGCGGCTGATCAGTTTCTGAGTCAGGCAATCGAGCAGGCGGAGGAATCCGTTCGCCTTGCTGAGGGAACGATTGCGCTCCTCAATCTGCTGGCGGCATCGATCGATGGTGCCGGCCGGGTTCAAGCGAAATTTATCCCGCCGAACGGAATGGAAATCGAGTCCAGCGAATCGGAAGCTACGAGGACCGTAAAGAGCCTGAGCGCGATGGCCAGACGGAGTTCATTTGTAGTCGATGTGTCCGGTGGAGCCGTTATATTAACCATGCCGGAAAGAACTCCGGAATCCACCTGATACACATGAACAAAGCGAAAATTCTGATCGCAGACGACGAACTGTCCATGACCAACGCTCTGAGCGCGATTCTCTCGAGCGAAGGTTACGATGTCGCCGTTGCATCTGATGGGAAGAAGGCGCTCGACCAGCTGAGCGGAGACGCGTTCGGTGTCGTGCTCGCGGATCTCAAGATGCCCAAGCTCGACGGGCTCGCTCTATTGAAGGAGCTTCAGCGGCTTGCGATTCCAACTGAATGCATCATCGTCACGGGTCAGGGTACTGTCGACAGCGCCGTGCAGGCCATGCGCGAAGGCGCATACGATTATATAGAAAAGCCACTCAACGCCGAGAAGCTGAATCGTCTCAAGGCGTTGATTCCGAAAGCGCTCGAAAAGTTCAGCGTGCAGGAGCGCAATCGCGAGCTTTCATCGAAGCTCGAAGGTCTCACGCATTTTGGCGAGCTCACCGGCCAGAGTGAGGAGATGCGTTCCGTTTACCAGATCATCGATGCTGTCGCGCCGTCGAGCGCGAGCGTCATGATCCTCGGTGAATCAGGAACAGGAAAGGAGCTCGTTGCGCGCGCACTCCACATGCGAAGCGATCGGGCAAAGGGACCTTTCTTCGCTCTCAATTGCGCTGCTTTGCCAAAGGACATTCTCGAGAACGAGCTGTTCGGTCACGAGAAGGGAGCATTCACCGGCTCCGTAAATGAAAAAGCCGGTGCATTCGAGATGGCGCACGGCGGAACAATCTTCCTCGACGAAGTTGCCGAGATGTCGACTGATATCCAGGTGAAGCTGCTTCGCGCAATAGAGACGCGGACGATTCGCCGTCTCGGTGGAAAGAAGGAGATCGCTGTCGACATCCGCATCGTTGCAGCGACCAACAAGGATCTTCAGAAGGCGCTTGCTGAGGGAGATCTGAGAGAGGATCTCTATTATCGTCTCGCAGTCGTCGAAGTGTTCCTGCCGCCGCTGCGCGACAGGGCAGGTGACATCAAGCTTCTCGCGAACGAGTTCCTCACGCGGTTCTCGACGCAGAATGGAAAGAAGATCAAGGGCTTCGATGACCGGGCATGGGAATGGATTCTTTCGCATAGCTGGCCGGGCAACGTTCGTGAGCTCAAGAATGCTGTCGAGCGGGCCGTGATCATGGCGAAGGGTGACGTCATCGCTGCCGAGGACATCATTCCAAGACACATCAAGGTCGGCGGTGAAACGCCGGCGCCCATGACCGTGCCCGCTGGTGCATCGCTTGCTGACACACGGCGGCAGCTGGTGCTTCGGACTTTCGCGTCGATGAGTGGCGATGCCGCCCGCACGGCGAAGATCGTGGGTATTTCGCCCGATGAAGTTCGCGCCGAGATTTCGGCGTTGATTCATACGAATGGCGGAAGTCACGCTTCTGGTGGAGATTCCAGTGAAGACAAGCCAAAAGCAAAGACCGCGGCGGCAAAGCCAAAGGCGAAAAAGAGATGAGCGAGGAGTACATGACCGACTACGATGACGACGAACCTTATGTAATTATCGAGCGCAGCGAGCCGGGTGTCGGCACGTTCGTTACAGGATTGCTCATCGGGGCGGGAGTAGCGCTCCTGTTTGCACCGCGAACAGGTGAGGAGACGCGTCGTCAGCTTCAGCAGCGTGCTCGGCGCATGACTGATCAGGCGCAGGATCTCGTGTCCGATGTGCGCGAGTCGGTGACTCAGACGATTCAGTCGGCGAAGGAATCAGTCGAAGAGCGGATCGACTCCACCCGCCAGGCCGTCGATTTCAAGCGGCGGCAGGTGAGTCAGGCCGTTGATGCGGGCCGCGCCGCAGCTCAGCAGGCGCGCGTCGAGCTCGAGCAGCGCATCGCGGAGACGAAGGCCGCTTATAAAGAGACCTAGTGCCGAAACGGCCGCTCCACATCAGGATCGGCTGGACGCTGCGGGACTACGCAAAGCGCGTCTGGGACAACAGCGGTGAAGACAACATCTTCTTTCTTGCGGGGGGAATTGCGTTCAACATTCTCCTCGCCGCTGTTCCTTTCGTGCTGCTCTTTGCGTCTGGTCTCGGATACCTGCTCAATCAGAGCGCGGACGCATCGTCCGCCGAGATAAACGACGTCATCTATCGTTTTCTCCCGCCAAGCCCCGCCGGAGAGACGCTCGGCAAGGTGCTTGTCGATATCATCAAGTCGCGACAGGCAATCGGGATTTATTCTGTAATCGGCTTCGTCTGGTTTTCGACGAGATTGTTCGGATCGCTGCGCAGCGTTCTCGCCCAGATCTTCGACATCGATTCTGATCGCGGCATCATTGCCGGAAAGATTTTCGACATCCAGATAACAATCGTCTCGTCGCTGCTGCTCGTCGCTTATACAGCTCTCAATACATATCTCGCTCTCGCGACAACGAGAGGCCTCACGCTGCTTGGCGAGCTTGGCCTGAGGAAGGACATGATGGGCTCGCTCGAGTACAACATCGGTCAGCTCATCGCGTTTGTCTTTATCGCGCTGATGTTTTTCTCGCTCTACAAGTTTCTTCCGAATCGCCGTATTCGCTGGCAGACAGCGCTGATTGCGTCTCTGTTCACGAGTTTTCTGCTGGAGCTGGCGAAGCGCGGCTTTGCTGGATACGTGAGATCCTTCAATCCCGGATCGCTGTACAGCGGCACATTGGCGGCGCTGGTGATCGTGGTTGTGTGGGTTTATTACGCGGCGATGATCTTCATTCTCGGCGGCGAAGTGGCGCAAGTCCATGAGTTACGGCGAGTTAGGCGCCGCCAGCGCGAGGCGTTCGAGGACTGAGAATCGCGGCACGGTAGCTGCATTACAGGGCGGCTGACTGTCGCAGCCTGCGGCAGAACTGTAATCAATCCTGGGGAGGCGTCTCGTGCGCAAGGTTCTGGTATTGGCCATCCTGGCCGCATCGATCACCGCCTGCAAGAAAACGTCAGAAGGTGATCTCGAAGTAGAGAAGCCTGTGGTCGGCACGGTCACGGATACGCTGAATGTTCCTAGCGTAGACGTCACCACTGACTCGGCGAAGGTCGTTGTGCCTGATGTCGACGTTAACAAGGACACCGCGACCATCAAGGTTCCGAAGGTCGAAGTCAAGAAGTAACCACTTCTTTTCTTTGATTGAAAAAACGCCGCGCAATTTCTGCGCGGCGTTTTTTTTATGTAGGTGAACTGCGCTGTTCGCCGATAGCTCCTTGCCGGAGCTGCATCTGAAAAAAACCCTGGCCACGGAGCCACGGAATCCCGACGGAGTTTTCTTGGGGAACTACGGAATTATGGAACTGCTGCTACCTGCTATCTGCTACCTGACTCCAGCAACAGCTACCTGCTACCAGCTACCTGCTAACA
>DATEDH010000033.1:0-6373 GCA_035281765.1 Gemmatimonadaceae bacterium
GCCGCGCTGCTTGCCGATCGCGACAGGCAACGCGGGGTAATGCGCCGCGCGGAAAAGACCGAAGGGGTTGCAACGCCCCCGGCTGAGAGTGCCTGGCAGCGGCTCGCCCGCCGGGAGGGACTGCGCTGATGGCTCAGATGATCTCGCTCGAGATCGACTCAATCGCCGCTGGCGGTGACGGAGTGGGTCGAAGCAGTGGACTGGTCGTGTTCGTTCCGCGGACAGCGCCGGGTGAGCTTGTGACCGCCCGGATCAGCGGCAAGGGTTCATTCGCTCGTGGATCACTGAGGTCGATCGCCCGTCCGTCCGATGATCGAATAGAACCGCCATGCCCGCATTACACACGAGATAACTGCGGTGGCTGCCAGATCCAGCATCTCACGTATTCCGCTCAGCTTCGATCGAAGCGCCGGATCATCCGCGATGCGATCGAGAGAATCGGGAAGCGCCCGGCTGACGTGAACGAGGTCCAGCCCAGCGAATCCGAATGGAGGTATCGCACCAAGCTCACACTCGCGATGCGAAAACTCGGCACCGGGGAATGGATCGCGGGACTGCACGCGTATGACAATCCTGCTCGAATTTTCGCACTCAAGGACTGTCCGATCACGGACAGGGAAGTCGTCGCGGTATGGCACGAGATCATGGAAAATTCGAAGTTTTTTCCGTATGTGCAGGAGCTCCGGGGGAGCGTGAGGATAACCCCTGACGGTGCGGCGTTTGTGATGTCGGGGGCCACGCGCTGGCCGAATGCGACGAGCTTTTTCGATTCCGTGAAATCGCTTTCGGTGATGTGGTGGGAGAATGAGGAAGGCTCTCGCCGGATCATCGGGGACCGCCGCCCACGACGGTCATTGCAGCCACCGGCGGCCTCCTTTGCACAAGTTAATGCAGAGGTTGCGGTGAATCTCCGAAATCATGTTATATCAACGGTTTCGAGCTATTCACCTAAGAAAATAGTTGATGCATATTCAGGTGCTGGCGATACGGCGATTGCGTTCGCGAAAGCAGGAGCAGCAGTGACAGCGATCGAGTTGGACAGCGACGCTGCCCGATGGTGTGGATTGCATCTTCCGGAGGGGTCAGTATCGCTCCGTGCCCGCGTCGAGGAGGCACTGCCAAAAGCGCTGCCTGCCGATGCGGTTGTCCTGAATCCGCCGCGGGCCGGGACTGATGCGCGTGTCACTGAAATCCTGGAGCAGATTACGGAAAAGCCGCGGGTGATCACTTACGTCAGCTGCAATCCTGCCACACTCGCAAGGGATATCGCACGGCTGCCGTCATATCGTGTCGCCTCGCTTGTGCCCTTCGACATGTTTCCTCAGACCGCGCATGTAGAGACAGTGTGCGAGCTAGTGCCGGAGGCAGCGTGAAATACATCGTCGACCTCAACGGCGAGCGCCAGGAAGTCGAAGTCGATGGTGAGTCGGTGCATGTCGACAGCCACACAGTTCTCGCGCGGCTCGAGGAAGTCGAGGGAACGCCGGTCCGGCTCGTAACGATTGGAAGCCAGGTTCATCGCGTTGTGGTTCGGCGAGGGCCGACGAGAGGAGCGTACACCTTATGGGTAGATGGCTTTCGGTTCGACGGTGAGGCGCTCGATGAGCGCACCCGCACGATCCGCGATCTCACTGCTGAATCACGGAAGGCATCGGGCCCCGCCTCACTGAGCGCGCCGATGCCGGGTCTGATTGTACGAGTGAATGTCGCCCCCGGTGATTCGGTGCAGGCGGGTCAGGGGCTCATCGTGATGGAGGCGATGAAGATGGAGAACGAGCTGCGCGCCTCTGCGGCGGGGACGGTCAAGAATGTTCTCGTCGAACCGGGCAAGGCGGTTGAAAAGGGAGCGCTGCTCATCGAATTCCAGTAGCCGCTGGCGGAACGCCTCATGCAGCGAGTCGGCCGGCCAGACACGCGTTCGACTCTACTGAATACGATAAGGTACAATCCAGAGGGTCCTAGCTGCTTGCGTCGGTTGACTTTACGGGTATCGAGCCGGTAAATTGAGCGGCTGTCCCAAATCGCAAACATTTCCTGTATTTATGAAGACTTACAGCGCAACTCCCGCAGACATCAAGCACGACTGGTACGTCGTCGACGCCGATGGAATGGTCCTCGGCCGTCTTGCTGCGGAAGTCGCGAAAATCATTCGCGGCAAGCACAAGCCAATGTACACCCCGCACATGGACACGGGTGACAACGTCATTGTCATCAATGCATCCAAGGTGCGCGTCACCGGTCGCAAGGGAGAGCAGAAGCGCTACTTCCATCACACCGGCTACATGGGTCACGAGCGTTTTACGCCGTACGCCCAGATGATCGAAAAAAATCCGGAGCGCGTAGTCGAGAAAGCGGTATACGGCATGCTGCCGAAGACCGCACTCGGCAGGCAGCAGCTTCGCCGCAAGCTCCGTGTTTTCGCAACCGACAAGCACTCGCACGCTGCGCAGCAGCCGAAGGTGCTCGACCTCAACAAGAAGAGTGAGACGAAGTAATGGCTGACGGTACCGCCACGCACACGATTGGACGACGCAAGGAGGCAGTCTGCCGCCTGTACCTCAAGCCCGGCTCGGGCAAGTGGCAGGTGAATGGCCGCACTCTCGGTGATTACTTCCCGCGCTCTGCACACGTCTCCGCGATTCAGCAGCCGTTCACGGCGACTGACACACTCGGCCGGTTCGATATCATGGCCAGCGTCGAGGGCGGCGGACTTACCGGCCAGGCCGGTGCTCTTCGCCTCGCAGTTGCACGCGCACTCGTCAAGCTCGATGAATCACATCGCCGCAAGCTCCGCGACCTGGGGCTGCTCACTCGCGACGCACGAGCGGTCGAGCGCAAGAAGCCCGGCCGTCCGAAAGCACGCAAGAAGTTCCAGTTCTCGAAGCGATAAAGGACCCTTTACTGAATGTCTGAACCCAATCTCGATCAGCTGCTAGCCGCCGGAGTTCACTTCGGCCACCAGACCCGTCGCTGGAACCCGAAGATGCGTCGTTTCATCTTCGCGGAGCGCAACGGAATCCATATCATCGATCTCCAGAAGACCCTGCGTCAGCTGGAGATGGCGAAGACACTCGCGCGCAATGTCATCCTGCGCGGCGAGAACGTTCTCTTCGTCTGCACCAAGCGTCAGCTCGTCAACATCGTGAAGGAAGAAGCTGACCGCGCAGGCGCGATGCACATCACGGAGCGGTGGCTGGGCGGCCTTCTCACCAACTTCCAGACGGTGAAGAAGCAGGTTCGCAAGCTGAAGGAGCTCGAGGCAGGATCCGAGCAGGGTGGTGATTTCGAGAACTACACCAAGAAAGAGCAGCTGATGATGACTCGTCAGCGCGACAAGCTTTCGAAGAACCTTAGCGGTATCAAGAACCTGAATCGTCTTCCCGGCCTGATGTTCGTGATCGACTCCAAGAAGGAGCGCATCGCAGTGGCCGAGGCGAACAAGCTGGGCATTCCGATCATTGCGCTCGTCGATACGAACGCTGATCCGGATCTCATCACGGTTCCGATTGCCGGAAACGACGATGCGATCAAGTCGGTGGAGCTCGTGACGCACGCGATCGCTGATGCGATCATCGAAGCGCGCCGCGAAGCACCGATTCGCGCAGAAGAAGAAGAGACGGAGTCGTACACGTACAGCTCCGACCGCGGTGCCGAGCCGGAAGGCGATGGCGATCGCAAGCGGAAGCGCCGTCCGCGCCGTCGTCGCGCAAAGCCCGAGGCAATCGCAGCACGCCTCAAGGGTGGAGCCGAAGCAGACTCTGGCGCAGAAGGCACGACTGAAAACACCGACGCATCCGATGTCGCAGGGGAGTCTGGCGTAAACGCCGAAACTCCCGAGTAAGCAGAGGGCTCCGTCGCCTTGATGGCGAAGCGCCGCCACCCTCTGGGTCGGCGGCGCTTCTTACAAGGCGAATCGTTACGCAAGAGATTTAGAGACGCATAGAACTACAACAACGGAATTATTGAGAGATGTTCACAGCAAAAGACGTAATGACTCTCCGGCAGCGCACCGGCGCCGGAATGATGGAAGCAAAGAAGGCACTCGAAGAGAACAAGGGCGACATGGACAAGGCCGCCGAGTTTCTTCGTATCAAGGGGATTGCAAAGGCCGACAAGAGAGCGGGCAAGCAGACTTCAGAGGGAGTGATCACGAGCTACGTGCATCACAACGGAAAGGTCGGGGTTCTCGTCGAAGTGAACTGCGAGACCGACTTCGTTGCGCGCACCGATGACTTCAAGAACCTCGCAAAGGAAATCGCTCTTCACATCGCGAGCGCAGCTCCGGTTGCAGTCGACAAGGACGGAGTACCTGTCGAGAGGGTCGACGAAGCGCGTCGCATTGCAGAAGGTCAGGCAAAGGAAAGCGGCAAGCCCGACAACATCGTGCAGCGCATGGTCGAGGGCAAAGTCGAGTCCTACTATAAGGACAACTGCCTTCTCTATCAGCCGTGGATTCGCGAGCCGAAGAAGTCGATCGGCGATCTCATCAAGGAAGCATCGGCAAAGGTCGGTGAGAACATTCAGGTTCGCCGATTCGTCCGCTTCCAGATGGGCGAGGAGTAAACCCCTTGGCCACGCCGGCGTATTCGAGAGTATTGCTCAAGATCTCCGGCGAGGCACTCGCTGGAGGCAGGGGTCTCGGTTTCGATTTCGCGACCCTCAACAGGATTGCCGGTGAAATCAAGGAAGTAATATCCCTCGGTGCCGGCGTCGGTCTGGTGATTGGCGGCGGCAACATCGTTCGCGGTGCGCAGTTTGCGCAGCACGGTATGGACCGCGTTGGCGGCGATTACATGGGAATGCTCGGCACGGTGATCAATGCGCTCGCGGTTCAGGATGTTCTCGAGCGCAACGGTATGGAAACGCGAGTGATGACTGCCATCAACATGGAGCAGATTGCAGAGCCGTTCATTCGCCGGCGCGCCCTCCGTCACTTCGAGAAAGGGCGCGTCTGCATTTTTGCAGGCGGTACCGGAAATCCCTACTTCTCGACCGATACTGCAGCAGCGCTTCGCGCAATTCAGACAAAGTCGCAGGTGATCATCAAGGCGACGAGCGTCGACGGAGTATATTCCGCCGATCCGAAAAAAGATCCGGCCGCTACACTGTTCAACGAGATCAGCTACCGTGACGTCATGCTCAAGGAGCTTGGCGTGATGGATCAGACGGCGATCGCGCTGTGCAGGGAAAACAAGCTTCCGGTCATAGTTCTGAACATCAACACACCTGGAGCCATTGCGCGCGCTGTTTCAGGCGAGCGCATAGGAACGATCGTACATGAGCACGATTCCGCAGATAATTAAGGATTCACGCGCGGCGATGGAGAAATCGCTCGAGGGTTCCAAGCGTGAGCTTGGATCCATTCGCACGGGCAAGGCGTCAGCAAGTTTACTCGACACAGTCCGCGTCGAGGCATACGGACAGTCGATGCCGCTCAATCAGCTTGCGAACGTATCCGCGCCGGAGCCTCGGCTCCTGACCGTCACTCCATGGGATAAAGGTCTCACGCAGGCGATCGAGAAAGGCATTCGCGACTCTGATCTCGGATTGAATCCGCAGACTCAGAGCGGAATCATTCGCGTTCCGCTTCCGATGCTCAACGATGAGCGCCGCCGCGATCTCGTAAAGGTCGTGCACAAGCTCGCGGAAGAAGCGCGCATCGGAATTCGTCACGCGCGGACGGAAGGACGCGACAAGATGAAGAAGCTCGAGCACACGAGTGAAGACGACGTGAAACATGCCGAGCGCGACCTGCAGAAGATGCACGACGATTACATCAAGAAGATCGACGAACTTCTGAAGGCGAAAGAAGCAGAGATCATGGAAGTTTGAGCTCGTGAGCGAGCTCCCCAAGAGGGTAATCTTCGCGCTCATCGGCGCGCCCCTGATGATCGCGCTGATCTATTTCGGTGGTTGGGTTCTGGCGGCTGCACTTGGTGGTGTTGCAGCGCTTGGCTCGTGGGAGTTGTTCCGCATGACTCGCGAAGCGGGACACGAGCCGCTCGAGAATTCCGGAATCGTTCTCGCTGCGAGCATTCCGCTAATGGTGCACGCAACCTACCTCGGCGTGTTCCGCGTTACGGTGACAGTCGGAGTATTGATATTCCTGACCCTCACCGCGGGAGTGATCTGGGCGCGCGGAACTCAACGCAAGCCGCTTGTCACTGTCGCGATTACAGTCATGGGCATCATTTATCCGGCGCTCGTCACGTACATGTATCCAATCAGATATCATGATTACGTGATCGATGCGCGTGCAGGGACAATTCTTCTGATGCTGCCAATTGCTCTTACGTGGGCAACTGATACGGGCGCGTATTTCGTTGGACGATCGATCGGACGGCATAAGCTCATACCTTCGGTGAGTCCAGCG
>DATEDH010000034.1:0-12508 GCA_035281765.1 Gemmatimonadaceae bacterium
TGCACCTTCTGTGCGACTACTCTCTCGCGCGGTGGCAATCGGTCGCGTCTTCCAGAGGATGTTGTCGAGGAGGCGGGTCAGCTCGCTGAGGCGCATCCAGAGATTGTGATCACCGGAATTCATATCGGAACATACGGGCGCGACATCGGCACTAGTCTGTCGTCACTTGTCGAGCAGTTGATCAGTCGGGTTCCTGATGTGCGATTTCGTCTCACATCCATCGAGGCGACTGAAGTGGACGGTCTGCTGCGCGAGCTGCTCGTTTCCGATCGCGCGAGACTCGCACCCCATCTGCACGCTCCGCTACAATCGGGTTCCAATACTGTTCTCCGTCGCATGGGCCGGCATTGGTATACTGCCGAGTCGTATGCGGATGCGGTGGAAGAGATCGCAAAAGACGGGCGGTTCGCGTTGTCAGGCGATGTGATTGCAGGCTTTCCAGGCGAGACTGATCAGGACCATGCAGCTACTGTTTCGCTCGTCGAGAGTCTTCCGTTCACCGCGCTTCACGTTTTTCCGTATTCGCTGCGTCCGGGAACCGCGGCGCTGAGACTGGGACCCGTTGTCTCCGGCGACATAACCCGTCAAAGGGCGAAGGAGCTGCGTGCCATCGCCGAGCGGAAGTCTGCGGCATATCGTGAGTCGCGAATTGGCGGCGATTGCGACGTCGTTGTAATCGAGAGGAACAAAGGGCTTACCGAAGACTATCTTTCGGTGGATGTCCCGGACGCGTTTGCGCGGCGGACACGGTTCAGCGGCTATTTATCGGAAGAGAACGGCCGCCTTATCGCCTCACAATCACCAGCATGACAGAGACCGACCGCCCGACAGTTTATATCGAGACCTACGGCTGCCAGATGAATGTCAGCGATTCCGAGCTCATGCTCGGAAAGCTTGCTGCATCCGGCTATGACCAGGTCGAAGTGCCGGAGCAGGCGGACGTGATCCTCGTCAACACGTGCGCCATTCGCGAGCATGCCGAGCAGCGCGTGATCGGACGGCTCGGTGAGATGAAGAGCAAGATGAAGCGCCACGCCGTCCTCGGCGTAACGGGATGCATGGCGCAGCGGCTCGGCCCGCAGATTCTGGAGAGAGCGGGGCATGTCAGTCTCGTGATTGGTCCCGATGGTTATCGGTCGCTTCCGCTTCTCGTCGACAATGCGCGGAACGGAGTGAAAGCATCGGTCACCGATTTCGATCTCGAGGAGCATTACGAGGATTTCAAGCCGCGCCGCTTCGACAAGGTAAAGGCGTGGATTCCAGTCCAGCGCGGCTGCGACTATCGCTGCACGTACTGCATCGTTCCCACAACGCGCGGACCTGAGCGCAGTCGTCGTCTCGATGATGTTGTGCGCGAGGCCGAAGGCGTCGTCGCCGATGGAATGTCCGAAGTCGTGCTTCTCGGGCAGACAGTGAATTCGTACAACGACGGCGCGCATGATTTTGCTGACCTGCTGCGCGCAGTTGGCAGTGTCGACGGCATTCGCCGTCTGCGGTACACGAGCCCGCATCCAAACGACTTCAGCGATCGTGTCATCGATGCGATGGCCAGTGTCGATGCGGTTTGTGAACACGTGCATCTCCCGATGCAGTCAGGATCGACTCGCACGTTGAAGCGTATGCTGAGGCGGTACACCCGCGAGGGATATTTCGAGTGCGTAGCGAAAATTCGCGCTGCGATTCCCGGCATTTCTCTCACGACCGACATAATCGTCGGATTCCCTGGAGAGACCGAGTCGGATTTCGAAGAAACCTTGAGCGCGGTCCGCGAGATCGGCTTTGACGACGCTTACACGTTCAAGTTCTCTCCACGCGATGGCACGCCGGCAACGCGCATGCCGGAGAGCGACACGATTTCTGACGAAGTGTCGAGCGAGCGGCTTGCGCGCCTCATCGAAACAGTGAGAACAGGATCGCGCGCGCGGAATCTCGGAATGCTTGGTCAGCGCAGGGAGGTTCTCGTAGAGAAAGAAGCGCGCCGGGGCGGATTGCTGCAGGCGCGCACGCGCGATTTCAAAACGGTGATCGTCCCTGGGGATACGAACCTGATCGGGACGTACGCCACGGTCGAGCTCACGGGAACCACTGGATCTACGTTCACAGGTGCAATCGTGCGCGAGCGCGCGCCTCTGCCGGTGGCCGTCTAGGAACAAAACGGTGTCATGAGGCGCGATGTGATATCGCGCCTGCTGAGATTCAAGTCATTGTGCGGCACGACTCCATGGGACTGAGCTCGTGCCGCTTATTGCAGTTGCATATGCAGCATTTGCCGCAGGCCTGTTCTGCGGCTTCGGAAGTATTGCGTGGGTGCCCATCGCTATGGGCTTTCCAGCACTTGTTATCGGGGCTATTCGTCAAAAGACGGTGATCGCAGGCGTTGCGCTGTTCTGCATGGCAGGCGCGATGACTGCTTCGGCTGCGGCGCCAGCGCAGCGAGCTGGTCACATGAAGCAACAGGCGGAGGGCGGTCCGCTCGCGCGCATGAAGAGTCGCGCGTCGAAGTCGATCGACCGGCTGTTCGGCGGCGACGCTCCAATGGCAAAAGCACTCTTGATTGCGGAGCAGCAGGAGATCCCTCTGGAGATGCGGGACCGCTATGCGAGGGCGGGAATGGTGCATATGCTCTCGATCTCCGGGCTTCATGTCGCAATCATTGCGGGAACGATTCTCCTCGTGCTGCAGGCAGCGCGTGTTCCCCGTGACGCAGCGACGATCGCAGGGATTATCCTCACGGGATTTTACGTAGCGATCATTGGCGCGCCTCCTCCCGCAGTGAGGTCTGCCGCGATGCTCGCAATAGTGGGAGCCAGCCGGCTCACGCAACGACCGACGTCACAGTGGGCTGCGCTTGCTGTCGGCGCTTTTGCGCCGTTGATAAATCCGCGCACGATGCTGGATCTCGGATATCAGCTGAGCGTTCTTGGAATCGCAGGGCTCATCGCGAGCGGAAAACTTTCGCGCCGCATTCTCGGAAATCGGAAAGTCCGTCACAAGAAGATTTACAAGGAGCTCATCGCATCTTTCGTTGCGACGATCATCACGACGCCGCTCGTCGCATGGTACTTCGGGCGTATAAGCCTGATCGCTCCATTTTCCAATCTCATCGCCGGCCCGATTGTATCGATTCTTCAACCGTGCCTCTTTCTCGCTCTCGCATTCGCACCCATTCCGGCGATTGGCCGCATGTTCGCTGATGCATCGCATCCTTTGCTCGCCGCTTTCGATCGAATTGCGGTTATTGCGAGTGTGATGCCTGCCGCTTCGATCGATGTGACGCCATCGCTGGTCACCGTGGTCATCGGTGGTCTCATCGTTATCTGTCTCATCACCGCCTGCATGAGCAGGTATCCGGCGCGGCCGGCAATTGCATCGCTTGCGGGCGTTTGCCTGATCGTCTGGTCGCCTGGCCTGCATTTGCCTTATGCTGGTGGAGTCGAGATGCATGTGCTCGATGTGGGGCAGGGTGATGCGATACTGATCCGAACCGATCGCGGTAGATGGATAATCTTCGACGCCGGTAGAATCTGGCGAACGGGAGACGCCGGAAAATCGAAAGTCATGCCATATATCAGAACGCGCGGTGGCTCAGTAGAGGCATTCGTTCTCTCACATGCTCACGCCGATCACATCGGCGGCGCGGCCTCCGTCATTCGCGCAATCAAGCCGCACTATTTCTTCGATGCCGCGTTTGCGCAGGGAAGCTCCGTGTATTTGACCACTCTTCGTGTTGCAGACAGTGCAGGGACCGAATGGACCCGCGTTCATCCCGGCGCCGAGCTCAACGTCGACGGCGTCGTAATGCGGTTTCTTGCGCCCGATTCTGCCTGGACTGCATCGCTCAATGACCCCAACGAAGCAAGCACGATTGCGGTCGTCGAATACGGCGACGTTCGATTTCTTTTAACCGGCGACGCGGAACGGGATGAAGAGAAGTGGCTTCTCGATCACGAGCTCGGCGAGCTGCATGCCGACGTGCTGAAAGTCGCTCACCATGGAAGCTCCACGAGCAGCACTGATGCATTCCTGCGCGCGGTCCAGCCCGCGCTCGCGGTCATTTCGGTTGGAGCCGATAATCGTTATGGTCATCCGAGTCCTGACGTCATTGCCTCGCTGGCGCGCACCGGGGCGCAGACTGTGCGTACGGACAAGGTCGGCACCATCATTGTCAGGACAGACGGAAAGCGGCTTACCTATCAGGCGGGCGGTGAAACCTGGGATATATCGCGAAGATAAAAGACGCTCTCCTCGGTGAGGCGATTCGCCTTCCGGATGAGCTCACTTTTAACTGGCCCGAGCTCGACGAGCTGCGGTACAGGCGCGGTGGCCTGCCCTTGCGAGTTGGCGGCTGGTTTCTCGGCCAGTCAACCGTTGCTGCGATCACGCTTGGCCGGACGATATTTCTCGCGCACCGGACGCGGCTTCATCCCGAGCTCCTGCTTCACGAATACCGTCACGTTCAGCAGTTCTCGGAGAGCAAAACTTTTCCCCTTCATTACATTTGGGAGAGCCTCACTCGCGGCTATCACGCCAATCGTTTCGAGGCCGATGCGCGTCATTATGCTGAGCGCCGTCTGAGTCGCAACATCGCACCTGGTACCGGAGAGGAAGCTTAAAGTGGTGAGGCATACAGCAACGTCAGTCGTTACAATCGAGCGCTTCATCATCGAGCAGGAAAAGCTTCATCCGGAAGCGAGCGGTGAGCTGTCCGGGCTCCTCTATGATCTCGCCCTCGCGGCGAAGATGATCGCCAACAAGGTTCGCAGCGCCGGGCTCGCCGACATCATTGGATCGGCCGAGAGCCAGAACATTCAGGGTGAAACGCAGCAAAAGCTGGATGTCATCTCGAATGAGATCATCATCAAGGCAGTCGATCACGGCGGCCGGCTTTGCGCGCTTGCATCGGAAGAAGAACCGTCGATCATTCAGATCCCCGACAACTTCAAGTGCGGCAAGTACTGCCTGCTGTTCGATCCGCTCGATGGATCATCGAACATCGACGTGAACGTTCCGGTTGGAACGATTTTCTCCGTCGTCAGGAAAATCACGCGCGGCTCGCGCGGGGAGATGGAAGACATGCTGCAGCCCGGCCGTCGTCAGGTCGCTGCGGGATATGTCATCTACGGCTCGAGCACGATGATGGTCTATACCACCGGGCAGGGCGCGCATGGATTCACTCTCGACCCGCAGCTTGGTGAATTCCTTCTCTCGCATCCGAACATCACGATTCCCCATACGGGCCGGTATCTCTCGGTAAACGATTCGTACGAGCAGCATTGGTCCGATGAAGTGCGCGCATTGATGCGGCGATATCGCGGACTCGATGGCGAAAGAAAGGCGATGAATGTTCGTTATGTCGGATCGCTCGTTGCCGATTTCCATCGCAATCTTCTTGGAGGCGGACTCTTCGCATATCCCGCGAGTGCAGTGTCGCCAAAGGGAAAGCTGCGTCTCCTCTACGAAGCGAATCCGCTCGCGTTCATTGTCGAGCAGGCTGGAGGTGCTGCCACCGACGGCGTGGAGCGCATTCTCGATCTCGTACCGACTGATCTGCATCAGCGTACTCCGCTTTATATCGGCAGCAAGGGCGACATCGATATTGCGACGGCGATGCTTGCCAGGCCCGCTTCGGAAGAGATGCCGCTAGCCGCGCGATGAGCAATTCCGGCGGCGATCCCGCCGAAAAGGCGACTCCATCAGGGATTCCAGTAAAGACGGCTTATCAGCCAGCTGATGCCGCCGTCGACTATCAGCGCGATCTCGGCGATCCCGGTACGTGGCCTTTTACCCGCGGTGTTCAGCCCACGATGTATCGCGGCCGCTTGTGGACGATGCGCCAGTACGCGGGATTCGGCACAGCGCGCGAGACGAACGAGAGATTCAGGCATCTTCTCGCTGCGGGACAGACGGGACTATCGGTTGCATTCGATCTGCCGACGCAGATGGGGCTCGATTCAGATTCTCCACGGTCTCATGGAGAAGTAGGACGGGCTGGCGTCGCCATCGATACGGTGGACGACATTCATCGCCTCTTCGATCAGATTCCGCTCGATTCGGTCTCTACGTCGATGACGATCAATGCGACCGGAGCGATCCTGCTCGCGATGTACATCGTCGCGGCGGAAGAGCGGGGAATATCGCGGCGTGTACTGAACGGAACGATTCAAAACGATATCCTCAAGGAGTACATCGCGCGCGGGACGTACATCTATCCGCCGGAGCCGAGTCTTCGGCTTATCGCCGATGTGTTCCGGTTCTGCGCGGAAGAGGTTCCCAACTGGAATCCGATTTCGATTTCCGGATACCATATTCGCGAAGCAGGCGCGACCGCGGTGCAGGAGCTCGCATTCACGCTCGCGAACACGATGGAATATGTTCGCCGCGCAATCGACGCGGGTCTCGAAGTAGATGTGTTTGCGCCGCGTCTTTCTTTCTTCTTTGCATCGCACAACGATCTCTTCGAGGAGATCGCAAAATTCCGTGCGGCGCGCCGAATGTACGCGCGATTGATGCGCGAGCGATTCAATGCGTCCGACGCGAGCTGTCGTCTCCGTTTCCACACGCAGACTGGCGGCGTGACCCTCACTGCTCAGCAGCCGCTCAACAACGTCGTGCGCGTAACAGTGCAGGCGCTTGCCGCCACACTCGGCGGAACTCAGTCGCTGCACACGAACGGCTACGACGAAGCCCTCGCACTTCCAACTGCGGAAGCAGCAACACTGGCATTGAGAACACAGCAGATCCTCGCCTACGAATCGGGTGTCGCGAATACCGTCGACCCGCTTGCGGGCAGCTACTACGTCGAGGCGCTCACGAACGAGCTGGAAGCGCGCGCGATGGCGCTGATCGAGCAGTCGGATTTGCTTGGCGGGTCCGTGGCTGCGATCGCCGAGGGATTTTTTCAGGAGGAAATCGGGCGCAGCGCCTACGAGTATCAAATGCGCGTAGAGAGCGGAGCTACGACCGTTGTGGGTGTGAATCGCTTCTCAGACTCGAATGAAGCTCCATCCATCCCTGCTCCTGATTATTCGATGCTCGAGAAGGACCAGGTCGCGTCGCTCGCACAGCTGCGCAAGGAGCGTGACAACGATGCAGCGAAGGAGAGCATCGTGAGTCTGCAGCAATCTGCAAGAGGCCTGATGCGCGATGGCTCGCGGCCGCAGATGATGCCGGGCATCATCGCTGCAGTAAAAACACGCTGTACGATTGGCGAAATCTCGAACGCACTGCGCGAGGTGTGGGGAACCTACATACCTGCGCAGTAGTTCGCGTAATACAATCGTTACAGGCGACCACACGAAATTCGTTATTGCCCGGATAGATTGGCTGAAGAATGACCCTGGCTACGCGACATCGTCCCACCGGAGCGCTTCGTTTCAGCGACGGCTCGAGATTCACGCTCAAGGGAGCGGCCCGCGAATTTGGCGCGCGATCGCTCACGATGTTCTATCGGCGCATGCTGTTTCTCACGTATCAGCTCGAGGGCGTGCGGATTCCGACTTACCGGCCCCTCGTCGACACCACTTTTGGGACGCTGTCGCGGTCGGATGTCGATGCGTATCTCGCGCTGCGCCCCGATACCAGAAGGTCGGAGGTAGAGCGGCGATTGGCGCGCGGCGATCGATGTTTCGTTTCGCGAACGGGTGACAGGATCGTTGATGCGTGCTGGTCCGCGAGCGGAAGCGTGTACGTTCCATATCTCTCCCGTTTTCTCAACGTTCCCGATGGCGACATCTACAGCTACGATTCATATACGCTTCCCGCGTATCGCGGTCGCGGCTTGTACATGGCGCGGAATTCCTACACGGCGCAGGCTAATCAGGCGGAAGGATTCAGGCGCAGCATCGCACTCGTTGCCTTCGAGAATTATTCCGCATGGCTGATACTGACCCGCTCCGGCCTTCGAACACTGGGAGCGTATCACTATCTGCGACTCCCGGCGCGCGGCATTTACTGGACGACGGTGGAACCAGGCGAGTCTCTTCCGTTGCTGAGCGAACGCAGGAGCGAACAGTCCCGTCAGATGCAGACTCTAGAGCTTCAGTCCGAAACTTGACGGCCGTCTCACCTGTCACGAGCCCGCGTGGACGCGTAATCACCGGGCATCTGAAAGACTTCGGGAAGGATCCGCTCGCATTTCTCACGCGAACATCGCGCGATCATGGACCTGTCGCGCGACTTCGGTTTGGCCGCATGCGTGCTTTTCTTGTCAGTGATCCGGCGATGATCGAAGAGATCCTGGTCAAGAAACGGAACGACTTCGTGAAAGCCGCAGCGATTCGCAAGCAGCGTCGATTGTTCGGTAAAGGCCTGCTGATCAACGAAGGCCAGTCGTGGGCGCGCCAGCGGCGTCTTACACAGCCGGCATTTCACCCGGTAAATCTCGGGCGATACGTTCCATCCATAATCGATCACACCAGGCGCATGCTCGATGGATGGCAGTCGCGAGACACAATCAACGTTCATGAAGAGCTTCAGACGCTGCTGATGACGGTCGCGGCAGAGTGTCTCTTTGGTCCCGAGGTAGCACCGCGTGCTGCTGCGATTGGTGCGGCCGTCGATGCAGCGATGGCGCAGTATTCGTCGAGACGCGGCGCTGCGCGGCTGCTCCCCGAATGGGTGCCTCTCGAGGAGTCGCGACGCTACGCCGCAGGGGTCACTGAGCTCGACCAGTTCGTAACTGAAACTGTCGCGACTCGCAGACAGAGCGGCGATGAAAGGAAGGATCTTCTCGCAATGCTGCTCGCTGCGCGCGATGAGAGCGGTTCACCAATGACGCCGGCGCAGATCCGCGACGAGGCGGTCAACCTGTTCGTCGGCGGTTTCGATACGCCGTCGCTGGCGATGGCGTGGACGTGGTACCTGCTTGCATCGCATCCCGACCATGCCCGGCATCTCTATGATGAGGTGGATGCAATTTCGACGTCGGAGTTCGAGACCGATGAGATTCTGAAGAAGCTCACATACACGCAGCTCGCGCTGCGCGAATCGATGCGTCTTTATCCCCCTGCATATCTTCTCGGTCGTGAAGCGATCCGCGATACTGAGCTCGGCGGAGTTGCAATTCCGCGCGGCTCGACAGTGTTGATTTCGCAGTGGATCATGCATCGTCATCCGGCGTACTTCGAGGAGCCTCTTTCGTTCAAGCCCGAACGATGGGAGAATGGATTGTCGCTGCCTCGCTTCGTGTACTTTCCGTTTGGAGCCGGGCCGCGCGTGTGTATCGGCGCGGCGCTCGCAACGCTCGAGTGCACGATTGTCCTCGCAATGATTGCGAAGCGATTCAAATTCGAGATGACCGATCCTGGAGCTGTCGAACCGTATGCAACGATGACATTGCGTCCACTGACTGTAATGCAGGGCCGCGTCGTGCGTCGATGACGGCGTCGCTCGAGCCGTCGCGCATTCGCAACAGTGAAGAGTGGAATGACGTTGCCGCCGAGTGGCTCAAAACTTTGCCCCAGCAGTTGTGGCGCGAGCACAGCGATCTCGTCAACACCGCACTGCTTCACCGCTGGCTGCCGCGGTCAAGGCTCAATCGCGTTCTCAAGACTGATCTGTTCGATGAAGTCGTGGCGAAAGGGCTCTATCAACATCTGGCCTTGCGTGCCGATGAGGTTGTCGCGCTCGACATCTCTCCGATGGTCTCGGCGACCGCGCGGCGCAGGTATCCTCGTCTCGGAAGCTTCAGCGCGGATGTGCGCGAAATTCCATTGAGCGACGAGAGCGTCGATGCGATCGTGTCGCTGTCGACGCTCGATCACTTCACCGACAAAGCGCATATCGAAGTTGCGCTTCGTGAATTGTTGAGAGTGTTGAAGCGCGGGGGGACGATGATTCTCACTCTCGACAATCCGGCGAACCCGGTGGTGGGTCTCAGAAATCGACTGCCTTACGGAGTTACGCATCCGCTCGGGCTCGTGCCTTATCCCGTCGGTCGAACTCTTGGCCCGGCGGAAGCGAAGCTGGCAGTGACACACGCGGGTTTTCAAGTCGAGGAGTGCACGGCGATCATGCACGCCCCAAGAGTTCTTGCAATTCCGCTCATGAATGCCCTGGACAGGTCATCGCACGAGTCCAGGAGGAATCGAATTCTGAGGGCAGCGATGCGCTTCGAGAAACTCGAGCGATACCCGTCGAGATTCCTTACCGGGCATTTCGTCGCGATACGCGCAACAAGGCGATAGCCTCACGTATTTGCGATCGTAATCCGGTCTCAAGCTTGAGGGTGAATGCCTGGCGGTCTAACTTTCAAGGCTCGCGCGCTTATGGTTTCCCTTCCGCAATATTGAATGCCGCTGTACGAGTTTCGCTGCCCCAGCGGGCATGACTTCGAAAAATTCTATCGGTCCATCAGCTCGGCGCCCTCTGAGGAGAAATGCCCCGAGTGCGGTCAGATCGCCGGGCGTCTCATATCCACCGCTGGTCTGATTTTCAAAGGCTCCGGTTTTTACATCACGGACTACGGCAAGGACGGTAAGAAGCCGCAAACTGCGCCTGAATCGAAGACATCCACGCCCGCCGAAAAAACGGCGTCGTCGACCGAGTCGAAGACCGAGTCCAAGCCGGCCGCTGACGCGAAGCCGGCGACGCCGCCGGCAAAGTCCAGCGAATGAGCTCGGCAGATCGAATACGCAGCGAGCTCATTCTTGCTGCGCGCGAGATTGGCGCCGACGAAAGTGTCGAGCCACAGCTCGAGCGCCCGCGGGATCCGTCGCTCGGTGACTGGGCGAGCAATCTTGCGATGACGCTTGCGCGCCCGCTCAAAAAGCGGCCGCAGGAAATCGCCGGGCTGCTGCGGGACAAGATGCGTCTTCAGGAAGCCGGTGTTGAGCGCGTCGACATCGCGGGCCCCGGGTTCATGAACTTCTGGCTCGATCCGGCGAAGATCGCCGAGGGTGTTCGAGAGGTGGTTCTCTCGAACGACGACTTCGGCAGGACCGATGAAGGACATGGCGAGCGCGTCAATGTCGAATTCGTTTCTGCAAACCCGACCGGGCCGCTGCACGTTGGACACGGACGACAGGCTGCGCTCGGCGATGCCATCTCGACGCTTCTCGAGTGGACCGGATGGAAGGTGTCGCGCGAGTTCTATTACAACGATGCGGGCGTGCAGATCGAGAATCTCGCTGCAAGCGTGCGCGCGTGGCTCAAGTCATTCGAGGGTGAGGAGCTCGTGATTCCTGAAGGCGGATATCACGGCGACTACATTCGCGAGATTGCCGAGCGTTATGTGGCTGAGCACGGCGGATCTTCGCGTGATGCAGGCGATGTAAAAGAGTTCGCGGTAGCGGCGCTGCGCGCGGAGCAGGACCTCGATCTCCAGGCCTTCGGCGTGAAGTTCGACAACTATTATCTCGAGTCGTCGCTATACAGCGACGGCAAGGTCGAGAAGACTGTCGAGGCTCTGAAGTCAGCGGGCAAGACCTACGAGTCCGACGGCGCGATGTGGCTGCGTACCAGCGAGTTCGGCGACGACAAAGATCGCGTGATGCGCAAGCGCGACGGGACGTACACGTACTTCCTGCCGGACGTTGCCTATCACGTAACCAAGTGGCAGCGAGGCTTTCATCGCGCGATCGACGTGCAGGGTGCAGATCATCACAGCACGACTACTCGTGTGCGCGCGGGGTTGCAGGCGCTCGACATGGGGATCGCGCCGCAGTATCCCGAATACGTGCTGCATCAGATGGTGACCGTGATGCGAAGCGGGGAAGAGGTGAAGATCTCGAAGCGTGCAGGGAGCTATGTCACTGTGCGCGATCTCATCAACGAAGTCGGCCGCGATGCGGTTCGTTTTTTCTTCCTCATGCGAAAAAGCGACTCGCAGCTGGTGTTCGACATCGATGTCGCGCTGAAGCAGTCGGAGGAAAATCCGGTTTACTATGTGCAGATGGCGCACGCGCGGATGTGCGGAATCTTCCGCGTCGGTGAGATCGATCGTGAGTCGTTTTCTGTCGAGGGCATCGATCTTGGAGCTCTCCGCGAGCCGGAGGAACAGGAGCTGATAAAAGCGCTCGTCGATTTCCCGCAGGTTGTCGCGGGAGCGGCTCAGGCGCTCGAGCCACATCGCATTACGACGTATCTCACAGAAACCGCGCGGCTTGCGCATCTCTGGTATCACAAGCATCACGTACTCGGCGAGCCCGACGAAATTATGAAGGCACGTCTCGCACTCGCACGCGCCGCGCAGATTGTCATCCGCAATGCCCTCGGCATATTGGGGATCAGCGCGCCTGAGCGCATGTAACAGCAACTCACAACCTCATCGAAATGACCGTACTTGTAGTCGGATCGGTTGCGCTGGACTCTGTCGAAACACCTTTTGGAAAAGCAGACGACGTCCTCGGCGGGTCTGCCACTTTCTTTTCATCCGCGGCGAGTCTTCTCACCGACGTTCAGCTCGTCGGTGTCGTGGGCAATGACTATCCGGTAGAGAAGCTCGAGCCGCTCCAGGCGCGCGGTGTCGATCTCGCAGGTCTCGAGCACGCGGAGGGACCTTCCTTCCGCT